>NZ_JAFIMU010000007.1:622500-933750 GCF_017302985.1 Corallococcus macrosporus
CCGGCCGGTGTCGCGCTCGGCGGTGGTGGCGCGGCTCATGGCGAACGGGCAGCGCTCCGCCGCGCGGCTCGTGCAGCGGCTTCCCGCGTCCAATGACACGCTCGACGTCGAGGCCTGCAACCTGGCCCTGCTGCGCTCGCACATCGAGCTGCAGCGGCTGAGCGAGGAGTTCCTTCAGGCGGACCGCATCCGCGGCGTGCTGCTGCCCCTGCTGCAGGCGCTGCGAGAGGCCGGCGTGAAGCCTCCGCTGCGCGTCGTCGACGTCGGGTGCGGCCTGGGCTACGCCGTCCGCTCGCTCGCGGCGCACGGACGGCTGGGACGCGACGTCGAAATCATCGGCTGCGACATGAACGTGACGCTGATTGAAAACGCCCGGCGGCTCGCGGAGGAGGAATCCCTCTCCTGCGAGCTCAAGGTCGCGAACGCGTTCCAGTTGGAGCAGCCAGGCCACGTCTTCATCTCCACGGGCGTCTTGCATCACTTTCGTGGGAACGACCTGAACGCGTTCTTCGCGGGCCAGCGGCAGGGGCACGCCTTCGTGCACTACGACATCCAGCACTCGGTGCTCTCGCCCTGGGGCTCGTGGATGTTCCACCAGGCCCGCATGCGGGAGCCGCTCGCGCGCCATGATGGCGTGGTCTCCGCGCGGCGCGCCCATCCCACGGAGACCCTGCTGACGGCGGCCCGGTTGGCGACGGGGTTCACCTGCGCGTCCCTGGACGGCGCCCGGAACCTCCTCGGCGCGGTGCTGCGCCCCATGACGGCCACGCTGGGGGCCCGCGCGGAGCTGTGGGACCCGCTCCTGCGCCACCTGGGACCGCTGCGCGCACGGCTGGGGCCCGCGCGATGAACGCCGTCCTTCCCGTGCTGCTGGCGCTGCTGGCCATCACGGATGCCTCGTTCTGCGGCTTCCGCGTCGCGGCGGGCCGGGATGCCCGCATCTTCAAGGCGGACTACTACCGGGCCGCCATCCGCCGGGGGATGGGGCGGGGCCTCTTCACGACCGCCGCGGTGGGCGCCGGAATCGCCGGGGCCTGCCTGTTCGCGCCGGGCCTGTTCCCGCAGTTGCTCGTCTGCGCGCGGGCCATCCTCTGGGTGCTCCTGCCGTACGCGACGCTGACGCTGGTGGGCATGGGCGTCTGGGCGGCGGCGGAGGCGGATGCGCGGACGCTCGCGAGCGTGGTGGTCCTGGGGCCGTTCACGCTGATCCGCCCCTGGGTCATCGCGGCGGCGGCCGCCGTCGGCGCGTGGAAGGCTCCGGGCCTCATGGCCGCGCTCGTCACCGTCGCCGCGTGCGGCGCCCAGCTCGCGCTCGAACCGTGGCTGAACGCGGGCATGCGCCCGAGGCTCCCGGGCCATGGGTCCAACGGGACCGTGAAACACGAAAACACGCGTGTTTCCTGACAGTTCCAGACCGCCTTCCCTCCCCTGGCTTGCCCGCTCCCCGGTCTCTTCCTAGGATTCGCGGCTCCGCCAGTTCCCCCCTCAACTCCTGGAGCGACCACCATGCGGTACACGCGCAAGAACATCTCTGACCTGCTGGGCACCGTGCAGGGCAACCCCGACGTGGTGGGCTTCTGGACGTCCACCATCGGCAGCTACACGTACAACATCACCCCGTCGGCGGGCGGCAACATCCTCCAGGACATCTACAACCCGAATCACCGGATGTGCGAGGACGGCGGCCAGACCGTCTTCGAGGACGCGGCGCAGATCGGCTGCTACTAGCGCCCCCCCGCATCCCCTCCCTCCACACGACACGCGGAGCACAGCCATGCGTTACACGCGCAAGAACGTCAGTGACCTGTTGAGCTCGGTGCAGGGCAGCCCGGATGTGCAGGGCTTCAGCACGTCCACCTTCGCCGGCTCCTCCTGGACGATGGTCGCCTCCTTCGGTGGCGGCGCCGTCTGGCAGAACTCCTGGACGTACCAGTGGACCTGCGAGGACGGCGGCAGCGTCACCGCCGAGGACCGCTCGACGTTCGGCTGCTACTAGCGCCGCGCCTTCCCCCTGCCGTTCCACCCGCCGCACGGAGGTCCCCCGATGCGTTTCACGCGCAAGGATGTCTCGGAGTTGCTGGAGCAGGTCCACGGAGGCCCGGACGTCGTGGGCTTCGCCACGTCGAACTTCTCCAGCACCACGTACTCGCTCGTCGCATCGGGGCCGGGGACCGTGTGGCAGGACCTCTACAACTCGGCCCACCGGCTGTGTTCCGAGGACGGCGCGACGTCTCCCTCCGAGGACTGCGGCGGCGGCGGCATCTCCTTCTAGCCGTCCCGCGGTCCCCGGTGCTTCCCCCGCTTCCCCCCGTCTCGCGGTCCCCTCATGAACACGCGCCTCACCCTGATCCTCAACACCCACATGCCGCAGGTGTTGGGCGAGGGGCCCCTCTTCGATGAGCCGGAGAACTGGCTCTTCGAAGCGCTGACGGAGACGTACATCCCGCTGTTCCGGATGCTGGAGCGCTGGGACTCCCGGCGCTTCGCCGGCACGCTGGTGATGTCCTTCACCCCGTGCCTGGTGGATCAGCTCATCGCCTGCGAGGAGCGCTACACCGGCTACCTCCAGCTCTTGCGCCGCATCGCCACGCGCGAGCTGGAGCGCACGTCGCGGCTGGAGCTCTACAACCGCTACGAGAAGTTCCCCCAGTCGCTGTCGGACGAGTCGCTGGCCCGGATCCACCGCACCGCGGGCATGTACCTGCACCGCGTGGAGGACAGCCTCCAGTTCCTGCGCGAGCACAGCCTGCGCGACGTGTTCGCCACGCTGGGGCGCTCGCGGCTGCCGGGCGTGCAGCTGTGGACGTCCACGCCGCAGCACAACTTCCTGCCCTTCTTCCAGCCCGCCGTCGCGGACCGGCTGGTGGCGCGGGGCGTTGAGTCCTTCAACGAGGTCTTCGGGCGCGAGCCGGACGGCCTCTGGCTGCCCGAGTGCGCCTTCCAGCCGGGCGTGGAGCGCGTGCTCACGCGCCATGGCATCCGCCGCACCGCGCTCAGCCTGACGGGCATTGGCGCGTCGCAGCCGCAGGACCCCAGCGGCGTGTTCCGCCACGAGGGCCTGGAGGTGCTGGTCCACGACTACCGCATCGGGCTGTACCTGTGGAAGTCGCCCGAGTCCACGTTCCCCGCGCACCCGGTGTACCGCGAGTTCTTCCGCGACGTGGGCTTCGACCTGCGCCCCGAGTACTTCGAGGAGCTGGGCGTGCCCGTGCCCGCGAACAAGCGGGGCCACGTGTGGACGGGGCTCAAGTACCACGCGGTGAGCGGCCAGAAGGTCGACCTGGGACAGAAGGCCCTCTACGACGTGGAGGCCGCCCGCGCGCAGGTGCCCCGGCACGTGCGCGAGTTCTGGAGCTTGCTCGACTCACGCCGCTCGCTCGCGCAGGACGGGCAGAACTTCGTGCTCGCGTTCGACACGGAGCTGTTCGGCCACTGGTGGCACGAGGGCATCGAGTGGCTCGACGGTGTCATGCAGCCCGCCGCGCCGCTGGAGGTCCCCGCCGCGGCGCCGGTGCCGCCGCCCGAGCCGCCGTCGCTGCCCCGGCTCTACTATTCGACGTGGGGGCGCGACTTCTACAGCGAGCACTGGCTGACGCCGGGCAACGCGTGGATGTACGCGCTCATCAAGCTGGTGGAAGCGCAGCTCCCGGAGCCGGTGGACGCGGAGACGCGGGAGACGTGGCGCCGCTTCGAGGTCTTCAGCGGCAGCGACCTGCTCTTCATGATGCCGGACCCGTCACAGCGGGAGCGGGCGCGCGCGCTGTTCCTCGCGCGCTACGCGGACGTCGTGTCGCGGCTGAAGGACTTCTCCCCGGAGCTGCTGACGTCCTTCCCGGTGGACCCCTTCAAGTGCGTGCTCATCCACGTGAGCAAGGCGGGCGGGCAGGAACAGCCGCCGTTCCTCCTGCGCCGCCTGTCACTGGAGGGCGTGAGCACGGAGGCGCGCCGGGAGCTCACCCTGGACGCGGAGGTGCTGGAGGTCGCGGGCCTGCGCGTCGCGTTCCAGTACTTCCTGCTGCACCCGCAGGGCCGCTACGCGCTGCGCGTGGAGGGCTCCGCGCGCGAGCACGTGTTCCAGATGCCGGACTACGGCGTGCCGCTGCTCATCGCGCCGGACACGCACACGTATCCCAAGTACGACCCGGAGGTGCTCTACCGGAAGCTGGGGGAGATCTGGGAGGGCGACCAGCGGCTGCCGCTCAAGCAGAACCCCACGCTGCGCAGCCGCCACATGTACACGCGCGCGCAGGTGATGGAGGTGCTCGCGGGGAAGCGCACCGCCGTCTTCAAGTACAACAAGGAAGGCTACGCGCTCCTGCGCTTCCGCGACCGGGGCCCGGCCCCGGCGTCCGTCGTCTTCGACGACGCGGTGACGCTCAGCGACGCGGGCGCGTACATCCAGGCCGGTGAGCTGTCCGTGCCCGTGGTGAACGACCCGGCGGCCATCGCGCGCCACGACTTCGACGCGGTGGTCTTCACCTGCTCGCTCAACTTCGAGACGGAGGTCCCGCACGTCCGGGCGCTCCTGGAAGTGGCCACGCGCAGGCGGCTGCCGGTGGTGTCGCTGTACGACGACATCCTCTATTACGACCTGTTCGACGGGCTGGAGCCGGACCCGGAGCTCTTCTGGCGCGTGGCCGTGCCGGAGCAGGACGCGCTGGCGAAGCCGGGCCCGGCGGAGTACGGCCCGCGCAACCTGCTGGGCGTCTTCGGCACGGACACGGTGCAGGGCAAGTTCACCACGCAGGTGTACCTGCGCGAGGCGCTGGCGAAGCACGTGCGCGTGCGCCACCACGCCACGGAGCCCACGGGCATCCTGCTGGGCTCGGACACGGGCTACTCGCGCGTGCTGCGCGTGGAGGGTCCGCAGCGGCAGGCGTTCGAGCGGCGGCTCATGGCGGACCTGGCGCGCGACTGCGACGTGGTCATCACCGGCGGACAGAACGGCCTGCTCTACACACCCGCGGGCCAGGACCGCCGCAACAACGCCTCCACGCTCATCTACGAAACGTTCCTGCCGCGCCTGGTGGTGCTCACCGTGTCGGTGGACACGAAGCCGGAAGACGTCGTCGCGACGCGCGAGTACCTGGAGCTGCTCGCCCGCGAGCACGGCGTGCCCTGCACGGTGGTGGGCCTGGCGATGATGGGTGGGCGCAAGCTGCTGGGCAGCCGGTGGACGGAGACGTGGTTCCTGGGCGTCCGGGATGAGGTCCTGGAGGAGGCGCGGCGGCGGATGGAGCAGCACACCGGCCTGCGCGTGCACGCCATTCCCGAGGAAGTGGACGCGCTGGCGCGGAGCGTCCTCACGCACCTGTGATGGAAGCCGGCGGCGCGATGGGGGCGGAAGGCCCTCCCAGCCTGAAGCAGTCGGTGCGCTACCTGGGCGCGCTGCTGCGGCTGCTCAAGCCCGCGTGGGGCGCGCTCGTGCGCAGCGCGCTCCTGGGCCCGGTCATCACGGGGCTGTGCCTCATCCCGCCCTTCCTCACGCGGCTGCTGTTCGACCACGTGTCGGCCCCGCAGGACCTGGACCTGCTGCACGTGCTGGTGCTGAGCATCCTGGCCGCGTCGGTGGCCGCGGCGCTCGCGGAGACGCTGCTGGGCTACTACTCCGCGTACCTGACGGTGAAGCTGGAGAGTTCCGCCGCGCTCTACCTCTTCAACCACCTGCAGCACCTGCCGGACCGCTTCTTCTCGCGGCGGCAGGTGGGTGAGCTCACCAGCCGCTTCGATGACGCGAAGGCGGGCATGTCCCTGGTGCTGGGGCTGCTCCGGCTGGTGTTCTCGCAGCTCACGTTCCTGCTCGTCATCCCGTTCACGCTGGCGTCGCTCCACTGGGAGCTGGCGCTGGCGGCGCTGGCCACGCTGCCCTTCGTGGTGGCGGTGCCGCTGGTCATGGGACGCGCCATGGGCAGCGCGTGGCAGGAGGTGATGGGCGTGCACGGCGCGCTCAGCGCGCTCCAGGTGGAGACGCTGCGGCAGAGCCGGACGACGAAGGTGCTGGCGCTGGAGCCCTTCGTCTATCAGCGCGCGTCCGGGCTCATGCGCTCCGTGCTGCGGGCGCACCTGCGGGCCCATGGAGTGGAGGGGCTGCTGCGGCTCTTCGAGCGCTCGGTGGAAGCCGCGCAGACGGCGCTGTTCACCTGGCTGGGCTGGCGGCTCATCCTCCAGGGCAAGCTGACGCTGGGCGGCTTCGTGGCCTTCGTGGCGTATGCCGCGTACCTGCGCGGGCCGGTCATCGAGGCCATCAGCTTCGTCACCAGCCTCCAGCAGCGCGGCGTCCACCTGCGCCGCTTCTTCGAGTACCTGCACGAGACGCCCGAGCAGGACCCGGCCCGCTCGCTGACGGCCCCGGCCCCGGTGGGACAGCGGCTGTCCGGTGGGGTGGAGCTGGAGGCCGTGTCCTTCGGCTACCTGCCGGGACAGGACGTGCTGCGCGAGGTGAGCGTGAGCGTCCCGCCCGGCGCGGTGGTGACCATCGTGGGCTCCAGCGGCTCCGGCAAGACGACGCTCGCGCGGCTGCTGACGCGGCTGGAGGAGCCGGGCCAGGGGCGCGTGCTGTACGACGGGCAGGACGCGCGCACGCTGGAGCTGTCCGACGTGCGCCGGCAGCTCGCGGTGGTGTGGCAGGACGTGGAGCTGTACCACGGCACCGTGCGCGACAACCTCACCCTGGGCCTGTCCGACGTGAGCGAGGAGGACCTGCGGCAGGCGGTGCGGCTGTGCGCGCTGGAGCCCGTCCTGTCCGCGCTGCCCCAGGGCTTCGACACGCCGGTGGCGGAGGCGGGCGCCAGCCTCTCCGGCGGACAGCGGCAGCGACTGGCATTGGCCCGCGCGGTGCTCCGCGACGCGCCCGTGCTGCTGCTGGACGAGGCCACCTCGCAGCTCGACGTGGAGACGGAGTCCGCCGTCGTGCGGGCACTGCTCGCGCGGGCCAGGGAGCGCGGTCAGACGGTGCTGTTCATCACGCACCGGCTGGCCAACGCGCCCCTGGCCGACGAGGTGTGGATGCTCGCGGGCGGACGGCTGGTGGGCCGGGGTCCGCATACGGAGCTGCTCGCGCGCTGCGCGCCGTACCAGCGGCTGTTCCGCGCGGGCATGGGCGAGGCGGACGCCGCCTAGCGCGGACGCAAGGAACCATGGCGAACGAGCCTCCACGCCCCACCCTGCCGCCGCTGCCCTCCCACCTGCCCCTGCTGGAGGATCCCGACCACGCGGGCCTCTTCGTCGTGCGGCGCATCGGCACCCTCACGTTCCTGTTGGTCGGGGTGCTCTGCGCGGGGATGGCGCTCGCGGGCTCGCTCGTGCGGCTCACCGTGAGCGTTCCGGAGTCCGTCCCGCCGCGCACGGAGTCCGTGTCCCTGGGCACCTACGTGCTGCGGCAGCTCCAGCACTGGAAGCCTTCGGGGACGGGAGGCAGTGCCCGGTGAAGAAGGTGGGAATCATCGACAGCGGCGTGGAGGTGGCCTTCCTGCGCGAGCACTCGCTGCGGCTCGCGGGGGCGGCCACGTTCACGCTCGATCTGGACGCGCAGGTGCTGGAGGCGCGCGCCTACGAACGCGAGGAGCTGGAGGCGTGGCGGGCCGGTGCGAGCACGCTGGACCTGGAGGACACGCACGGGCACGGCACGGCGGTGCTGAGCATCCTCTACGACCAGGTCCGTCCCTGGCCGGACGTGGAGCTCTACGTGGCGCGCGTGCTCGACCGGAACGTGCGCGGGCACTCGCTGTGCCTCGTGGAGGCGATGGGGTGGATGCTCGATGAAGTCGGCGTGGACGTGCTCAACCTGAGCCTGGGCACGCCCCACCGCGCGCTGGAGGCGCCCATGCGTGAGGTCGTCGACCGCGCGGCGGCTCGGGGCGCGCTCATCGCGAGCGCCGCGGGCGGGATGCCCACACTGCCCTCGCTGCTGGAGTCGGTGGTGTCCGTGGGCGACCCCGCCCTCATGGAGCGCGTGGGCGCGGACGTGAAGGTGGACCACGTCGTGAAGGAGCGGGAGGTGAAGCTCTACATGGGCGGCCAGTGGAGACAGGTGCCCATGACGACCAGCTTCGCCTGTCCGGTGGCGGTGGCCGAGGTGCTGCGCGACGGCCCTCCTCCCCGCTGGCGGCGCCAGCAGGGCTGAAGCAGCTCACGGCGGGGGCGGCGTCACTTCCGGGGAGACGTCGCCCAGGTCCAGCACCTCGCCGTCCTTCACCTTCAGCGGCTTGCGCAGGCGCCCCTGGGAAGGGCCGCCCTGGATGACGAGGACGCGCTCGCCCGCGCGAACGCCCTTGAGCGTGAAGCGGCCCTCCGCGTCCGGGGCGTGCTCCGGAGAGGGAGGCTCGCCCTCGATGAAGATGAACGCGTCCGGGAGGGGCGCCTTCGTGGCCGCGCTCACCACGCGGCCCTTCACGGTGGCGGGCTCCGTCAGGGGGATGTCCACCTCGAGCACCGCGCCCGTGCCAGGAGAGGCCAGGGCCTCGCCCACGGAGCCGTCCACCGTGCGCGCCGTCAGCTTCACGGGCTCGGGCGGGACGTCGCGCAGCTCGAAGCGGTCGCCGGAGAACTCGAAGGGGCCTCCACGCTGGGGGAGGTAGCCCTTCTGGAGCTGGAGCGACACGGAGAAGCCCCGGACGGGCTCGCCCTTGCGCAACACGCGTCCGCGAAGGAACGCCGAGGGCCGCAGCCGCACCACGACCTCCTGGCCGGCGGTGGCGAGCATGGGCTCGCTGGAGCGTCCTCCGTTGCGTGCCCCCAGCAGCACACGGCGGGGGCCAGGCGCTCCCGCGCGCGAGAGCGGGATGGCGAAGCGGCCCTCTTCATCCGTGGGTGTCATCGACAGGGGGATGCCTTGCCCCTCCGCCAGCGAGAGGGTGATGACGGCGCGGGGCGACGGCGAGCCATCTGGCTCCAGGACGACGCCCCGGTATTCGCTGACGTCGCCCTTCTCCTCCCAGGTGAACTCGACCTGGGCCGTCCGCCCTGCCTCCACGCGCACCGGCTCGCGCTGGCTCTGGGTGAAGCGGCCGCGCTCGGTGAGCATGAGCGTGTAGCTGCCTGCGGGCAGCCTCATCTGGAAGGAGCCCTCCGCGCCCACGCTGACGTTCCCCAGGGTCATCGCCGAGGCGACGGACGGATCCTCCGCCAGGGCCGTCACCTCCAGCGGAACGTCCCCGAGGGCGCCCCGGGCCGCGCGCACCCGGCCCTCGACGTTCCCCGTGCCCTCCAGCGTGAAGTCCGCCCGGGCCGTGCGGTTCGGCTCCACGGTGACGGTCTGGCGGGCGCCCGACGTCGCCCCCTCATGGCGCGCGGAGAGGGACAGGAGGCCCGAGGGGAGCCCCTCAATCCGGTAGCGGCCATCCGAGTCCGTGCGGGCCTCGGTGGAGCGCAACTCCATTCCCCGGCTCAAGCCACTGACGCCGGAGATCTGGACCGCGGCCACGGGCACTCCGTTCCGGTCGCGAACCTGCCCCTCCACCGCGCCGGTGCCCGAGAGCTTGAGCTCCACGGGGAAGCGTTCGCCCTGGGTGACCGTCAGGCCCCGGCGGAGGGTGGGTGAGTAGCCGGGGGCCGTGACCTTCGCGTCGTAGCCGCCGGGGGCCAGCCCGCGCACGAGGAAGCGCCCCTCCGCGTCCGACATCGCGACGCCGGGGTCTTCGTCCCCGCCGGAGAGGCTGACCTCGACGCGCGCGCCCTCCACGGGCCCACCGGAAGCCTCCTCCACGACGCGGCCCTCCAGCACCGCGCCCGGTCCCAGTTGGATGCGCACGTCGCGCACGGTGCCGCCCGCGACGCAGAGCACCGGCAGGTCGAGCGCCCCGGACTCCTCGCCGCGCCGCGCGGACAGGGGATGGGGGCCGGGATCCACCTCCACGGAGAAGCCCCCCTGCGCGCCCGTCGTCACCACCTGGGAGGGGCTGCCGCCCACCCGCACCTCGGCGCCCGCGGCTGGCAGGCCCTTCGAGTCCACGACGAAGCCCTCGATGACGCTCGCCCGCCGGAGCGCCAGCGTCAGGGGGCCGTCAGTGGGGATGCGCAGGCGGCTCATGACCACGCGCGCGTAGCCGGGGGCATGGGCCTCCAGCAGGTAGGCACCGGGGGAGAGCCCATCGACGCGGAAGTTCCCGCGCTCATCGCTCGTCGCATAGACGCGCTCGTCGTCAGGGGCCTCCGCGCGCTGCCAGACCTCCAGGTCGCGGGCATGTGCCGTGAGGATGATCTCCACGAGTGGAAGCGGTTCATTCGTTCCGCGAACCACCGTGCGGCCCGTGAGGGATTGCGCGGGCTCCAGGGAGATCCGCAGCGCCGTGCGCGACTCCCCTAGCGGGCGGGCCACGTCGTGCAGCAGCGGGGTCCGGCCCGGGGCACGGACCGCCACGAGGTAGTGCCCGGGCCCGGAAGCAATCCGGACATGGCCTTGAGGATCCGTCATCCCCGAGCCCGTCAGCGTCCAAGCGGAGGACTGCATTCCCTTCGCGTAGAGCCGAACGGTGGTTTCGAGCGAAGGCTTCCCATTCGCGAGGACCTCCACGTCCAGGACACCATCCGCCTCGCGAGGGGACTGGGACGCAGGGAGCGTGCCGTCCTCCGTGGGAAGAGGACGCTCAGCCGTGGATGCAGGGCGAGCAGAGCGCTCGTGAGCGAGCGAGGCATCCGCGTTGCCCTCTGGAGCATCGGGTCCACTGGAGCGCAGGGCCCAGAACAGCACGAGGCCGCAAGCGACCAGGACCGCCACTCCACCGATGAGCCACCTGCGCATGCCCGCCAGTATCACCCGAAGCCGCGTGCACGTCCCGCACAGCGAGGTCCCCTGTGACCCTAACCAAAGCATACGAACGTCAAACTGGCGAAGCCCATCGAAGTGACCTCGCGCAGACGAACGAACTGAGCCGGAAGTAGCTTCATGCCGAGCGTCCCAAGACAATGCACGCCGACTTCAAAAGCCTCATGGCTTTAACACCCCACAATGGCGGTAGTAGCCACACCTCACTCAGCCACATTCACCACATGCTATCGTATACTTACATCCGAAAAGACTCTACTTACCCCAAACGAAGCACCATCCACATGGCAATAGCGCAAGAACTATAAATCTCCACACACTGACACATTGACTACCATAAACCACCCGCCCCACTAGGCGCCGATTTTTTACAAAGAGGAGGGACAACATGAATGAAGGCCGTCCAGCAGTGGTAGACACAGCTCAGTTAATTCGGATCGAAGCGGTCCACCGCGGCTTCCTTTTCCAGCATTTATACGCCGTCAAGGCTCTACTGCGCACACCAGGCACAGATGTAATATCTGTGATTATCGAAAGCGACGAAGATGTCGAAATTGTTCGGCCGCATAGCCGAACTTACGTACAAGTGAAGTACCGCGCAGGACCGCTCGGCAACACTGACATTGCGGGAGCGCTCAGGCGCTTCGACACGTATAGACGCCTGCATCAATCCGGAGAGCGGTCGGGGAATGCTGTCTTCGTTATTGCAACGAATTCCCATCTTACGCCGTCTCTCGCAGCCCACACGGCTCACCCAAGCTGGCCAAGCGATACTTTCATTGACTATCCTGGAGGTACAGCATCTACAGATCCTGTAATTTCGACTTCGCCCACTAGCTTAGCGGACGCGTTCCAGTTGTGTTGTGAGCTTGCAGCCCGCCTACCATACGCGCTGCTGTCGCCTGAAACGCTCGTCTGGAAGCTCGCGGGAACGGTGATGGCGGCAGCGAGTGGAGCGGCGCCGCGCACTGATCATGCATTCCACCCAACTGAACTGACAGGGCTCTTCGAGCAGCTCGTCGTTCAGCTGCAAGACTTTCCCGCGCCACCAACCGTATACCGCACGCAAGCGGATGAGCCACCTTTACTTACAGATGCGCCACTTCGGCTAATTATCGGTTATTCGGGTGCCGGCAAAACGGCGTGGGTATCACAGGCTGCGTTGCATGCGCCAAGCGACCTCGCCTATTACGACGTTCGAGAAATGCCTGGCCCAAGTTTGGCATCTGGCTTAGCGCGAGATCTAGCAGCGCGCTTCTATGGTGGTTCCGGTGGCAGACTCGGCGAAGTGCTATTACCGGGCGCCTCTGGTTTGGAAGTTCTGAAGGGGCTCGCGCGTCGCTTCGTCTCTGAGGGTCGAAAACTGACAATTGTGCTCGACAATGCACATGTCCCCCGACCGTCCGATGTTGAAGCCGCCGTGCGCGCCGCGCCTGGGTTGAATTTTGCCCTACTAGGGCAGCCTGGAGCGCACATACTCGAACTAACCCAGCGACTCGGGGTTAAGCCAGAGACCCTCCAAGGCTGGTCACCCGACACCGTAGCGGCTGAAGCGGCCGATATGGGTTGCCAAGCCAGTCTGACTGATTGCCAAGCGCTGATTGCCCTCACCGGTGGGCTGCCGCTTTACGTGCAGAATGCCTTAGCCATTGCTCGCGCGGAGCATCGCGGCAGCGTGAATGCCTTATCCACTCAACTATCCACCCTGACTCATTCTACCCAGACCGTTCAGGAACTAATTCTGTCCCGCACTGTCGACACATTGCCTGGACCTACTCGGCACGCATTAGGGGTGCTCAGTCTGAGTGACGTCCCTCTATCCAACGATGAGATTGTCGCTATTGTAACCAAGTCACTGGGCATTGATGTGCGAGCGGTCGCGGGAACGTTGCGTGAATTGCGCACGGTGGCCGCACTTGAGGTATTTGGAGGCGACCACCTCAAAATTCATGACGCTTTCCGTCTATTAGGGCGAGCGCAACTAGCGGCTTTGGGTGCCGACAACGAAGCTTTGGCATACCGCAACCTCCGAAACACTCTACTAAGTTCGCTGAAAGGGGATTGGAGCTACCCCAAGCTAAAGCTTCTGTTGCGAGTCTTGGCGGAAACTGAGGACGTCAAAACGCTTGTCCAATTTGGAACCGACGAACTCTTTCACGAGATGGGCTTATGGCCAGAGATAGACGTTCATCTGCGTGCGGCAGCGGCATCTGACACCGTTGCTCCAGAGTCGCGATTCTGGGCCTTGGACGGAATCGTCTTTAATGCCATGCGAGAAGGCGGCAATGCTAGATCACACATTGATCACATGAAGCGACTGGTCGCCGATCATGCACTCGGGCAGGAAGAACGACTTGCGGTTAATCTAAAGGAAATGAACCTGCTTGCCCTGGAAGGTCGAGCAGACGCGGCGATGCGTGTAAGGGCGGAGGTCCAAAGCGAACTCAATGCGACCCCAACTTCCCAGCGTATTTTCCGCTACAACGCTGCGGTCGCGCTCTATCATACCGGGAAGCACCGCAAGGCCGCGTCTGAAGCCCTCGCAATTGCGCAGGAGTACTACGGCCTACTCGGACTTACCCCGCAAGTCGTGATGGGACGTAATGCGTCTGATCTTCGCCCGTTACTAAAGCAGAGTGACGATGTTCTCGATCATTGTAAGCATCTCGCCGACTGCCTAGACCTGTATGCCAAAGCGATGAACGCTACCGGCGAAGATGTTGCGTTCGCACGCATTCACGCGATGAAGTTCTACGACCTTGCGCAGGCGCCAGAGTCGCTGATCCGCCTTGGACAGGACCTCGTGGACGAATTCATTGGCCGCTACGATTACGTCGGAGCGCGACAGGTCTTCGACGCTATTCTCCTGCCCACTCTGCAACAACTCAAGCTTGCGTCTTATGTCATTCCTGTAAGGTCTCAGTATGCCGTCACTCTCGCATATGGAGGAGACTTCGACGGGGCCGCTGCAGAAATGGCACGACTTGCACCTTACGAATCAGGACTCTCGCCTAGCGGCCGCTTCGAACTGCAACGGCAAAGGCAGCTCATTGCGAAGCTGAGACATAGCCCCCCTCCGCCTCAGGTGCAGTTTTCCCCAGGGCTCCCTCTGCCAAGCGCCGCGCCGCGCCGCAACGAAGAACTGCGAAAGCTCGGTCGCAACGAACTTTGCTTTTGCGGTTCAGGCAAGAAATACAAGAAATGCCATGGATAAAAGCTGACCATTCACGACAGTTTCTTGGGCCTTTTGAATACCCTGACCTTGGATGTTCATGCAGAATTCCAGCATCCTGCGCAGGTTCACCGCAGTACCGGCACACCAGTAAGCCCTGACATCCCCCGCTTCACATGGAAGCACTCCAAGCAGCGCGCTGAACATGTGCAGTGTCGTGCTCAAACGGAAACAGGACTGGGCTTCGGGTCCGTTCAGGGTCCTGTCCAGGATGCTTCCTTGCTCCAGGTGACAGGTGCCTCACAGGGCTTGCCGGGTCGTTGGGCCCTCCCCTGGCCGCGTGAGAGACTTTCTCCATGGCTGACACGCTGCCCACGGATTCAGCTCCTCCCGGCGGTCTGGACCGCCGCCGGTTCCTGACGTGGCTGGTGGCTTCACCCACGTTGATGATCGCGGCGCGGTGCGGGCTCGACCTTCCCTCGGCCCAGGCCTCGGAGGCTCCTGCGCTGGCGGAGACTCCCCTCAACCTCTACGTCGCCGTCCGGACCGATGGGCGCGTCGTCGCCACCCTGCCCCGCACGGAGATGGGCCAGGGCATCACCACCGCCGTGGCCATGCTCGTCGCGGAAGAGCTCGACACGGGCCTGGAGGCCGTGGACGTGTCCACCGCCGACGCGGATCCCCGCTGGCTCATCCAGCTGACCGGGCTGTCCTCCACGATGCGCTACCTGGCCGGCCCACTCCGCGCCGCCGCCGCGGAAGCCCGGGCCCGGCTGGTCACCGCCGCCGCGCACCGCTGGCGAGTCCTCGCCCTCAGCCTCACCACCTCGCAAGGCGAGGTCCGTGCGCCCGACGGCCGCCGGCTCGGCTACGGCGAGCTGGCCGAGGACGCCGCGCGCGTGCTGCTGCCGGAAGTCTCCCCGCTGCCGAAATCTCCGAGCGAGTACACCGTCGTCGGTCAGCCCACGGGACGTGTCGACGCACGCGCCATCGTCACCGGCGAGGCACGGTACACCCTGGACCTCGACATCCCGGGCGCGGTGCCGACGGTCGTGGCGCGGCCTCCCACGCTGCGCGGCACGGTCCAGTCCCTCAATGCCTCCACCGCCCGCGCGATGCCCGGCGTCGTGGGCGTGGTGCGGATCCCGTCAGGCGTGGCGGTGGCGGCCGGGACGTTCGCGCAGGCCTTCGCGGCGCGCGACGCGTTGCAGATCACCTGGGCACCGGGACCGGCCAGCCACCTCTCCGACGCCAACATCCGGACCCGGCTGCGTGACGCCATCGGGCCCCGGCCGCTGCCCCCGCTGCTCACGACGCGAGTCGTGGAGGGCCGCTTCGACTTCCCCTACCTCGCGCACGCGCCCATGGAGACGCAGAGCTGCGTGGCCCGCGTGACGGCGGACACCGCTGAAATCTGGTCCGGCGTCCAGGATCCGAAGTTCGCGCGGAGCCAGGTGGCCGCGGCGCTCGGCTGGGCGCTCACCCCGCAGCGGGTCACCGTGCATCCCATCCGCGCTGGCGGCGGCTTCGGCCGACGCTTCTTCACCGAGTCCGCCGTCGAGGCCGCGCTCATCTCGCGAGCGCTCGGGCAGCCGGTGAAGCTGATGTGGAGCCGCAACGACGACATGCGCCATGGCCACTACCGGCCCGCCAGCCACCACCGCATCCTCGCCTCGCTGGGCCCCGGCGGATCCATCCTCGGCTGGCATCACCGCGCGGCCATCCCCACCGTGGAGTTCCCCCACGGCTTCGGAGACCTGCTCACGTCGCTGCTCGGACAGGCGCTGCCGGACGTCACCAGCGCGGTGTTCTTCGCGCTCACCCAGCACGTCCCCTACCAGTTCGGCTGGGTCGCCCAGAAGCTGGCCGAAGTGCCGCTCCCCATCCCCACCGCCTCCTTCCGCTCCGTCTTCACCAGCCAGGTCGGCGTGGCCAACGAGGTCTTCGTCGACCAGCTGGCCCGTGAGCTCCAGCGCGACCCCGTGGAGCTGCGCCGCTCCCGCCTCACGTCCCGCAGGCTCAAGGCCGTGCTGGACCGGGTGGTGCTCGAAGGGGCCTGGGGCCGCGCGCTGCCACCGGGCGTCGCCCAGGGCGTGGCCGTGCTGGAGGAGTGGGACAGCGCCATCGCCCACCTCATCGAGGTGGACGTCACGTCCGGGACGCCGCGCGTGCTGCGCGTGGTCATCGCCGCGGACGTGGGCCTGCCCATCAACCCGAAGGGCATCGAGGCCCAGCTCCAGGGCGCCGCGCTGGACGCGATGTCCACCACGCTGAGCGCCGGGCTCCACATCGACGCGGGCGCCGTGCGCGAGGGCAGCTTCGCGGACTACCGGTGGCTGCGGATGAAGCACGCGCCCGCCTCCATCCAGGTGCACCTCGTGCGCTCCGACGACCGCGTGGGCGGCGTGGGAGAGCTGGGCTACCCCAGCGCGGCGGCGGCCCTGACCAACGCCATCGCCCGGGCGACGGGCACCATGCCCACCCGCTTCCCCATCCTCGACGAGGGACCCTGACCATGCCGGCCCATCACTTCCTGCTCAACGGTCAGCCGGTGTCGGTGGAGTCGCCCGCGGACCTGCCCCTCCTGTGGGTGCTCCGCGACGTGCTGGGCGTCACGGGTCCCAAGTACGGCTGCGGCGTCGGAGTCTGCGGCGCGTGCACCAGCCACCTGGACGGCGAGGCCTTCCGTCCCTGCCTCCACCCCGTGGGCGAGGTCGCGGGCCGCGAGGTGAAGACCATCGAGGGCCTGGCGGACGCGACGGGCCTGCACCCCGTGCAGCAGGCGTGGATCGCCGAGGACGTGGCCCAGTGCGGCTTCTGCCAGCCAGGGCAGATCATGGCCGCCGTCGCGCTGCTGCGGAAGAACCCCCAGCCGACGGACGCGGACATCGACGCGGCCATGAGCGACAACGTCTGCCGCTGCGGCACCTACGTCCGCATCCGCTCCGCCATCCACCGCGCCGCGCTGCTCTTGCGAAGCGGCGCGGTGCCCCGGGAGGGCTGAGCCGGCTACCTCGGCGCGGGCCGGAACCACGTGGGCTCGGCGCGGACCGTCGTGCCGCCGGTGAACATGCCTCCGGTGAAGAAGGCGTCCTCGAAGAAGTGGTACGGGTGGACCCGCTCCGGGCGGCTGACGGCCTCCAGCTTCGCGGCGAGCGCATCGGGAATCCGCACGTCGAGCGCGTGCAGGTTCGCCTCCAGCTGCTCCAGCCGCGTCGCGCCGATGATGGTGGACGCCACGCCCGGCCGGCGCGTCACCCACGCGAGCGCCACCTGCGCCGGGGGCCGGTCCAGCTCCTTCGCCACCTCGCGCAGCGTGTCCACGATGGCCCAGTTGCGCTCGGTGAAGAGCTTCTCGAAGCCCGGGTTGCCGCCGCCCTGGATGGAGGGCAGCCGCCCCTCGCCCTTCGCCTGCGTGCCCTCCCGCGTGTACTTGCCGGACAGCAGCCCCGACGCCAGCGGGCTCCACGGCGTGATGGACGCGCCCAGGGCCAGCGCCGCCGGGATGTGCTCGCGCTCGATGTTCCGCTCCACCAGCGAGTACTCCAGCTGCAACGCGGCGACGCGCTCCCAGCCCTCCGCCTCCGCCAGCGACTGCGCGCGGGTGAAGTACCAGGCCGGCACGTCCGACAGGCCGATGTAGCGGACCTTGCCCTCGCGCACGAGCGCGTCGAGCGTGCGCATCACCTCGTCCACCGGCGTCACGCCGTCCCACGCGTGCAGCCAGTACAGGTCCACGTAGTCCGTCTTCAGCCGCCGCAGCGACCCCTCCAGCGCGCGGCGGATGTTCTTGCGGCCGTTGCCGCCCGCGTTCGGGTCGCCGGGCGACGTGTTGATGGTGAACTTCGTCGCGATGACCGCGCGGTCGCGGCCGCCGGCCTGCGCGAACCAGTCTCCGATGATGGCCTCGCTGGAGCCGCCGGTGTACCCGTCCGCCGTGTCCAGGAAGTTGCCGCCGGCCTCCAGGTAGCGCGCGAGGATGCGGTGCGCGGTGTCCCGGGGGCTGCCCCAGCCCCACTCGGTGCCGAAGGTCATGGTGCCCAGGCACAGCGGGCTCACGCGCAGGCCACTGCGGCCCAGCAGGTGGTACTGCGCCAGCGAATCGATGCGAGCGGTCGTCGTCATGGAAGGCTCCCTGCGAGTTGGATGCCCTCAAGGTGCCCTCCGGACGCTGCCGGATGAAGACGCGGAAGTTGCACGGACTGTTTAGACTTTCTTCGAAATGGCCCTGACACCCCTCAACGCCCTGACCGTGTTCGTCACCGTCGCCCGCCGGCGCAGCTTCAGCCAGGCCGCGAAGGAGCTGGGCGTGTCCTCGTCCGCGGTGAGCCAGGCGGTGCGCCAGTTGGAGACGAAGCTGGGACAGGCGCTGCTCGCCCGCACCACGCGCAGCGTGTCCGTCACCGACGCCGGACAGCGGCTGCTGGACGAAGCCGCTCCGGGGCTCCAGTCCGCGCTGGCGGCGCTCGAGCACCTGGCCGCCGGGGACACCCAGCACATGACGGGTTCCCTCAACCTGTCCGTGCCCGCGTTCTCCGTGGCGCCCGTGGTGGAGCCGGTGCTGCCGCGCTTCCTCGCGGCCCACCCGCACGTGCGCGTGAACGTGTCCGTGCAGGACCGGTTCGTGGACATCGTGAAGGAGGGCTACGACGCGGGCGTCCGGCTGACGGAGTCCGTGCAGCGCGACATGGTCCAGGTGCGCCTCACGCCCGCCTTCCGCTTCCTCGTCGTGGGCGCCCCCGCGTACTTCGAGCGGCACGGGACACCGCGGCATCCCCGCGACCTGGTGAACCACGCGTGCCTGGGCTACCGCGCGCCTTCCACGGGGCTGCCCTACCACTGGGAGTTCGAACAGGGGACGAAGGAGCTCACCGTACCGGTGAAGGGGCCGCTCACGTCGGACAACTCGGCGCTGCTCCTGACCATGGCCAGCGCGGGCCTGGGGCTCGCCTACCTCTCGGAGCTCCAGTCCGCGCCCGCCTTGCGCTCCGGTGCACTGCGGCCCGTGCTGGAGGAGTGGGCACCGCTCGTCCCCGGCCTCTTCCTGTACTACCCCCACCGGGCGCGGGCCTCCCGCCCGCTGCGGGCCTTCATCGAGCTGGCGAGGGAGCTGCTCCCCCGCCGCTGAAACCCGGGCGGGAATGCCTCGCAGGCACTCTTCCCGTAGACTGGTGGGGGGCCTCCATGCCGAAGCGCGAATTCGACGAGGGTTACGACGTCTCGACGCTCGGCGGCGTCTCCATCCTGTTCATCCCCTTCGACGCCGCGAAGAAGTTCTACAAGGCCAACACCACCAAGGGCGTGAAGGGGCTGAGCGCGTCGTTCAACGACAGCGGGCAGCGGGTGGACGGGGCGAACCTGGCGAACCCGCTCGTGCCTGGCATGGCCGCCAGCGCCTTCCTGCAGGGGCCGGACATCGCCTCGAAGCTCGCGGACATCGTGCGGCAGGAGTGCGACCTCATCCGCAACCTGTACAACCCGGACGCCGACCATGACGACAACTACCAGTCCTGGCTGGAGAGCAACGGCCCCCAGGCGGCGGACACGTCCCAGTGGAGCGACCGGCGCAAGAACCGCATCGAGCGGAACCTGCGCGGCTACAAGCACTACCCCAGCCTGCTCTTCCTGTCGGAGAACCCCACGGGCTCCCCCTTCCCGGACCGCATCGACATCGCCGGGCTTGGAATGTCCTACGTGCGCAGGCACCTCATCGACGACTCGACGGTCAAGGGCATCAAGCACGTCAACGAGATCGCCCTCTACCTGCGCGAGGACCTCCACCAGCAGGTGGAGAACCCGAAGAACGACGGCTTCTACCTGGAGGCCACCACCCTCACGCGCAAGACGGCGTCCATCCAGGCGAAGCTGAAGTCCAAGGACGAGTACATCCTCAAGGTGACGCTGGGGAACCGGTATGGCCATTCGGTGACGGTGGCCGGCGTGCACCTGCGCGCGTCGCTGACCGGCTCCAACCCGCAGGAGCGGCAGGTGGAACGCAACGCGCTGCAGACCTTCTGCGTGTCCGAGGGCATCCAGGTGATGGTCGGCGACTTCAACATGGACCTGCAGGAGACGACCCAGGGCAGCCGGGGCGTCTTCTTCGACGGCCGTCCGGAGAGCCGGCCCACGTACCTGCTGCCCCACAAGAGCCCCGAGGCCATCCCGCTCTTCCAGCAGCAGTACTCGAACTCCGCCGGCAACGCCCACTACATGGGCTACTACCAGGCGGACGCGGAGCACCTGGAGCTGTCCGGGCCCGGCATGTACGGACTGATGGGCGCCAGCGGCTCGCGGCACCTGCATTCCGAGGGCAAGTACTACTCGGACCACCCGTCCATCTACCTGCAGGTGAAGTCCACGCGCCTGACGGGCGAGGCGCGCGACAAGATCCTCGCGAGGAAGATCCTCCGCGTCATCCGGCCCATGAAGTGAAACCGAAGCGTCAGGGCGCCCGCGGACGCCGGAGCACCACGGCCGCGAGCCCCAGTGCGCTGAGCACGGACAGGGCCAGCCCCACGCGGAAGCTCAGCGGGCGGTAGTCGAAGCGGACCATGTGGAGTCCTCGCGGAACGCGCACGGCGCGCAGCGCCAGGTCCGCCCGGTGGATGGGCGCGTCCTGCCCGTCCACGGTCGCGGTCCAGCCCGGGTAGTGGCTGTCGGACACGACGAGGTAGCTCTCGTCGCAGGCCTCCACCTTCAGCTCCAGGTGCTGGGCGCCCTGCCGCACCCACTCGACGGAGCCCGTGCACGCGGGCCGCTCCAGCGGCGCTCCCGAGGCCAGGAAGGCCGTGTGCCGGAAGGGCTGGGAGTCATCCTCCACCGCCGCGAGCGCCTGGGCATCCGTCACCACGCGGGCGCGCTGCACCAGGAAGGCGCGCGGCATCGCGGTGCGCGAGCGGGACAGCGTGGTGCCGTCGTCCGCCGTGTGGAGCAGCTCCAGGTCGTCGTAGGGCGGCGGTCCGTTGCGCAGGTAGTGGGTGACGCCCGCCAGGTCGAAGACGGTGCGCCGGCCCGCGTCGTGGAAGACCTCCGAGTACACGGGCTCGGGCGCACCCGAGCCCTCCAGCGCGGGCAGGCGCGCCTCGACGAAGCGGTTGGGGATGAGCTGTTCGAGGCTGCGCTCGATGGTGTTTCCCGCGCCCTCGCGCGAGGGGTCCTCGGGGGCCTGGATGTCCACGCTGATGCGCCCCGGGTAGGGCTGGGGCAGGAAGACGCGCAGGGAGAAGGGCCGCAGCAGCGACTCCAGCGGCGCGTATCCCGGCCGGCCCAGCAGCGCGTGGGAGGCCGCCACCTCCAGCACCGCGAGCACCGCGACGCCCTGCCGCACCTGGCGGGCGCGGGCGAAACCGCCGCGAGGCCAGAGCACCACGAGCGTGGCCAATCCCAGCCACAGGGGCACCCACGGGGCACCCGCCTCGGCGGAGGCGCGCATGGACAGCGCGCGGGCCACGGGCCCCAGGGCGGCCATGGCGCCCACCATGCCCACGAGGGCCACGGCCGCGCGAAGGCGCGAAGGACGCAGGCGGCGCGCGAGCCGGCCCAGGGCATCCACCCCGAACGCGGAAAGCACGGACACGCAGAACGCGGCCCCCACGAAGTACTTCACCGGGTAGCGGAAGAGGGAGAACGGGGGCACGTGCAGCAGCACCCAGGACGCGGGCGCGAAGTGGCGCCCCAGGCTCAGCGCCACGAGCACCAGCGCGCCCACCGCGAAGGGCCGGACGCGCCGGGGCCCGCGCAGGGCGCCCAGCAATGCGAGCGCGCAGGGGAGCGTCCCCAGGAAGACGCTGAGGATGAACCACTGGTCCTCGCCCCAGTAGCGGTCCCGGGGCCAGTCCGCGAGCGGCCACAGCGCGGACAGCACCTGCGGCCACGACATGGACCAGACGAGCGGCCAGCGCCAGGAGCCCTGCATGCGGAGGGAGTTTCGCGCGAACTCGGCGGCGGGCAGCAGCGCCACCGCGGCGAGCATCGCCGCCAGCGCGAAGCCCCCCGTCACGCGAGCCACCGAACGCACGCGAGCCACGGAAGCGCACCGGGGCGCGCCCCCCGCGACCAGCACCGCGACCATCCCCTGCCACAGCGTGGTCTCCGGCGAGCCGGCGAAGAGGGACAGCGCGCCGTACACGGCCAGCCGTGCCATGGGCCCCAAAGCACCGCGCCCCGGACGGTGGTGCACGTCGAGCGCGGCGCCCACGAGGAAGCCGCTCCACGCGGCGGCGTCGACGACGTTCTGCTGGGTGCCCAGCCGCGTCATCAGCACCGACAGCCCGAACGTGACGCCCGCGACGGCGGCCGCGGCCCAGGAGGCCCGCAGCCTCCGGCACAGCCGGAACACGCCCGCCGCCGCGAGCACGACGTGCCCCACCTGCATCACCGTCATGGACACGATGGGGCCCGTGAGCAGCACGGCGGCCCAGCGAGGCGGGTAGTACACCTGCGAATAGAGCGTCGCCGCGAACGGCTGCCCCAGGCGCAGGTAGGGGTTCCACAGCGGCACTTCGCCCGCGTGCAGCGACTCCAGCAGGAAGGCCGAGTCCGGGAAGAACATGCGGAACAGGTCGCGTCCCGCGAACAGATTTCCCTCCAGCACCGGCGCGTAGACGAACGCGAGCAGCACCAGCAGCCCCACGAGGAGAAGTCCTGCCGGTCCTCGCGTCCGTGGCGCCGTCATGCTGGCGTCATCGTAGGACGGATGTCCTTTGCATCAGTAGACGTATGGCGTCTTGCGCGCCCACTCCGTCTTGCCGTAGCGCTTGTGGAGCCAGGAGAAGGCCTTCTTCGCCTCCGGGGTGTTCTGGCCGCAGCCCCGCTTGCTGGAGCGGACCGCGCGGAACAGCGCGATGGGCGAGCGCGGATCCTCCGGGTGCGCCTTCGCCCAGTCCAGCGCCACACGGGAGAAGAAGGCCACGGAGTTGCCCGCGGCGTTGAGGGCCTTCCACTCCGCCGCGGCGTCCGCGCGCTCCTCCGGGCTCGAGAACGGCAGCGGCCCCGGGGTCCCCGGCGGATCCTGGAGGTACTCCATTCCCGGCACGCACCACCCGTTGCGGAACCAGCTCAGGTCCTCGGTCAAATCGAGCTGCGGCGAGGTGTCCGCCAGCCGGTCCCTGCCGGGCTGAAGCCGCGCGGAGACGACCGGCAGTCCCATGATCAGCAGCCGCGCGTCGAAGAGGCGCTCCTCCAGCGTGGGCCGCCCCACGATGGCCAGCAGCTCCGCGCGCGCCTTGGGCTCGGATTCCGCGAGCGCGACGGCCTGGGCCTTCAGGGTCGCGTCGTCCCCCACCACGGCGGCGCGAGCGAACACCGCCCACGACACCTGACGGCGCAGCGCGGGGCTCAGGCCGGGGAGCGCGGTCCACTCGCGCAGCCGGCGCGTGGGGACATGGGACTCCAGGTAGAGCGCCCGCCAGGGGCTGAGCCCCATGAGCGCGGTCTCCGGAGCCTGGGAGTTCCAGTCCTGATGGGGCCCCTGCTCCTCGTCCGCCACGAGCTGGGCCGCGTTGCGCAGCGCTTCGTCCCAGTCTTTCGCCAGGTGCAGCCGCTCCTCGCGCAGGAGGTTGTCCGTGGAGGCCTGGTCGCGCACCAGGGCCAGGGGGATGGTGTCCAGCAGTGCCCGGGCCTCCGCCAGCTGGCCCCGCTCCCGCAGCAACTGCACGGAGCGCCAAGCGAGCGTCATGCCCGCGGGAGACTCCACCGGCACCTTCGCCGCGTCCGCGAGCAGCGCGGGCACCTGCGGCGCATCCTTGGGGGCCGCCAGCATCGCGAGCACGAGCCAGGGTTGGTGCGCGGTCTTCTTCCAGCGGGCCACGGCGGTCTCGAAGGCCTTCGCCGGCCCCGGCCCCATCGGCGTGCCGTCATCCCCGTTGGGGGGAATGGACATGAGCTGGAGCCACTCGGAGAGCTCCGCCGCGCGAGGCTTCAGCCCCGGGCAGGTGACGGGGTTGCCCTCCGCGTCCCGCTCCATCCGGAGGCCGCCCAGCTCCGCCTGCAGCGCGGAGCCCGTCCCCTTCTCCAGCACCCGCGAGAACAGCTCACACCGCCACGTCTCCGGCGACAGGTGCTCGCGCACGATGGAGAGCAGGCGCCGCGTGGGACCGTGGACCTCCCGCAGCTTCGGATCCGCGAGCACCTTCTGGATGGCCGCTTCCGCCTGCGTCAAGCGCGCCGGCGTGTCGTCCTTCTCCGTGCGTACGGTCGCTTCGTCCCCTCGCGGAGAGAACAGCGCCTGCCGCACGCGGGTGCGCACCACGAGGTACGCCGCGAGGACGCGGTGCGGTGACGCCGCGTTGTCCGCGATGGCCTGGAAGGCCTGCGCCGCGTCATCGAACCTTCCGCAGTACAGGTGCATGGCCGCGGCCTGGTAGTCGCGCTCGGCCTGACGGCGGGCCTGCTCGCGGGGCGTCAGCGCCTCCACGAAGCCGGGCTCCGGTTCGGACAGGAAACAGCCGTCGCCGAAGACGCCGTCCTGGTGGCCCACCCACTCCCGCAGCAACGCCGGGCGCTGCTTCCACTCGCGCGCCAGCGTGCGCGCCGTGGCCGCGGCGTGCAGGAAGGCATCGCCGTGGATGCGGGAGTACCGGGCGTAACCGTCCTCCCCCATGAACATCAGCTCGCGCGGCTCGAGGGAGGGCATCACCTCCTTGCGCACGGCGATCCATTGCTGACTGGCCCACTCCGCGTCGGCGCCGTACCCGTAGCGGGACTCCGCCTCGCGCCAGCCCGACACCAGGTGCTTCTGCTCGTCCGCCGTGGTGGGAATGCCCATCATCGTGCGCCAGGCGAACGCGAGGTAGGGCAGGTCATACGTGCGGCGGATCACCCCCAGGCGTCCGGCGGCGAAGCTGTCGAAGGGCCGGTCGGGATTGTCGCTGACCTGGTAGCGGGGGTCGGGTTCGAACTCCGGCCCGCAGGCATCGGCGATGACGGGAGGCAGCAGGACCGCGAGGCCCACGAGCCCCAGGACTGTTCTTGCGTTCTTCATGACTGGGTCTCCGCCACGGCGGAGGCGAACGCGTCGGGCGTCCACGGCCGGGGGTTGAAGAGATAGAGGGTCGAGACGCCGGGAGGCACGGGCTGCCACTCGTCCATCGCCAGCCCCATGCTGCCGGAGCACGGGCGGGGCAGCCCGCGTGCGAACCGCGCACGCCAGACCGGGGCATCGCGCCCCATGCGGAAGAGCTGCGGCACCACTTCGTCCACGGGCGCCCGCGCAATCCAACCGCCGGGAACGCACCACGACGCGAGCCCCGTGATGGACAGCGACATCCCCGGAGGCAGGCGCGCGCGCAGCCGCTGGAGCAGGCCGACGTACGCCTCGGTCTCCGACCCGCGCGCATCGAAGTCCAGTTGCAGCGCCGTCACGGCATGGCGGCGCGCGAGCACGTCCAGGCGTTGCGCCAGGTCCTCCAGGCGCTCGGAGTCGAAGCGCGCGAGCGAGCTGCCCGGAAGCATCTGCAACCGCACCGTGGCCTTCAACGCGATGCCGGGGGGAACCCGCAGCGGCTGCCGGCGGTGCACCACGTGGACGTCTTCATCCGTGAGGTCGAGCGTCGCGAGCAGGAAGGCGACGTCCACCGCGCGGCCCTCCAGGAAGCGCAGGTCCTCCGGCCGCTCCCAGGCCCAGAGGACCAGGCGGGGCGGCGGCCCGGGCACCACCGGCGCGGAGACGGACAGCGGCAGGCACAGCGCCGTGAGGACGAGGGTGGCCCGCAGGCCGCGCCGTGGGCCGGGTGCCGCATGCGGGAGGGAGGCGTCGGGGAGCATCGCGGCCAGGGAGCCACGGCCGGGCACCCTGCCCGGCCGGCGTGGCGACATTTAGCAACCCCCGCGCCAGCCGCCCATGTCCCCCCTGGCATCTCCAGGACTACCCGGGAAGCCATGGACAGTACGTCCACGGCCATGGTGAGTTTCGCGCCATGTCCTTCTTCGAAGTGCTCTCACCGATTCCACGGAAGATGGACATGGGAGGCGACCTCCCCCTGCGCTTCGAAACCCGTCCGCTTGTCGGACAGGTGGTGTGGCCGCTGCTCGGGTTCGTGCTGCTCGTCGTGCTTCCCGCCGCCTACGCGCTGGACCAGGGCCTGTCCCTGGCCCTGCTGCGCGAGCAGTGGATGCTGCCGCTGGTGGGCGTCCTGGGCCTGTTCGTGACCGGGACGCGCATCGTGCGGTGCCTGACGACGCGGCTGGAGGTGGTGGTGACGGCCTCGGAGGTGTCGCTGCGCGGCGCCGGAGCCCTGAGCGCCTTCACCTGGAACGAGCCCCTGGCCCATTACGTCAGCCTCGACTGCGAGCGGCGCCACCACCCGGACTGGATTGGCGCACAGGACGAGTACGGCATCGCGCTGACGCACCACAGGGACCCCGAGCGCAACGTCGTCGTGCACTGGAGCCGCGACGCCCGGCGCTTCGAGGACCGGCTCGCGCGCTATGCCCAGCTGCTCCGGCTCCCCGTCCGCCAGGAGCAGCGCGCCCCCGTCGCGCAGCCGCGCCTCGCCCGCCAGTAGCCAGCGCCGCCAACGCGTCGGAAATATCCGACGCCTCTTGACGCGTCGGATATTTCCGACGTATCAATCCCAGCCATGCCCGAAGCGGATGTCTTTTCGGCGCTGGCCAATCCGGTGCGCCGCGAAATCCTGATGCAGCTGCGCAAGGGGCCGCGCGCGGTGAACGACCTGGCCAGCGGCTTCAACCTGGGGCGCCCCGCCGTCTCCGAACATCTCCAGGTCCTGCGCAAGGCCCAGCTCGTCCGCGAGGAGCCGCGCGGACGGGAGCGCTACTACCACCTGGATCCACGTCCGCTGTCGGAGGTGGACGACTGGCTCAAGGCCTTCACGCACTACTGGAAGCAGCGGCTTGCCGCGCTCGAGGACGTGCTCGACGAGGAGTCACGCAAATGAATCCCCCCGCCGTCATCCAGTTGGACCACGTGTATGCCCATCCGCCCGCCGCCGTGTGGAAGGCGCTGACGGACCCGGCGCTCCACGCGAAGTGGTGGGCCGCGGGCGACGTGCGCCCCGTCGTGGGCCACCGCTTCACGCTCGACATGGGCCCCTGGGGCCAGCAGCCGTGTGAAGTCCTCGCGGTGGAGCCGGAGCGGCTGCTCAAATACAGCTTCGCGACGGGCACGCTCGACACGACCCTCACCTGGCGCCTGGCGCCGGAGGGCACCGGGACGCGCCTCACCCTCACGCACGAAGGCTTCAACCTGGACTCGCCCATGGGCCGCCGCGCCTTCGAGGGCATGAAGCCGGGCTGGCCGGGGGTGCTCGCACGCCTGGGAACCACACTCGGCGTCTGACTGCCCGCCCCCTGAGACGACCCGTGGACGCAGGGGGGGAACGCGGATACAAGGCCGCCGAATGGAGGCCGTTCCCGTGAAGAACCCCACCCTCGTCACCGAAATCTCGAAGGAGTTCACCTTCGAGGCCGCGCACCGCCTGCCCAACGTTCCCGAGGGGCACAAGTGCTCGCGGGTTCACGGCCACAGCTACCGCATCGAAATCACCCTGCGCGGCCCGGTGCATCCGCACTTCGGCTGGATCGTCGACTTCGCGGAGCTGAACGCCGCCTGGCAGCCGCTGCACGCCCAGCTGGACCACCGGCTGCTCAACGACGTCCCCGGCCTGGAGAACCCCACGAGCGAGCTGCTGGCCGCGTGGCTCTTCGAGCGCGTGAACGTGCCGGGCACCACCGTCGCGCGCATCCGCGTCGCGGAGACCTGCACGTCCTCGTGCACCGTCTACGCCGCGGAGGGCTGAAGCAGCGCCTTCAGCGCTCCACCTGTCCCAGGTTGGCGTGGATGACCGCGCCATTGAGGACGGGGGTGGTGGCGCAGGTGTAGAGCACGCCGGCAATCTCCTCCGGCGTGATGAGCCGCCCGAACGTCGTCATCCCCGCCACGCTCGCGCGCACGGCGGGGTCCGTGCCCAGGTGCTCCCGGAGCATCTCCGTGTCGGTGAAGCCCGGGCAGACGGCGGCGGTGTGGACCTGGGTTCCCGCCAGGTCCTGGCAGGTGGCCCGCATCATCCCGATGAGCGCGTGCTTCGTCGTCACGTAGGACGCCACGCCCTTCACGGCCTTCTCCCCCAGCGTGGACGCCACGTAGAGCAGCGACGAGCCGTCCGTGAGCAGCGGCCGCGCCAGCCGGTTGAGCACCAGCGGCGCCACGATGTTGACCTCCAGCACGCGGCGCAGGTGGTCCGCGTCCATGCTCAGCGCGTCGTCGTGCTCGTAGAGGGCGGCGTTGTGCACGACGCACAGGCGCCCCGGTCCCCGGGCCGCGCCGTCGCGCAGCGCCGCTTCGACGGCGGGCTCCCAGCCCGGCACGGCCAGGTCCACGCGCACGTTGACGACGTCCGGCACGGGGCACGGGCCGCGCGCGACGTTGATGACGCGCCAGCCCTCCTTGCGGAAGCGCTCCGCCGCCGCCTGCCCGATGCCCCGGCTGGCGCCGGTGATGAGGACCTGGTCAGGCATCCCGCTTCCACTCCCAGCAGGCCCACTGTCCCGGGCCCGAGGCGCACTTCACCACCAGCCCGGTGATGTGGTCGCGGGCCATGGCGCTGCCGTCCCCCACCAGCTCCTCGCCGAAGACGCGCGCCAGCTCCTCCAGCGACACGTTGGCCACCGGCAGCACCGTCACGTCGCGCGCCAGGAAGCGCAGCTCCTCGCCGTTGAAGTGCGCGACGTGGTTGCCCTGGTCGTCCCGCTCCAGCCGCAGGTGCTTGGAGTGGGCGGGCAGGAAGAACGTCTCGTTCCACGCCTTGCAGCGGGCGATGATGGCCTGCTTGAGCGGACCGTAGTCCGACAGCAGGCCGTCCTCGGCCACCTCCCCCGTCAGCGCGACGTAGACGGAGAAGTTGTGCCCATGCAGGTTCTCGCGGTGCGTGGCGGAGAAGATGGTGAAGTGCCCCGCGGAGAACTTCATCTCTTCCTTGTGCAATTCGAGGGTCGTCGTGCGCGGCGCCATGGGATGGCCCCAGGCTTAGCACCCCGGGCCAAGCGCGGACTAGAAGAGGAAGTCCGTGGTGAGGAAATCCGACTCTCTGCGGGTCAGGATGGATTGGACGAGCGACGTGTTGTCCGGGGTCGTCTTCGTGGCCACCAGCGTGCGGATGGAGAACACCCGCAGCGCGTCCGCCACCGACAGCGTCCCTTCCGCGGAGTCCTTGCGGCCGTTGAAGGGGAACGTGTCCGGGCCGCGCTGGCACTGGCAGTTGAGGTTGATGCGGCCCACCTGGTTGGAGAACGCGTCGATGAACCGCCCGATGCGCGCCGAGTCCTTCCCGAACAGGCTGAGCTGCTGGCCGAAGTGCGACTCCACCACCAGCCGCACGGCCTCCGCGTCGTCGTCGAAGACCATCACCGGCACCACCGGGCCGAACTGCTCTTCCGTGGCCAGCCGCATGTCCTTCGTCACCGGGTACACCACGGTGGGTGAGTAGAACGACCGCGACGCCTGCCCGCCCGTCTGGTTCACCACGCGGGCGCCCTTGGACACGGCGTCGTCCACCAGCCCCTGGAGGTACGTCCCCTTGCCCGGCTCCGGCAGCGGCGTGACGGCGACGCCCGGGTCCCACGGCATGCCGGGCTTGAGCCTGTCCACGGCGGCGGTGAACTTCGCGAGGAACGCGTCCACGACGTTGCGGTGCACCACCAGCAGCTTGAGCGCCGTGCAGCGCTGGCCGTTGAAGGACAGCGTGCCGGTGATGCACTCCTTCACGGCGTTATCCAGGTCCGCGTCCTCCAGGATGATGGCCGGGTTCTTCGCGTCCAGGCCCAGCACGGACTTGAGGCGGTGCGGGCGCGGGTGCATGCGCTTCAATTCGCTGGCGCCCTTGTTGGTGCCGATGAAGGCGAACAGGTCCACCTGCCCGCTCTCCATCAGCGCGCCCACCGTCTCCCGGCCGCGGCCGTAGATGATGTTGATGACACCGGGCGGGAAGCAGTCGCGGAAGGCCTCCAGCAGCGGGCGCACCAGCAGCACGCCGAACTTGGCGGGCTTGAACACCACGGTGTTGCCCATGAGCAGCGCGGGGAAGAGCGTGCTGAAGGTCTCGTTGAGGGGGTAGTTGTACGGCCCCATGCACAGGGCCACGCCCATGGGCGCGCGGCGGATCTGCGCCATGATGCCCTGGTCCTGCACGAAGCGGGACGACGTGCGGTCCAGCTCCTTCAGCGCGCGGATGGTCTCCACGATGAGGTCCACCGTGCGGTCGAACTCCTTCTCCGAGTCCGGCTGCGTCTTGCCAATCTCCCACATGAGCAGGTTCACCACGGCGGTGCGCTGGGCGCGCATGGCGGTGAGGAAGCGCTCCACGTGCTCGATGCGCTCGGCGACCTTGAGCGAGGGCCAGACGCCCCGGCCGGAGTCGTACGCCTTCACCGCCGCCGCCAGCGCGTCCAGGGACTCGCGCGAGGTGAGCAGCGGCGTCGCGCCAATGACCTTCTGCTTCAGCCCTTCGGGGGTCCGGACGAACACGGGGCTGGCCACGGGGTTGAGCTCACCCGTCCAGGTGCGCAGCTCACCGCCCACCAGGTACTCGCGCTGCTCCAGGTACGCGGGGAGGCGCACTCCCGGGGGAATCTGCTCTTCGGAGGGAAAGAGGGTGTCGAGTGCCGTCATGGACGGCCTTTCTAATGGGACACCCCGCCCCCGGCACGATTTCCCGTCATGATGAAACCATGATGAGCAGACGAGCCCCCCGTGCGGTTCGATGCGGGGCGCATCTGGATGATGGCTCCACCCTGATGCGCGAGAGGTGGTCCATGCTGAAGTCCCTCCTGAGAAGTGCCCTGCCCCTGCTCCTGCTGACGTCCGCCGGGCCCGTGCTGGCCCAGCCGGCCGTGGGCAGCGTCGGCAAGGGCGTCATCATCGGCACGGTGATTGACGTCGTCAGCCGGAAGCCCGTGCCGGACGTGGTCGTCACCGCCACCAGCCCCCGCATGCAGGGCGAACAGACGGTGGTCGCGGACGCCCAGGGGAACTACCGCATCCCCCAGCTTCCCGCGGGCACGTACACCGTGCGGTTCGAGAGGGAGGGGTTCAAGGTCTACGCCCGCGCGGACATCCAGTTGCTCGCCAATCGCACCATCCGCCTGAACGTGGAGATGCTGCCCGACCCCGACTCAAGGACCGTGGAGATCATCGGCGGCCCGCCAGCGATCAGCGTGGGCTCCACGAACCAAGGCGTCAACGTGGACCCGGAGTTCATCAAGCGCATCGCGGTGGCGCGCCCGGTGGGCCAGGGTGGAGCGACGCGTTCCACGGAGCAGGCCAACCCGCCCGGTGTGTCCATCAGCGGCACGACCTCGCCTGAGAACGGCTACGTGGTGGACGGCCTGAGCACGAACGATCCGGCCTTCGGCATCAACGGCAACCCGAACAGCACGAACGACCGCGAGCGCGCCCCGTCCTGGGCCCTGCCGTACATGCACGTCGTCGTCCCGGACGGCACGCCACAGACGGTGTACCGCGCTCCCCAGGCCTCGGCGGTCCCCACGCCGCAGCCCGCGCCGGAGCGCACCGTGGCCCCGAAGGGCCAGCGCTTCTTCGACATGTACTTCAAGGGCTACGGCGTGAACCCCACCGTGGACACCGAGGAGGAGCGCTTCTCCACCTTCTCCGTGGACACGGACACGGCGTCGTACTCGCTGACGCGCGCCTACCTGGAGCGCGGCGCGCTGCCGGACGAGCAGGCCGTGCGCGTGGAGGAGTTCGTCAACACCTTCGACTACGGCTACGCCAACGCCCCGGACGCCCCCTTCAGCGTGAACGTGGAGGGCTTCCCCTCCCCCGCGCGCAAGGGCTACCAGGTGGTGCACATCGGCGTGAAGGCGCGCGACGTGAGCGCCGCCCAGCGCAAGCCCGGCCACCTCGTCTTCGTCATCGACGTGTCCGGCTCCATGGACATGGAGAACCGGCTGGGGCTGGTGAAGCGCTCGCTGCGCCTGCTGGTGGACGCGCTGGATGAGCGGGACTGGGTGTCCATCGTCGTCTACGGCAGCGAGGCCCGTCAGGTGCTCGCGCCCACCAACGCCACGCAGAGGGCCAGCATCCTGGGCGCCATCGACAGCCTCCACACGGACGGTTCCACCAACGCGCAGGCCGGCATGGAGCTGGGCTACGCGCTGGCCGCGAGCCACCTGGTGAAGGGCGGCATCAACCGCGTCATCCTCTGCTCGGACGGCGTCGCGAACAACGGCATCACCGAGGCGGATGGCATCTGGGCGCGCGTGAAGGAGCAGGCGGCGGCGGGCATCACGCTGTCCACCGTGGGCTTCGGCATGGGCAACTACAACGACGTGCTGATGGAGCGGCTGGCCCAGGTGGGCGAGGGCAACTACTCCTATGTGGACAAGCTGGAGGAGGCCCGCCGCATCTTCGTGCAGAACCTCACCGGCACGCTCCAGGTGGTGGCCAAGGACGTGAAGCTCCAGGTGGAGTTCGACCGCAAGACGGTGTCCCGCTACCGCCTCATCGGCTACGAGAACCGCCTGCTCACCCAGCAGCAGTTCAACGACGACCGCGTGGACGCGGGCGAGGTGGGCGCGGGCCACGCCGTCACCGCCCTCTACGAGGTGAAGCTGCGCGACCCGGCCCAGACGAACTTCGGCACGCTGCGCATCCGCTACAAGGCGCCGGAGGGTGGCAGCTCGAAGCTCATCGAAAAGGCGATGCCCGTGACGCTGCTGCGTCCGGCCTATGAGAAGGCCGCGTCTCCCACCCGCCTGTCCTACGTGGCCGCCGCCTTCGCGGAGAAGCTGCGCGGCTCCTACTGGGCGCGCCCGCTCACCTACGACGCGCTCGTGTCGCTGTGGGAGGAGCTGGGCACGCCGATGAAGACGCGGCAGGACGTGGTGGAGCTGGGTGAGCTCATCCGGCTGGCGAAGAAGCTGGACCGCCGCGAGGACCGCTTCGAGACCATCGCGCCGGTGCGCACCATGGACGCCGACCGCGTCCCCACCCTCAAGTAAGGCCCCTCCGGATGCCGCGCAGGTTGCTGCCCACCCTCGTCGCCCTCGTGCTCGGCCTCGCCGGGCTCGCGGTCGGCCTGGGCTATCTCCACCGCATCTTCGCCGCGGAACGCGAGGATGCGCGGGCCTCGCTCCGCTCCCGGCGCGAGGCCCTGGAGCAGTACGCCCGCGCGTCGCTGGGACAGGCCCTGCGCGAAGGCCTGGAGGCGGCGCGCGGCACGCTGGCGGCGGCGAAGGAGGATCCGTTGGTGGCCACGCCGGGGCTGTACCTGCGGGAACAGGGGGAGCAGGTGCTGCCCCGGCTGGCGCGGTTCGACACGGCCGGGGATGCCATCGCGAAGGACCGCTACGCGCGGCTGCGCGCGGGCACGGAGGTCGCGGACGAGGACGAAGGTCCGTGGAAGGAGCGGCTGGAGCGCATGGCGCTGGTGGAGCAGGCGCTGAAGGCGAAGGACCGGCGGGCCACGCTGCTGTCGCTGATGGCGCTGCTCGAACACCGCGCCCGCTTCGTGCTCGCGTCCACGCGGGATGTGCCCTCGCTGCTGGTGGTGCTGGAGGACGTGGCGGCGCGGGGCGACGTGGTGCCGGACCTGATGCGGGGCCTGGTGCGCGACGGGCTCCTGGATGGCCAGGGCGGTGGACGGCTGGAGGGCCTGCAACGGCTGCTGCTCCTCAAGCGCTCGCGCTTCACGCCGGAGGACTTCGGCTTCCTGCGCGCGAAGGTGGTGGCGCTCTCCCAGCGCGTGGGCGTGCCGGTGGCGGACTTCGAGGCGCGGGCGAACGAGCTGGCCGCGACGCCGCTGTCGCTTCCGGAGGCCGTGCTGGAGCCGGTGCTCACGCGCTCCGGCTGGTACCTGGAGCCGCTCCAGGGAGGCGACGTGCGCGGGCTGGCGGTGGACCTGCCCGGGCTCCTGACGGGGCTCACCCGCGAGATGCGCGAGCGCGGCCTGCTGGAGGCGGACGGACGCGTGGCGCTGCCAGGGGACGCGCCGGTGCTGACGCTCGCGTCGCTGCCGGTGGCGGTGGTGTCGTCCGCGTGGGCGCGAGGCGAGGACGCGCTGGAGAGCCGCTACCGGCTCAAGACGTGGATGCTGGCCCTGTGCGCGGCGCTGGCGCTCGTCATCGCGGCGCTGTCCTTCGTGGCGCAGCACCGCAAGTACCGCTTCCTGGAGCTCAAGAGCGACTTCGTGGCCACGGTGTCGCACGAGCTGCGCACGCCGCTGGCCTCCATCCGGCTGCTCGCGGAGACGCTGGAGTGGCGGGTGGCGGAGGGCGCGGACGCGAAGGACTACCCCGCGCGCATCATCCGCGAGGCGGACGGGCTGGGCTTCCTGGTGGAGAACCTGCTGTCGTTCAACCGCATCGACAAGGGCCGCTGGGTGCCGAAGCTCGCGCCGGTGCGGCTGGACGAGCTGGTCTCCCACCTGCGCCGCGACCTGGAGTCCGGCGCGCCGGTGCCGGTGGAGCTGACCGCGGACGTGGACGCGCGCGAGCTGAACGCGGACGCGCAGTTGCTGCGGCTCCTCTTGGCGAACCTGGCGCGCAACGCGTGCGCGTACAACACCCGCAGCCCCGTGAGGCTGCACGTCCAGACGCTGTCCGGAGGACGCGTGCACTTCACGGACAACGGCACCGGCATCCCGACGGCCGAGTGGGAGCGCGTCTTCGGTGAGTTCTACCGGCTGTCCGGGCGCGACGGCCGCGAGGTGCCCGGCAGTGGGCTGGGGCTCGCGCTGTGCCGGAAAATCGCGAGGCTGCACGGAGGCACGCTGCGCGTCGCGTCCTCCAGCCCCGAAGGCACGACGTTCGAATTGACCCTTCCCGAGTACCGGCCCGAGGCCCGGAGCATCGCATGACCATCGCCGCCCCCACCGTCCTCGTCGTCGAGGACGACCCGAACCTGCGGCTCGCGCTGCGCGACAACCTGGAGCACCAGGGAGGCTACGCCGTGGAGGAGGCCGCCACGGTGAAGGAGGCGCGCGAGCACCTGTCCCGCCGCGACTTCCAGCTCATCCTCCTGGACGTGATGCTGCCGGACGGCGACGGCTACTCGCTCTGCCGCGCGCTGCGCGAGGAGGGCATGGGCGTGCCGGTGCTGATGCTCACCGCGCGCACGCTGGAGGAGGACGTGGTGCGAGGCTTCGAGTCCGGCGCGCAGGACTACCTGGGCAAGCCCTACCGGCTGCGCGAGCTGTTGGCGCGAGTGGGCGCGCACCTGAAGCGCAGCGGCGCCGTCGCCCCCACGAAGCTGCTGCGCTTCGCGGGCTACAGCGTGGACCTGGACCGGCGGCGCGTGGAGACGCCCGAGGGCGCGGAGGTGGAATTGACGCGCAAGGAGTTCGACCTGCTGGCCTTCTTCGTGCGCGAGCGCGAGCGGGCGCTCAAGCGCGATGAGATTCTGGACGCGGTGTGGGGCACGGACGTGGTGGTGGATCCGCACACGGTGGACAACTTCGTCTCCAGCCTGAAGCGGAAGCTCAAGTGGACCAGCGCCTCCCGCTTCTCCATCCAGACCGTGCGAGGCGTAGGCTACCGGATGGAGGTCGAGCGATGAGATTCCTGCTCCACGTCGTGCCAGTCCTCGCGTTGCTGCTGACGTCCGCGCCCACGAGCGCCAGGTCCGACAGCGCCATCTTCGGCACCGTCATCGACGTCGTCACCCGGGAGCCCATCGGGGACGTGGTCATCAGCGCGACCTCGCCCTCCCTCCAGAAACCCGAGGAGGTCACGGTCACGGATGCCCAGGGGAACTTCCGCATCCCGCGGCTACCGCCAGGGGTCTATGCGCTGCGCTTCGAGCACGAGCACCAGTACCCGTACAAGCTCGAAGACCTTCAGCTTCGAGAGGGGCGCTCGCTCCGGACCCACGTCGAGCTGGCTCCAGCGGACTCCAGGGCCGTCATGATCTGCTATTGAGTCCCCCGCCCGCATGGCGTGCTGGTGCTGGCGCGCGCGAAGGCCCCCGCCACCGGCCACAGCGTGCTCCACGGCACGCGCACCACATGCCTGCCCAAGTACATGGAGCGCTCCGCGTACCCCTTCACGGAGCGCTTCCTGAAGCACCCGTGACGCAACCCGTCTCTCCGTGCTCTTTCGGATTACCCGGATTGACTGGATATCACGACCAGTGGCATGAGGCATGGTGACTTTGTTCTTCAGAAGAACAAAGTCTCCCTGCGAGGTGCGGATGGCCTCCCAGGAGTTCCTTCACCTGCCGGAAGTACCCACTGGAGATGTCATGGGCCACAAGGGAATGATTCGCGGTCTGTCATTGCTGGGAGTCGTGGGCGTGCTGGGCGGCTGTTCGGGGCCGGAGGCGGAGTCCACGCCTCCAGAGGCCACCGGCCAGGTGGAGAGCGCCGCCGTCGTGTCCACCATCACCGAGGGCGACTACGTCATCCGCTCCGTGCGCACGAACAAGTGCATCGACGTGGCGTCGTCCAGCACGGCGGACGGGGCGAAGGTGCAGCAGTGGGACTGCAACGGCACCAACGCGCAGAAGTTCCGCATCTCGCCCACGTCGGGCGGGTTCTGGAAGATCATCAACGTCAACAGCGGCAAGGCCCTGGACATCGCGGGGGTCAGCACCGCGGAGAACGCCGTCCTCCACCAGTGGACCTACGTGGACGGCGCGAACCAGCAGTTCCAGTTCATCAACCGGGGCGGCACGCAGTTCAGCTTCCACGTGCGCCACACCGGCATGGCCATGGACCTGTCGTGGGGCTCGTTCGACAACGGCACGCAGATCGTCCAGTACCCGTTCTACGCGGACCGCGACAACCAGCGCTGGACGTTCGACAAGGTCTCCGGCGGCGGAACCGGCGGCTCGGGCTTCGGGGCCATCCTCAGCCGCGACCTGTTCAACAGCATGTTTCCCGGCCGCAACGGCTTCTACACCTACGACGCGCTCATCGCCGCCGCGAACACCTTCCCCGGCCTGGCGACGACGGGTGACACGGACACGCGCAAGCGCGAGGTGGCCGCCTTCCTGGCCAACGTGTCGCACGAGACGGGCGGGCTCGTGTACATCGAGGAGATCAACCGGGGCCTCTACTGCGACACGTCGTGGGGTCCCCCGGGCTGCAGCTGCGCGCCGGGCAAGCAGTACTACGGACGTGGCCCCATGCAGTTGTCGTGGAACGGCAACTACTGCGCGGCGGGCAACGCGCTGGGCCTGCCGCTCCAGGCGAACCCGGACCTGCTGGCCCAGGACGCGAACGCCGCGTGGCGCACGGGCTTCTGGTTCTGGACCACGCAGACGGGCGCGGGCTCCATGACGGCGCACAACGCCATCGTCAACGGCGCCGGCTTCGGTGAGACCATCCGCACCATCAACGGCTCCGTGGAGTGCTACGGCCGCAACCCCGGCCAGGTGCAGAGCCGCATCGACAAGTACCTGCAGTTCTGCTCGATGCTCGGCGTGGCCCCTGGCGGCAACCTGGGCTGCTAGCGGCGCCCCACGCTCAGGGAAGCTGCCCCAGCAGCTCGAAGAGGGCCTCGCGCGTCAGCCCCGCCGCGTCGCGAGCCACCGTCTCCAGCATCCCCTTCGCCCGGCCCAGCTGGGCCGGGTCCGCCTCCTCCAGCGCCGCCACCGCGGCCTCCTGGAGCTCACGCGAGGCGGCCGGGCCCAGCTGGCCCTTCAGCAGGAAGAGGGCCTCCGCCGCCGGAGCCCCGGAGCGCACCAGCGCCACCGCGGAGCGGGCCGCGACATGCGGGCTCTCATCCCGCAGGTGCTCGCGCAGGGCCGCGAGCGCCTCGGGCGACAGCGGGCCGGACACGCCCAATAGAGCCGCCGCCTCCTGCCGGATGGGCGCCTCCGGCGCGCTCAGCGTGCGCAGCAGCGCGGGCTCCAGGTCCGGCAGCGAGGGCGCGGGCCGCCCTTCCCCATGCAGCTCCTCCAGCAGGCCTCGCAGGGACACCAGGGCCAGGTAGAGGCGCGCTCCGTCCGTCGCGCGCACCTCCTTCAGCAGCCGGGGCGCGGTGATTTCCGGCGCCAGCGGGGCGAGCGCGGCCAGGGACTCCAGCGCGGACAGGGCCACGGGCTCCTCGTCCTCCAGCAGCTCCAGCAGCCGGGGCAGCTCGGACGCCGCGGCGGTGCCCAGCCGCCCCACGACGCGCGCCATGGCGCCGCGGACCGCGGCCTTCGGGTGCCGGAACATCCCGTCCAGCGCGTCGAGCCGCGAGGCATCCACGCGGAACACCCCGGCGAGCACCCCCGCCGCGTTCTCCAGCGCCGGGCTCTCCGCCTCCATGCGCGCCAGCACCGCCAGCACGCTCTGGACGGCGAGCCCGGTGAGGCCCTCCTGCGGAGGCCACCAGCCGCGCTGCAACAGGAACAGCAGGGGCTCCGCGGCCGTCGTCCCGGGCCGCCCCAGCTCTTCCAGGAGCGCCCGCGCCGTCCGCTCGCGCGACTCCGGCGCCCCGGACACCAGCAACTCCTCCAACGCCGACATCGCCTCCTCGCGCGCTCCTGCATCGCGCGAGGAGAGCCGGCCCAGCCACTCCTCCGCCGTGCGCACACGGCCCCTGTTGCGCTCCGAAGACATGCCCCCAGGCTAGCGCAACGCCCCGGGGGTCCAGGGACCTCGCGCTACGGGTCGGCCTCGGTGATGTGGCCTTCCGGGTCCACGTCGAAGTGGAGCGTGCCCCGGTTCTTGCCCACCACGTACAACGCGTATCGGCCCCCGGGCTGGAGCGCCCGGGGCCCGTCCAGGACGGTGAAGCCAGCCGGTGCCTCGCCGTACGTCAGCGAGGCCACGCTGGCGAGGTCGCCGAACGGCTCGGCCCGCAGCTGCCAGTACATCTCCCCTGCCCGGTCCAACACCTGGACGGTGTTGTAGCGCGGGCGGTCCCCGTGCTCCGGGTCCTCCACCAGGAAGCGGGGGGCGGGCAGCTGCCGCGCACCCTCCACCAGGGACACCTGGAGGACGGGACGGCACGCGGTGAGGAGGAGGAGCAGGACCCAGGCCCACCCCAGGCTGACGACGCGCGGCGACCTCATGGCCTACGGAGCCCCTTCGCCGGCCCGCACCTGGACCATGGCCGCGTTGATCTGCGCCGTGTAGTCCTTGCCGTTGTAGTGGAAGCCACCAGCGGGGTTGGCGAAGTAGCCGGCGAGCTGGGCCTGCTGGAGGAACTCCGCCTGCTGCTCGGGGTTGAGCTCCTTCCAGGACTTGCCCGCGTCCAGGCCCTTCTCGAAGTCGTAGCCATCCCCGATGTGCTGGGCCACCAGCGCCTCGCTCATGTAGTCCGTGCCGCCGTTCTGGTGCTGCCAGACGTGCGCCGACTCGTGCACCAGCAGGTCCGGCGTCAGGGGCAGGTTCTCCTTCGGGATGTAGATGGTGTTGCCGTGGGTGAACGCGCGCCCGGTGGTGCTGAACAGGCCGGAGTTGCCCTCCTTGATGCGCATCTGCGAGTAGTCGATGGAGTCCCCGTAGACACTCTTCAGCGTGGCGATCTCACTGCCGGACAGCTGGCGCCCGGGCGGCTCCACGCCAATCAGCGTCTGGATGGCGCTCAGCGCCCGGCCGCCCATCATCAGGATGGCGTCCGCGGGCGTCTGCACGAAGGTCTTCAGGAGCCCCACGCCCATCTGCTTGAAGCCTTCGCCGAACTTGCCCTGGAACAGCTTGCCGATGCCGCCGAAGAAGGTGCCCACCCCCTCTCCGATGTTGCGGACCGCGCCCACGACGGTGCTGATGGCGCCGGTGAACAGGCTGCGCACGCCGTCGCCCGCGCGGGTGGCCACCGTTTTCACGCCGCTCCAGACGGTCTTCGCCGCGCCGCCCACCCACTTCGCCGCGGTGGCGACCGCGCCGCCCACTGCCTTGGCCGCCGTGGTGACCGCGCCGCCCACCGCCTTGGCCGCCGTGGTGACCGCGCTACCGACGGCGTTCACCGCGGAGCCGACCGCATTGCCCACGGCCTTGACCGCGCCGCCCACCGCGTTGCCAATGGCCTTGAAGGGGTTCCAGAACTCGACCTCCTTCTTCTTGCCATCCACGACGATGGTGCCCTTGTCGTTCTCCGCGCGGATGTCCGCCACCTGCTTCGAGGAGAGCTTCTCCCCGGACATGATGCGGCGGAACAGCTCGCCCTCGTCGCCCTGGGTGTCCTCGGTGTTGAGCTTCGTGTCCAGGTGGTGGCCCGCCTCCTCCACGTAGGTGGAGGCCGCCAGCGACGGGTCCAGCGACTCATTGATGAGCACCGTGCCGGATTCCGCGTCATAGGCGCCGTTGGCCCCGTTCAGCGTCTCCGCGGACACGGTGCGCACCGGCGGCAGCCAGCCGAAGTCGCCCTTCAGGGCCTGCTGCCGGTACTGCTCGGCCTTGCCGGCGTCGTAGCCCTCGCCGTAGACCGTCCGCATCGTCTCGTGGAACTTCTGCTTGTCCGACGCCATCGCGCCGAACTCGCGCTTGAACGTGGACGTCACGTCCGGCTGCTTGGAGACGAACGCGCTCTGCTCGGAGAAGCCCGCCCGGCGCGCCGCCACTTCCGGCGCGCGCGGAGGCGTCCCCTGCGCCGCGCTGTTTCGTGCCGTTCCCGCCGTCTGCCCACCCACCGCGAGCCCCTTGCGAGGCTCCTGCGGCGGAACCCTGGACTGGATCCGCATCGTCATCACATCCCCCTCTGTGAAGCGTGAACTGTCAGGACACAGGGTATAACCGGTGTCTGACATCGGGTGACATACGACGACCGGCCGATACACCGGGGCGGGCTACACCTGGGCCATCTGGATGAGGTTGCCGCAGGTGTCCTCGAACATGGCGATGGTGACGGGGCCCATCACCGTGGGCTGCGTGCGGAACACGACACCGTGTTTCACAAGGCGCTCATATTCCGCCTTGCAGTCGTCCACGCCGAACGACGCCGCCGGGATGCCCGCGTCGAACAGCGCCTTCTGGTAGACGCGCGCGGGAGGAAAGCCCAGGGGCTCCAGCAGCAGCTGCGTGCCCTCCTGCGCGTCCGGCGAGACGACGGTCAGCCACCGGTGCTCCCCGCCCATCGGGACGTCCACCTTGAGCACGAAGCCCAGGACCTCCGTGTAGAACTTCAGGGCCTTGGACTGGTCCTCCACCATCACGCTCGTCACAGTGATTCGCATTGCCGTGTCTCCTGGGTGTTTCGCCGGTTCCGTCCGCCGCGCGGAGCGTGCCCGAGGTCAGGGCCGCACGCTCAGGGAAAAGTCCGCGCCGCGCCGCTTGAGCGCGCAGTCGACAGCGGGCGGATGCGAGGGGTCCTGGAGGAAGGCCTTCACGATGCTCGCGCCGCACGAGTTGAAGGAGGCCGCATGGCTGCGGCCGCGCATGTCGACGGGGTACGCGTTGGGCATCGAGTCGAGCAGCCGGTGGCCCCACTCCGGGGGCGTGTCCGGGTCGAACTCGCCCGCGAAGACGAGCGCCGGCACGTCGCTCTTCACCGGCTCGTTCTCCACGGCGGGCGCGGCGGTGACGTTCCACGCGCGGCACTCCTGCGGTGAAGCATTGCCCGCACTCACTCCGCCCAGGCCCATGGCGGGCGATTGCTGCGCGGCGATGCGCTCCGCGTCCTCGAACGGCAGCTCCTCGGCGCACCAGACGGAATAGCGCAGGCCCCAGGCCATGGCCGAAGGCGCCTGGTTGTCGCTGATCAATCCGCGCAGGGCCTCAAGGCGCCCCTCGGAGGCGTCCACGATGAGCCTGGGGATGCGGGGAATCTGGATGGGTTCGTGCATCGCGGAGTAGATGGCCTCCACCACCTGCGCGCCTCTTATCTCCGCCGGTGCTCCGGCCGCCCGGAGGGCCAGCTTCAAGGGGCGGCGGTCCGCGTCCGCCACCAGCTTCGCGAAGCGGGCGCGCAGGTCGGGATACCGGGCGCCGCACGCGCGGTCCACCGCGCACCCGTCGAACACCTGGTTCAGGACCCGCAGCACGTTCGTCGCGGAGACCTCGTCGAAGTTCACCTCCGGCGGCAGCACCGAATCCAGCACGACGCTCCGGACGCCCTCGGGATGCCGCCGCAGCACGGTCAACATCAGCCGCGTGCTGTACGACACGCCGTAGAGGTTCCACCGCGCCACGCCGAGCACCTTGCGGAGGTCTTCGATGTCATCCGCGGTGGCCTCGCTGGTGTAGCCGTCCAGGTCCACGCCCGACGCGGTCAGCGTTGTCCGGCACCGGCCCGCTGCCTGGGTCAGCGCGGTGATCGCCGCCGGACCGCGCAGCCGGCCCGCGGCCACCTCGCTCTTGAGGCGGGTGGTCTCCGGACACTGGAGCGACGGCTGCGCGAACTTCGCGCCGCGCTGCTCCAGGACGATGTAGTCGCGCTCGTCCAGGAGCGTGTTGTTCTTGCCGGAGGTCATGTGCTCGACCGCGCTAAGGCCCGGGCCGCCGGGCATGAACAGCACCGGATCCGCCAGGGGCTTCGCGGCACGGCTGCGGAAGATCGTCACCGGAAGGCGGATGGGGCGGCTGTCCGCCTTGTGCCGGTTCTCCGGCACCACCAGCAGGCCGCAGTCGATGCGCTCCGTCGCGACGACCTCCACGGCGCAGGCGCCCGGCTCGAAGCGGGGGACCGCAAGAGCCGGTTCAGCCCCGGCCTTCCACGAGAGCAACAGCACCGCGACGAAGAGGGGGAGGCGCATGCGCTCCGTTAAACCAGTCCTTGGATGCCCGGGTCCACCGCCACGACGGAAGCAGTTCCGCCAGCGCGGGATGCAATGAATTGGGCGGATGCGTTAGCATGGCGCCATGAAATTCCTTGGCGGAGTGGCCGTGGGATTTGGAATCGGAGTGCCTGTCTTTGGAGTGCTCGCGGGAATCCTCGCGTACGCCAAGGTCAAACACGACGAGGATCAGGCTCGCGCCGGCTTGGACCTGGTGAAGATCCTCGTCGTGAGCCGGGACCTGCGTCCCGGAGACGTGCTGGACACCCAGAACCTCTCGCTCCGCTCCGTTCCCCGCCAGATGGCCACGGCCTCGGTCTTGCGGCCGGAGTTCGCGAGCGCCGTGCTCAACCATCCCGTGGTGGTGCCCCTCAAGGCCGGGGATCCGCTTCGCATGACGTCGATGCCCGAGACCACCGAGTGCGACAAGCACATCAAGGAGCACTCCGTCTCCGCCCGGGCCGACGCGTCCGTGGAAGCGATTCGCGAGCGGCTGTCCGGAGCCCAGACGCCATGAGCCCCTTCATTCGAGGCATCGGCGTGGGCCTCTTCATCAGCCTCCTGGGCGCCGGGCTGTTCGGCATGGCCATGACGCGCAAGTACCTGTCGAGGGTTGACGCGGCCTGGGGGCGACAGCCCGTGCTCGTGATCACGCACGACATCCCGCCAGGCCATGTGCTGACGGCCGTGGACCTCACGGAGGCACGCTTTCCCAGGCAGTTCCTCACGGACACCTGGGTCCTGGACGCGGACCGGGCGGAAGTGCTCGGCAAGGCCGTCACCGTCGCGGTGGAGAAGGACGCCCCCCTGCTCTGGAGCAGCTTCGCCGCGCCTTCCTGCCCGGCGCCGTGACAGCGGGGCGGACGCTCAGCGGTGCCGGAAGCAGTCCACCGTGTGGTCGTCCACGATACCCGTGGCCTGCATCCACGCGTAGACGATGACCGGTCCCACGAACTTGAAGCCGCGCTGCTTGAAGGCGTTGGAGTAGGCCTCCGACAGCGCCGTCTTCGCCGGCACGTCGCCCCGGCCCTTCCACGCGTTGCGGAGGGGCTTTCCACCCGCCATGCCCCAGACGAACGTGGAGAAGTCCTCGCCCGCCTCCTGCATCTTCAGGTAGGCGCGCGCGTTGCCGATGGTCGCTTCAATCTTCGCGCGAGCGCGGACGATGCCCTCGTCCGCCATCAGGCGCGTGACGTCCTTCTCCGTAAAGCGCGCGACCACCTTGGGGTCGAAGCCCTTGAACGCCTTCCGGAAGGCCTCGCGCTTGCGCAGGATGACGATCCACGCGAGCCCCGCCTGGAAGCCCTCCAGCATCAGCATCTCCCAGAGCGCGCGGCTGTCGCGCACCGGCACGCCCCACTCTTCATCGTGGTAGGTCTGGTACAGCGGATCCGTCCCCACCCACGCGCAACGCTGCTGCATCCGCGCCCTCCGGCTCATGGCCCGTGGCAGGGCTACCACGGCGCCTGAACAGGCGGCCAGTCCCAGCGTGTGCCTTCTTCATCGAGGCCGGGGCCGCCGCGCGGGCGAACAGCCCCGTGCAATGGGTTCAAACCGCTATCATCCGCGCGCCAGGTGCGACCGGGAGGCACGGCATGGGACAGGAAGTGGATGTCATCGTCGTCGGCGGAGGGCTCGCCGGACTCGTGGCGGCAACCGAGCTCGCGGACGCGGGCAAGCGCGTCGCCGTGGTGGACCAGGAGGGGCCGCAGAACCTGGGCGGCCAGGCGTTCTGGTCGTTCGGCGGGCTGTTCCTCGTGGACTCGCCCGAGCAGCGGCGCATGGGCATCAAGGACTCCCACGAACTGGCGCTGGAGGACTGGATGGGCACCGCCGGCTTCGACCGCGAGGAGGACCGGTGGCCGCGTCAGTGGGCGGAGGCCTTCGTCGCCTTCGCCGCGGGCGAGATGCGCCCCTGGCTGGTCCAGCAGGGCATGAGCTGGTTCCCCGTCGTGGGCTGGGCGGAGCGCGGTGGCTACGGCGGCGTGGGCCACGGCAACTCCGTCCCCCGCTTCCACGTCACCTGGGGCACCGGCCCCGGCGTGCTGGAGCCCTTCGTGCGCCGCGCCAAGGCCGCGGAGGCCAAGGGCACCCTCACCTTCCACTTCCGCTGCCGCGTGGACGAGCTGCTCACCCAGAACGGCGCCGTGGTGGGCGTGCGCGGCATGCGGCTGGAGCCCACGGACGTCCCGCGCGGCGCCAGCAGCTCGCGCGTGACGGTGGGCGACTTCGAGCTGCGCGCGAGCGCCGTCATCGTCACGTCCGGCGGCATCGGCGGCAACCACGAGCTGGTCCGCAAGGCGTGGCCCCAGCGCATGGGCCCCGCGCCGAAGTTCATGATTCAAGGCGTCCCCGACCACGTGGACGGCCGGATGATCGCCATCACGGAGGCCGTGGGCGGGCGCCTCATCAACCGCGACCGCATGTGGCACTACACGGAAGGGCTGCGGAACTGGAACCCCATCTGGCCCCGCCACGGCATCCGCATCCTGCCGGGCCCCAGCTCGCTGTGGCTGGACGCCACCGGCAAGCGCCTGCCGCCGCCGCTGTTCCCCGGCTTCGACACGCTGGGCACGCTGGAGCACATCGCGAAGACGGGCCACGAGCACACCTGGTTCATCCTCAACCAGTGGATCATCAAGAAGGAGTTCGCGCTCTCCGGCTCGGAGCAGAACCCGGACCTCACCGGCAAGGACTGGCTGGGCGTGCTCAACCGCGCCGTGGGCAAGAAGGCCATGGGCCCGGTGGAGGCCTTCAAGGAGAAGGGCGAGGACTTCGTCATCTCCAACAACCTGCGCGACCTGGTCGCCGGGATGAACGCGAAGACGGAAACCCCGCTGCTGGACTTCGCCACGGTGGAGCGCGAGGTGAAGGCGCGCGACATGCAGCTGGACAACCCCTTCAGCAAGGACCTGCAGCTCGCCGCCATCCGCCAGGCGCGCAACTACCGGGGCGACAAGCTGGTGCGCACCGCGAAGCTGCACCGCATCCTGGACCCCAAGGCGGGGCCCCTCATCGGCGTGAAGCTGAACATCCTCACGCGCAAGACGCTGGGCGGCTTCGAGACCGACCTCCAGGGCCGCGTCTTCAACGCCCAGGGGCAGACCATCCCAGGGCTCTATGCGGCAGGCGAGGTGGCCGGCTTCGGAGGCGGTGGCGTCCACGGCTACCGCGCCCTGGAAGGCACGTTCCTGGGCGGCTGCATCTTCTCCGGCCGCGCCGCGGGCCGGGCCGCGGCGGGGAGTGTGTAGGCCTCAAGCCGCGGCCACGAAGGGCCACGGCGTGGGGCGCGGCCCGGCCGCCCAGTTGTCGTGCCGGCCGTCCCAGTACCCGAAGGTGAGCAGCGACGGGTCCACGTCATCCAGCGTGTTGACGTAGATGGAGACGAACTTCCCGCCCAGCTCCGGGACGTCGCCGTCGCCGAAGCACACGACGCCGCAGCGCCCGCAGAAGCTGCGGGTGTTGGGGCTGCCGTCGCGCCCGTACTTCTTGAGGGCATCCTGGCCCTTCAGCAGCCGGAACGCGTCCGGCTTCATCCCCATGCCGCCGCCGTAGCCGTACTTCATGCAGATGGTGCAGTTGCAGCGCGTCACCCCCGCCAGGTCCACGGTGGCCTCGTAACGCACGGCGCCACACAGGCAGCCGCCCGCGTAGGTGTGGAGGCCGCGCTGGGCAGGGGTCTTCAGCTGGGTGTCGGTCTGGGTCATGGCGATTTCTCCGGTGCCGCGTTGTGGGAACGCAATCAATGTCGCCCCGGGCCGTGACAGCCTTATGTCAGGTTTGTCGCCACCTCCCTGTTGAACCCGGCGGGACCTGGCCCAGAGTTCCCCCGTCCCCCGTTCCTGGAGGCCGCATGCCCGTCTGGAAGTCCCTGTCCCGCCTTGTCGCGCCCACGTTGCTCCTGCCCCTGCTGGGGGCCGCCCCGCCCGCCGCCCCACCGCCTCCGAAGCCCGCCCCGGCGGTGAAGGCAGCCCGGACGCCGAAGCAGTACTCGGTGGAGCAGTTCATGGGGTCCACGGAGGTGCAGTCCCCGGTCTTCACCTCGGACGGCAAGCAGCTGCTCTTCTCGTCGAACGCGTCCGGCATCTTCAACGTCCACAGCGTGCCGGTGGGCGGGGGCAAGCCCACCGCGCTGACGCGCTCGAAGACGGACGCCATCCGGGTGGTGGGGGCCTTCCCGCGCGACAACCGCATCCTCTTCATGCACGACAAGGGCGGCGATGAGCAGACGCACATCTTCGTGCGCACGCCGGACGGCAAGGAGAAGGACCTCACGCCCATGAAGAAGGGCGCCGCCGGCTTCCTGGGCTTCAGCCAGGACGACAGCGCGTTCTACATCACCACCAACGAGCGCGACCCGGGCGCCATGGACGTGTATCGCTATGACGCGAAGACGTACGCGCGCACGCTCCTGGCCCAGAACGACAAGGGGTTCAACGTCGCGGGCGTGGCCCCGGACGAGAGCTGGGTGGCGCTGGAGGAGGCGATCACCACCTCGGACGGCAACGTGTGGCGCTACGACGTCGCGACGAAGACGCTGAAGAACCTCACGCCCCACACGGGCACGGCCAGCTACCGCGTGGGGGACATCCACCCCGTCACCGGGGAGCTGTACGTCCTCACGGACGATGGCTCGGAGTTCGCCCGCGTGGTGCGCCCGGCGAAGGAGGCCGGCAAGTGGGAGGACGTGGAGAAGGCGGACTGGGACATCATCGCCACGGAGTTCTCGCGCTCGGGGGCGTTCCGCGTCTCCCTCATCAACGTGGACGCCGGCATCGAGGTGCGCCTGCACGACGAGAAGGCCGGGACGCAGGTCCCGCTGACGCAGCTGCCCGCCGGGATGATCTCCGAAGCCATCTTCTCCCGTGACGAGAAGCAGCTGGCGGTCGTCCTGGAGACGGACCGCTCCTCCGCGAACCTCTACGTCCAGGACCTGGCCACGAAGAAGACCACGCGCGTGACGGACACGATGAGCCGCGAGCTCGACTCCGAGGACCTGGTGGACGCGCAGGTGGTGCACTTCAAGTCCTTTGACGGAATGGACATCCCCAACCTGCTCTTCAAGCCGCACCAGGCCACGGCGCAGAACAAGGCGCCCGCCATCGTCTATGTGCACGGCGGCCCGGGCGGAGAGACGACGCGGGGCTACAACAACTTCGTCCAGTACCTGGTGAACCACGGCTACGTGGTGCTGGGCATCAACAACCGGGGCAGCGCGGGCTACGGCAAGTCGTTCTTCAAGGCGGACGACCAGAAGCACGGCAAGGACCCGCTGCGCGACTGCGTGGAGGCGCGCAAGTACCTGGCCAGCCTGCCGTACGTGGACGGCTCGCGCGTGGGCATCCTCGGCGGCAGCTACGGCGGCTACATGGTGCTGGCGGCGCTCGCCTTCCACCCGGACGCCTTCGACGTGGGCGTGGACGTCTTCGGCGTGTCCAACTGGCTGCGCACGCTCAAGAGCATGCCGCCCGAGTGGGGCGCCTTCCGTCAGGCGATGATGCAGGAGATTGGCGACCCGGAGAAGCAGGAGGCGATGCTCAGGGAGATCTCCCCCCTCTTCCACGCGGACAAGATCAAGAAGCCGCTGTTCGTGGTCCAGGGCGCCAACGACCCGCGCGTCCTCCAGGCGGAGTCGGACGACATCGTCGCGGCGGTGAAGAAGAACGGCGTCCCGGTGGAGTACCTGCTGCTCCCCGACGAGGGCCACGGCTTCAAGAAGAAGAAGAACGAGGCGGAGGTGGACCGGCGCACCCTGCGGTTCCTCGACCGCTACCTCAAGACGGCCTCCGCCACGGCCCCCAAGCCCTGAGGAGCGCTTCAGGCACTCCCGCCGATGCGCTCAGCGGCGTCGGCGGGAGGCAGGGGCCTTCCGGGCGGCAGGGGCGTCTGTCTTCGCCTCGGCTTCACCCAGCCCTGTGCGGGCGACGGCGGCCAGCAGGTCGCGCAGCGCGGAGGCCTGGGTGTCGCCCACGGCGCGCTCGAAGTCCGCCTGGGCGCGCAGCCAGAGTGGCCGGGCCTTGCGGTAGACGCCCTGCCCTTCCGGGGTGATGGCGATGGCGCGCTGGCGCCGGTCCGTGCGGCCCACCTCCAGCACCACGAAGCCGTCCTTCAACAGGGGCCTCAGGTTGTGGGTGAGCGTGGAGGGGTCCATGACGAGCTGATCCGCCAGCGCGTTCACGGTCAGCGGGCCCCGCGTCTGGACGTAGTGGAGGATGGAGTACTGCGTCGTCCGGAGGCCGCTGGGGGCGAGCACCTGATCATAGAACTGCGTGACGTGGCGGCTGGCCTGCCGCAGCGCCAGGCAGTTGCAGGGGGTGCGCTGAGGATCGTCTTGGGACATCGCGGTTGGGAACTATACGTGGGCCTGGACGTGCCCGCAGCGCACGGACGGGCCTTCACTCCGCGCCGACCAGCACGACCTTGCCCACCGTGTTCCGCCCTTCCAGTTGGCGGTGGGCCTCCTCGGCGCGGGACAAGGGCAGCGTCAGGCCCACCACGATGCGCAGGCGCTTCGCCACGACCTCCGCGAGCAGCGCTTCACGCGCGCGGCGCTGCACCTCCGGGGGCGTGGGCGTGTGCAGCCAGTAGGCGCTCACCGTGAGCGACTTCGCGTAGAGCGACTCCACCTCCACGTGCGGCGGGTGGCCGCTGGCGTTGCCGTAGCTCACCAGGTGGCCGAAGGGCGCCAGCGCATCCAGGCTGGCCTGCCAGGTGCTCGCGCCCACCGAGTCCAGCACGCGCTCCACGCCGCGCCCTCCCGTCAGCTCGCGCACGCTCGCCGCGACGTCCTCCCGGTCGTAGCGGATGACGGCGTCCGCGCCCATCTCCCGCGCGAGCTTCGCCTTCGCTTCACCCGACACCGTACCGATGACCCGCGCGCCCGCCGCCTTCGCGAGCTGCACCGCGAGCACCCCCACGCCTCCGGCCGCCGCGTGGACGAGCACCGTCTGTCCCGCCTCCACGCGCCCCACGGTGTGCACCACATGGTACGCCGTCAGCCCCTGCACCAGCAGCGCCGCGGCCTCCGCGAAGGACACCTCCGGCGGGAGCACCAGCAACCCCTCCACCGGCGCGAGCGCGGCCTCCGCGTAGGCCTCCTTCGTCAGGGCGACGACCCGGCGGCCCACCCAGGCCGCGTCCACGCCCGGTCCCACCGCGCGCACCACGCCCGCGGCCTCGCTGCCCAGGATGCGCGGCAGGGGCACCTGGGCGTCGTACAGCCCCCGGCGGCGCTCGGTGTCCGCGAAGTTCACGCCCGCGGCATGGACCCGGAGGAGGACCTGGCCCGGCCCGGGCACGGGCTCCGGCGCGTCCTCCCAACGGAGGACCTCGGGCCCTCCCAGCTGGTGGTAGCGGATGGCTTTCATGCGCGGAGTCCTAACGTCCCGCCTGCCTGCTTGTCAGGACTGAATTTCCGTCGGCGTCGCTGGATGCGAAAGGAGCGGTCCCGATGCGCCAGGAGACGTTGCAGGCCCCGATGAACCTCAAGCACCTGAACCCTTCCGGTCACGGCATCGCCGCGTCCTCGCGTCCCAGCCTGGTGACCGCTCCTTCCATGTGCCGCTGGCGGGACTTCGCGTCCTATCGCCTCGCCTCGCCCGGCTCCTGAAGGCGCCACGCCCCGTCCCTGACGCGGCATGGCCCTGGAGGCCGGGCTCCCGACACGGGAACCCGGCCTTCTTCACGTCCGGGCTCCCGCGCTCCTCTTCCGCTTCCCACCCATAGGCCGCGCACCGGGTGCAGTCCGAACTCCAAATCCGGACGAGCAGGGTTCGACTCCCTGGCGGCCTGTTCCGCCCGAAAGGCCCCGTGTCATGGAAACGCTGGTGCTGAGCCAGTCCTACGAACCTGTCGCCCGCATCCCGTGGCAACGCGCCGTCATGCTGCTCGTGCAGGGCAAGGTGGAGGTCGTCGAAGAGTACGAGGACCGCGTCATCCGCTCCGTGACGGTGGAGCTGCGCATGCCGTCCGTCATCCGCTTCGTGCGCGCCCTGTGGAAGGGCCCGCGCGGCGTGCGCTTCAGCCGCGAGAACGTCTACCAGCGCGACCTGTGCCGCTGCCAGTACTGCGGCCGCAAGGTGACCCGTCCGGAGGCGACGTATGATCACGTCGTGCCGCGCGCCCAGGGCGGCCGCACGAGCTGGGAGAACATCGTCATCGCCTGCGTGCCCTGCAATCAACACAAGGGCAACCGCACCCCGGCGCAGGCGCGGATGACGCTGCGCACCGTGCCCGCGAAGCCGAAGCGGCTGCCGGACGCGCTGGTCGTGTCGTTCCTCGTGGAGAAGGGCCTGCCGCTGTCCTGGCGCAAGTTCCTGAGGGACGTGGCCTACTGGCACACGGAGCTGGAAGCGTAAGGTCCTGGCCCCCGCGGATGGGCCGGGACTTCGCTTCCGCGCCGCAACGGTTAGAGTGCCGCCCGTCGAGGGGGCGTTCCGGACCACACCATGGCGACGAGGAAGAGCGAAGACCAGGAGCGGCTCATCGACCGCGACCTCACCGCGATGGCGCGTGAGGGCAAGCTGCCAGCCGCCCACGGCGTGGACACCGCCGTGACGGAGGTGCTGGGGCTCTTGGCGCGCGGAGGCAAGCACCCGCTGCTGGCGGGCGAGCCCGGCGTGGGCAAGAGCGCGCTCGTGCAGGAGGTGGCCCGCCGCATCGCCGAGGGGCGCGTGGACGGCGAGCTGGCCGGGGCGCGGCTCGTGGAGGTGTCCGTCGCGAACATCCTGGCGCGCAGCACCCAGCGCCAGGCCGCGGAGTCCTTCGAGGAGCTGCTCATCCACCTGGGCCGCCACCCCTGCCCCATCGTCTACATCCGAGACCTGCCGGTGGCCCTGGGCGGCCCCCTGGCCCCGGTGGCCGTGCGCGCGCTGCGCACCGGCGGCCTGCGCTTCATCTTCGAGACCGAGCCCAAGCGCGTGCAGGAGCTGCTGCGCGCCGACGAGGCCCTGGCTGAACGGCTCCACCTCTTGCCCCTCCAGGAGCCGCCGCTGGACAAGGCGCGCTGGATCGTCGGCCGCGTGGCGGAGGAGCTGGAGCGCGAGCTGCGCCTGCCCATCGACCCGGCCGCGTGCGACCTGGCGCTGCGCCTGTCCGCGAAGTTCCTCCTGGCGCAGCGCATGCCGCGCAAGGCGATCGAGCTGCTCAAGGAGACGGCGGCGGAGGCCGCGGGCGTGGCGCGTGACCACGTGGGGCCGGAGGACGTGCTCACGCGCTTCTGCGCCGCCACGCGCCTGCCCCGCTTCGTCGTGGACGACGCGATGCCGCTGGACCTGGAGGAGACGGAGCGCTTCTTCGGGGAGCGGCTGCTCGGCCAGACGGACGCGGTGGCCGCGGTGCTGCGCTCGGTGGCGCTGCTCAAGGCGGGGCTCAACGACCCGCGCCGCCCGCTGGGCGTGTTCCTCTTCGCCGGGCCCACGGGCGTGGGCAAGACGCAGCTGGCGAAGCTGCTGGCGGAGTACCTCTTCGGCTCCGCCGACAGGTTGGTGCGCCTGAACATGGCGGACTACCCCAACGACGGCGACGAGAGCGTCCCCTTCGGCGCGTCATGGGCGCCCGCGCTGGAGACGCGGCGCGGAGAGCTGTCCGCGCTGCTCGACGGCAAGGTGTTCACCGTGCTGCTGCTGGACGAGTTCGAGAAGGCCGCGCGCAGCGTGCACGACCGCTTCCTCCAGCTCTTCGACGAGGGCACCTTCGTCAACGGCGCGGGTGAAGCGGTGTCTTGCAACAACACGCTCATCGTGGCCACGTCCAACGTGGGCTCGGAGGTGTACCGCGAGGCGGGCCTGGGCTTCGCCGCGCACAAGCGCGCGGAGGAGCAGGTGTCGGAGGTGGACCGCCGCATCGCGGAGGCCTTCCGTCCGGAGTTCCTCAACCGCTTCGACGCCATCTGCCACTTCCGGCCGCTGTCGCGCGTGGACATCCGCAAGATTGCCCAGCGCGAGGTGGGCCGCGTGCTGGAGCGCGAGGGCATCCGCGCCCGCGCGCTGGACGTGGAAGTGACACCGGAGGTGGTGGACCGGCTGGTGGAGCGCGGCTATTCGCCGCAGTTCGGCGCGCGCTACCTGCAGCGTGAAATCGAGAAGACGCTCACCGCGGCGCTCGCGGTGGAGATTGCCCGCAGGCCGCTGCCGCCGGGCACGCCCGTGCGCGTGGAGGCCCGGCCCGGAGGCCGCGTGGTCGCGGTCGCGGAGCCCGTGCCGCCTCCGCGTGAGGTGACGGCGCAGCTGCTCTTGCCCACGCCGAAGGCCGCGGCGGTGAAGCGGCGGCTGGACCGCAAGTCGCTGCTGATTGAGATGGACCGGCTGGTGGGCCGCGCCCGCGCGCTCGCGGTGTCCACGGGACGCCCGGAGCTGGAGGAGCGCCGCGCGGCGCTGCTCGCGGAGACGCAGGCGCCCAACCTGTGGGACGACCCGCTGCACGCGGCGGACGTCATCCGCGCGTTCCGCACGGTGGAGGCGCAGCTGGGGGAGCTGGACCGCCTGGAGGCCGCGTGCCAGTTCGGGCGGCGGCTGGTGCGCGAGGCGAAGAACGAGGTGCAGCTCGGCTCCGCCGCGAAGCAGGTGGAGGAGGTCGCGCGCGAGGTGCAGATGGCGGAGGCGCTGCGGGCCTCCGGATCCACGCCGCTGGACAACGAGGCGCTGGTGGACATCTGCGCCAGCGACACGTCGGAGCTGCAGAACGTGTGGGTGCAGGAGCTGGCCACCATGTACCTGGGCTGGGCGCAGCGCCGGGGCTACGAGGCCACCGCCGTCGCGGAAGCGGATGCCCCCGCGCGAGTGGTGGTCCGCATCGCCGGGCCGGGCGCGTACGGATTCCTCGCGGGAGAGACGGGACTGCACCGCCGCCTGGAGGACGAGAAGCGCCAGCGCGCGTACGTGCGCGTGCACCGGGGTGGACCGCTGGAGGAGCTGGAGCGGGAGCTGCTGGTGCTGGAGGGCCGTCCGGTGAAGAGCCGCGAAGGCGAGTACCTCCAGCGCGTGCGCAACGAAGTCACCGCGAAGGACGAAGCCACGGGCCGGGTGCTCACGCTCATCGGAGCCGGAGAGCTGGACGAGCTCAAGGGCATCGCCGCGAGAGTCGTCGCCGGCCAGGGCGCCAGCACTGACGAGGCCCGCCGCTACTTCCTGGGCCGCGGCGCAAGAGTGGAAGACCCACGCACGGGCGCCGGCACGCCGCGAGTGAAGGACGTGATGCGCGGAGAGCTGGACGTGTTCATCGCCGCGTGGATCTCCCGTGCGCCCCCGGAGTCCTCGACGCCGCTGTCTTGAGTGGTCAGGGCAGGTAGCCCCGGGCCACGCCCAGGCGCATGGCCTCCGCGAGCACGTCCAGGCCCTGCGCGGTGTTGATGCGCGAGTGGGACGTGGCGCCGCTCACCACCTGCACCGCGCCGCCCAGCACGAAGGGCAGCGGCCGGCGACCCAGCCGCAACAACCGCTCGTCGTAGAAGGCGGCCGGGGCGCGCTCGCGCACCAGGCGCGCCAGGGTGACCATGTTCGCGGTTCGCGACGCCTGCATCGCGGGCCCCAGGCATGAGAAGTCGAAGCCCACTTCCGGCAGCACGGCGCCCCGGCCGTCGCGGTCGAAGACGAAGACGACCTGCGACGTCTCCTCCTGCGAGCCGCGCACGCTCTTCTCCGTCGTCTTCGTCATCTTCAGGCCGCCGGTGACGATGGCCGCGCCCAACGCCACCTTCGTTGTCTTCTCCATGTGCTCGCTCTGCGTGCGCAGGGATGAAGCGCCCCGGAGGATGACCGTCACGTCCTCCCAGGCCATCGTGAGCGGAGCCCCCGCGCGAGGCGTGAACGTCGCCTGCGCGGAGCCGAACGTCACGGTGCGTGCCGTGACACGTTCAGCGGTCTCTGACTCATCGATGGTGAGCGCCGCGAGTCCAGCGTCCTGAAGGGTCTTCACCAGGGCATCCGCCGCATCGGGAGCCAGACGTGCGAGCAGGGCGGGCGGCTCCGGCGCCAACCGCATGCGAGCCTCCGCCGGAGCCATCCCCGCCGCGGCGGCGAGCACCTGGGCTGCTTCCGGAACTTCACCAGCCGGACGAACGAGCGCGACGATCTTCATGGCGTTTCCCACCCCTGGCACCGAGCGCGCCATCCTCGCGCGAAAGCAGGGTGACGCGCATCCGAACCCCGGTGCGACAGGGACATTCCCAGAACCCCCGTGGCGAGAGTGTCGTGCAGCCGCGCCACGGTTCCGGTTCGCTAGGGCGTGATCGAAGCCGGCCCTCATGCGCGTTTGCGGTCGCAGCGAAGCTGCGGTTCCACCGAGCAATCACGGTGCACGCGGGCACAAGCATGAATGTTCCGGCTCGCGCATTCGCTCCAGGTCTTCAAGCCTGAAGCTGCCCCCAAGCAGAGGGGGCTCCCCGTCCGCGGCGCACCGCACGAACTGGTCCGACTGTCGGACCCGTTGGGACGCCCGTGGCCCGGGGGACCCGTGACAGCCGGCCAGAGAAAACCTGTCCGACTGTCGGACCAGTTGGGATGCCCGTAGCCCGGGGGACTGCCGCGACAGCCGGCCAACGGAAACCTGTCCGACTGTCGGACAGGTTGGGACAGCATCGAGGGCGGTGTCCGGCAGGAAGGTCCGTAGGGCTGGCGGTCGCCTCGAATCCCCGGCTCAGTCCAGCAGGTGCGGGTTGCGCAGCAGCAGCACTCCGGCCTGCACCGTCGCGGTGTAGCCATTGAGCTTGCCGGTGCGCACCAACTCGCTCACGTCGCGCACGCCCGTCTCCGCGAGGACGCGGTCCACCACGCCCTCGCCCTGGTTGTACGCCGCGAGCGCCAGGCGCCAGTCGCCGTAGCGCGCATGCAGCGCCTGGAAGAGGGCCGCGGCGGCCTCCGTCTCCTTCGCCACGTCCAGCCGCTCGTCGCGCCCCGCCTCCACCTTCAAGCCGTAGCGACGCGCCGTCTCCGGAATGAACATCCACACACCCGCGCCCCGCTGTCCCGGCGCCATCGACGGCTCGCGGGACGTCTCCGGCAGGTTGCTCACCGCCGACTCCACCATCGCCACCGCGACCAGTTCCTCCGGCAGGGAGCGCGAACGCAGCGTGCCCGTCATCGCCTCACGGTGCGTCTTGAGGTTCGCCAGCGCCTTGCGCATGAAGTCGCGCCCCTTCGGCGTGGTGACGAATTTGTTGAGCTGCTCCACCACCGCGGCATCCACCACCACGGGCAGGTCTCCTTCCTTCCGCCCCGCATCCGCCAGGGTACGCGCCTCCGTGAGCGACACCGCGCGCCCCTTCACCGCCCCCTGGGCCCACAGCGCCAGGGGAGCAAGCACCAACGCCAGCGACAACGACAGACCCAAGGTGCGCACGGAGCTACGGGGACGGGGCTGGAACAACATGTGGATCCTCCTGACAGTGGGGTGGGACATGCCGGTGACGCCGGCGGGAAGAGAGAAGGCAACAGGGACACGCAGCGACGCCTGCAACAGGCACCGCGCATACGACTCCGCGGACACGCGCCTCACGGTGACGAGCGCCTCGTCACAGGCGAACTCCTGACGCTCCGCCAACCACCGCGAGAACGCCCGAGCGAACGGATTCCAGAAGAAGGCGCTGTCGAACCCCAGCCGCGCATACGCGAGCACCGTGTCCCGCTGCCGGTGGTGTTGCAGCTCGTGCCGCACCGTGAGCCGGAGCGCCTCCGCGTCCTCCAGAACACCAGACGGCACCACCGCCCACGCGCCGCCACCGGGGAACCACACGGAGAACGCGCCCTCCGCCGCGTCTCCCAGCACCACGCGCACCCGGCCCACGCGGCGAAGCACGGGCAGCGCTTCCAACTTCCGCCGCAAGCGCGCGTATCGCCGCAGCTCCCACGCCAGGAACGCCACCGCCCCCACGCCCACCAGCCCCAATCCAAGCGATGCCCACGGCAGGCCCGTGTCCGACGACGGCGCCTCCGGCACGCCGCCACGCACGGGACGCGCTTCAACTGGCGTCAGCGGCGCGGCATAGCGCACCAGCGAACGCTCGAACGTGAAGAGCGGCGCCGACGGCATCCACTCCCGCGCCGCGAGCGCCGCGAACGGCAACACCACCGCCAGCCCCAGCGTCACCCGCCCCACGCGCAGGGTCTGCCGCGCATCCAGCCTCCGCTCCATCCCCATCGCCAGCGCCGCGCGCAGCAGCCCGAAGCCCACCGCCACCAGCACCGCCGACGTGAGGTACGCAGCCAGCACGTCCCGGACGAAGGCGCTCATCCCCGGCCCCCCTTCTTGCCCAGCAGCTTGCGGATCTGCTCCACCTCCTCCGCCGACAGCGGCACCGCCTCCACCAGCCGCGCCACCAGCGACGAAGGCGTCCCGTCGAACACCGTCGCCACCAGGTGGCGCACGCTCTGGGCCTCGTAGGCCTCGCGCGACAGCCGCGCCGAGTACAGGTGCCCCCGTCCCTCCTTGCGGCTGTGCACCACGCCCTTCTGCTCCAGGATGCGCAGCACCGTGGACACGGACGTGTAGGCCAGCTTGCGCTCCGGAGGCAGCGCCGCGAGCACGTCCGCCACGCTCACCTCCCCCAACCTCCACACGAGCTGCATCAACTCCAGCTCCACCGGCGTGAGCGGCTTGGACTCCTCGGCGGACGGCGGCTTCGTCACGGGCAGGACCTCCCGGCTTGGAACTAAAACCTTAGTTCCAATACAACTAAGCCTTTAGTTTGATTCCGTCAAGCAGGCGGGCGGAGGCTCGTGCTGGCGGGGTGTGCGGATTCCCACGCACCGGAGGGGCCGGGCCCTTAGACTTCGGGGCACATGCTCCACGTCATACCTCTGGGCGGCCTGGGCGAAATCGGCCTCAACGCCATGGTGCTCGCCTGTCGTGGGGAGATGCTGCTCATCGACGCCGGCCTGATGTTCCCCACGTCGGGAATGCCCGGCGTGGACATCATCGTCCCGGACTTCACGCACCTGAAGCGCAACGCGGCCCAGCTCAAGGGCGTGCTGCTCACGCACGGCCATGAAGACCACATCGGCGCGCTCCCCTACCTGCTGGGCGACATCCCCGTCCCCATCTACGGCACGCGCTTCACGCTCGCGCTCGCGCGCAACCGCCTGGAGGAGCTGGGCGTGAAGGCGGACCTGCGCGAAATCGAGCCGCGCACGCCCTTCCCCGTGGGCGAGGTCTTCAAGGTGGAGGCGACGCGCGTGACGCACACCGTGCCGGACGCGGTGGGCTTCATCGTCCGCTCGCCCGAAGGCACCGTCATCCACACCGGCGACTTCAAGCTCGACCCGGACCCCATCGACGGGCTCAAGACGGACCTGGAGCGCTGGGGCGAGGCCGGCGACGAAGGCGTGCTGTGCCTGCTGTCGGACTCCACCAACTCCGAGCACGTGGACGAGACGGGCAGCGAGCGCGTGGTGCAGACCACCTTCGAGCGCCTCTTCCACGAGACGAAGGGCCGCATCGTCGTGGCCCAGTTCTCCTCCAACCTCCACCGCGTGCGCCACCTGCTGGAGCTGTGCGAGCGCACCGGCCGGCTCGTCGCGCTCCAGGGCCGCAGCATGGTGCGCAACGTGGAGCTGGCGCGGGAGATGGGCTACCTGGACGTGCCCGACTCGCTCTTCGTGCACCTGGACAGCGTGCCAAAGCTCGCGCCCCACCGCGTGGCCGTGCTCACCACCGGCGCGCAGGGAGAGCCGCGCGCGGGCCTCACCCAGTTGGCGAATGGTGATGGGCCCGTGCGCCTGGAGCCCGGCGACACCGTCATCGTCAGCGCCCGCCCCATCCCCGGCAACGAGCGCTCCGTGGGCGCGCTGCTCGACCAACTCCACTGGAGAGGCGCCCGCATCGTCTACGCCCAGGTGGAGCCCGGCGTGCACGTCTCCGGGCACGCCAGCCGCCCCCAGCAGCGCCGGGTGCTGGAGCTGGTGCGCCCCCGCAACTTCGTCCCCGTGCATGGGGAAGTCCGGCACCTGCACCGACACCTGACCACCGCGCGCGAGGCTGGCATGGCGCCGGAGGGGCTGCTGCTGGCGCACGACGGGGACGTGGTGACGTTCGAGGAGGGGCGGGGCCGCTTCACTGGCAGCGTGCCCACGGGGCGCGTCATGATGGAGCGCTCCGGGGACGGGGTGGTGACGCCGGAGACGCTGGTGGAGCGCAACCGGCTGGCGGAGACGGGCGTGGTGGCCGCGGCGGTGGTGCTCCGGCGCGACACCCAGGCCCTGGTGGCGGGGCCCCAGCTGTCCGGCCAGGGCCTCAGCCCGGACGAGCAGGGCGTCCTGTCCCGGGTGGCCCAGGAGGCCCGGGCCTTCTTCGAGGAGCTCAACCCCCAGCTCCGCGGGGACGACGCCCTGGTGCGCGAGGAGCTGGTCAAGGCCGTGAAACGGGCCTTCAAGCAGCACACCTCCCGGCGGACCCTGGTGGTGCCCTTGGTCGTCCGGGTGTAGGTATGTTAAGGGCGCGAAAGGTCCCCCCATGCCCTCCTTCGACGTCATCTCCAAGATCGATCTGGCTGAGCTCGACAACGCGGTGAATCAGACCCGCAAGGAGCTCAGCACCCGCTACGACTTCCAGGGCGTGAAGGCCGAAATCGACATCGCCCCGGACCATTCCGCGCTCACGCTCAAGACGAACAGCGAGGAGAAGCTCCAGGCCGCCAAGGAGGTCCTGCTCGGCAAGCTGGCCAAGCGCGGCATCAGCCTGCGCGTGCTGGAGTTCGGCGACATCGAGAAGACGGGCCTGTCCAACGTCAAGCAGCCCATCAAGCTCCAGCAGGGCATCCCGGTGGAGAAGTCCAAGGAGCTGATCAAGGTCCTCAAGGAGTCGAAGATCAAGGTGCAGGGCTCCATCCAGGCGGATCAGCTCCGCGTCACGGGCAAGAACCGCGACGACCTGCAGGAGGCCATGGCGCTGTTCCGCAAGGAGCAGGACCGGCTGAGCCTGGACATGCAGTTCACCAACTTCCGCGACTAGGGCCCCCTCGTCATGCACGCCGCCCGTCTGGCCCCCCTGCCCCTCTGCCTGCTCCTCGCCACCGCCTCGCTCGCGCAGGACGCGGCGCCGCGGACTGGCAAGCCGGTGCCCGTGCTCAAGAAGGCGCCCCGGCCGGAGAAGGGGCTCAAGGACTTCGGCTCGCCGCTGGTCCTCAAGCCGCTGTCCGTCGAAGGGGCCACCGCGAACTTCTCCGCCCGGGTGGGCTGGCGCAAGGACACGCTCTTCGTGGGCGTGGAGGCCACGGACAACCAGTTGCTCGCGGGCGACGTCGTCACGATGACGCTCCATTTCCCGGACTCAGGCCCCACCGCCCCGGGCTACACCTACCGCTTCGCCTTCGACGGCCAGCGCACCTCCGGGGCCGACAGCGGCACGCCCCAGTTCGCGCAGGGCCTGGTGAACGCCGCGGTGCACCGCCAGGGCGACACGCTGTCCGTGGTGGCCATGGTGCCCGTGCGCGCCCTGCCCCGCTTCCCCGCGGTGGATCCGCTCGTCATGGACCTCTGCATCACCTACGAGGACCAGGACCAGGTGGGCGCCAAGGCGGTGCCGGTGTCCAACTGCAAGGGCGGCACGATGGCGGACGGTGAGGCGCTGCGCCTGCCGGACGAGGCGCGCAAGAACCTCAAGCTGAAGCCCCCCGCCAGCGTCACCGCGCTGGAGGCGGCGCCCACCGGCTGGCTGGGCTGGGGCATGCTCAGCTACCCGGACTGGGCCCAGGGCGAAGCCGCCCTCACGCCGGCCTCGCTGCGCGCGCTCGTCGCGCCCACGGCCGTGGATGCGTCCAAGATGGGCGTGAACCTGCCGGAGGCGTTAAGCCTGCCGGACGGGCGACCGGTCGTTACGGTGCTCACTGGGAAGAATCCCTATGCCGTCGAGGGTCAATGCGATTCCGACGACGAGCTCCGCATGGGGCTCTATGTGGTGTCGGGGAAGACAGCCCAACGGGTGCTCGACTGGCCGGCCGCCACCTGTGCGCTGGGTCGCGCCACCTCGGTGGAGCTGGAAGAAGACGGGGCGCTGAACATCGGTTACTCGAACGGCGCCATCATCAACTTCGTTTGGAGTGCGGACCACTTCGAGCGGACGCAACTGGGAAAGCGGTAGACGCGCGTGGAAGAGACCAAGAGCCTGTACATGATGACCCTCGGCTGCCCGAAGAACCGGGTGGACTCCGAGGTGATGCTGGGCACCCTGCGCACGCGTGGCTATTCGCTCGTGCAGGAGGCCGCGGACGCCGAGGTCATCGTGGTCAACACGTGCGCCTTCATCGGCCCGGCGAAGCAGGAGTCGGTGGACTCCATCTTGGAGATGGCGGAGCTGAAGAAGTCGGGCTCCTGCAAGACGCTCGTCGTCACGGGCTGCCTGTCCCAGCGCTACGGCCAGGAGCTGTCGCAGGAGATGCCGGAGGTGGACCACTTCCTGGGCACCAGCGCGTACGCCCAGATTGGTGACCTCTTGGCGGCGGAGGCCACGCCGCGCCAGGTGATTCCGGATCCGGAATACATCCACAACGCGGAGACGCCGCGCATCAACTCGATGCCGAAGTACACGGCGTACCTGAAGATTTCGGAAGGGTGCGACAACGCCTGCGCGTTCTGCATCATCCCCAAGCTGCGCGGTGCCCAGCGCTCGCGCGCGGTGGCGGACATCGTGGCGGAGGCTCGGAAGCTGGCGGACAGCGGCGTGCAGGAGCTGAACCTCGTCGCGCAGGACCTGACGGCGTACGGGCATGACCTGCCTGGAAAGCCGAAGCTCCACGAGCTGCTCAAGGAGCTGGTGAAGGTGGACGTGAAGTGGATCCGCCTGCACTACGCCTACCCGCGCGTGTTCCCGGACGAGCTCATCGACGTCATCGCGACCGAGCCGAAGATCGCCAAGTACCTGGACATGCCGGTGCAGCACGCCAGCGACAAGCTGCTCCTGTCCATGAAGCGCGGCCGCAACGCGGAGTTCCTCAAGAAGCTGCTGGGCAAGCTGCGCGAGCGCGTCCCGAACCTGGTGATGCGCACCTCGCTCATCGTCGGCCTGCCGGGTGAGACGGAGGAGGACTTCGAGCTCTTGAAGGAGTTCGTGAAGGAGCAGCGCTTCCAGCGCCTGGGCGTGTTCCAGTACTCGGACGAGGAGAACACCGCCGCGTTCGACCTGCCCAACAAGGTTCCGGCGAAGACCATCGAGCGCCGCTGGCGCGAGGTGATGGCCATCCAGAAGCGAATCAACCGCGAGCAGAACAAGAAGCTCGTGGGCCAGAAGCTCACCGTGCTGGTGGAGGGCCCCAGCGAGGAGTCCGAGCACCTGCTGGTGGGCCGCCACGAGGGCCAGGCGCCGGAGATCGACGGGCAGGTCTACATCAACGACGGCCTGGCGTACCCGGGCGAGTTCGTCACCGTGGAGGTGACGGAGGCGCACGACTACGACCTCATCGCCCGCGTGGTGGAGCGTCCGGATCCGAAGCAGCGCGCGCACACCCCGCGCGAGGCCCACCCCGCGCCCGTGCCGCTGAAGGCGATGGTGCGTCCGCCGGAGCCCCGTCCGGAGTAGCCGTCACCGCGAACGCCGTACCACGGGCCCGCGCCCCGTCCTCCCTCAAGGAGGCGGTCGCGGGCCCGAGCCGTTCATGGAGACCGATACGTCGGCGACCGGCCAGCGCGCTCCGAGCCCCTTTCAGGCGTCGGTGCTCGCACCGCGTGCGTGAGCGCGCCCTCGGCCTCTCGGGCCTCCCCACTCCTCGACAGGTGGCGGGCCGTGAGATGAAACCTGCGACGGCCCTACTTCGGATCCTCCGGCTCCAGCTCGCGCTCCTCGACGGGCGGCGGCTGGGGACCGGAGCCCTTCGTCGGGACGGCCACACCTTCGCCCAGCGGCGTGGGCTGGCACTCGCAGACGGTGCGCCGCGACGCGGACTCGGTGACGAAGGCGCACGTCGTGGGGCACTCGGGCTGGCGCCCTTCCTCCACCAGCGACACGGCGTAGCCCTTCGCGCCCTGCAGCGCGGCGTGGCACGCGGGCAGCGTCTTCGCCAGGGACGCCCATGGCAGCCGGTGCTGCGTGTTGGCGCCGCGCGTGGCCGTGGGGAAGCTCAGGCCCACCTGACAGCCCGTCTCCAGGCGCTGACCGTCCGCGCCCCGGGGCTCCACGTACAGGCGCACTCCCTCGGGCACGTCCCGGAACACCTCGCCGGACAGGGCCACCGCGCCGTCGGGCTCCGCGCGCACGAAGACGCCGTAGCAGGACTCCTCGCTAAACGCGCCGCCCTCGCCCGCGCACTGCTGCCGGCCTCCGCCCTCGGGCGTGCGCACGTGCGGCCTGCGCAGCACCAGCGCCCCACCCTGCGCGTCCAAGGTGGCGGTGAAGCGGCCCCACACGTCCGGCCCCAGACGGCCCAGGCTGCTCTGCGACGGCCAGCGGCCCGCGGCCTCCATCACCAGCGGCTTCACGCCCAGGCCCTCCGCCACCTCCACCGCGTCCACCGCGAAGGTGCGCGGCGGCAGGCCCGCGGCCGTCTCCAGCGGCTGGAGCCCCTGCGCCAGCGCGGGATCCACCGCCAGGCGGGAGAAGGGCTCACGCGTGCCCAGCACGAAGGGGCCGGTGATGCTCGCCCCGTTCTGCGTCACCTGCACCGCGAGCAGCGGCCAGTCCCCCAGCGGCTCGCGGCTCAGCTCCACCACCTGCGCCTCGCGCACCGCGTCCGTCGCGCGCAGCTCCGCCTCGTAGGCCTCGCGGGGACGCGACGCGGTGAAGGTCACCTCGCGGCGCAGCGGATCCACCGTGAGGGCATACGGGGCCAGCACGTCCTGCCCCAGCGTCACCGAGCAGCCCGTCTCACCGGAGAGCAGCAGCGTGCGCAGGGGCGGCGCCACCGGGCCCACCGTCAGCGGCGGGGCCGGCACCTCCGGCCAGGAGCGATGGCCCCCCGAGGGCTCCGGCACGCGCGCCGTCCCCGCGGGGGCGGGCGGCTCACCGTCGAAGCAGTTCGTGGACACGAGCGACAGCGGCCGCGTCACGTCCAGCACCACCGGCACGGCCCGGTTCCCCAACCGCCCCGCCACCGTCAGCCGCAGCGCGGGCGACGACAGGAGGGGCAGCGTCTGTCCCACGAGGCTCGTGGGACGTGAAGGGCCCGCGGGCGCGGCGGAGTGACACCCCGCGCCCAAGAGCACGCATCCCGCCAGCAGCACGCCGCGCATGGAGGGCGGGCGCTCCTACTGCGCCTTCTTGGTGAAGTCGTCCACGCGGGTGCCCTCGGGCGGGTTCAGCTTGAAGCTGTCCGCCGCGATGCCAACGTTCGTCTTCAGGTCCAGGAAGGCGATGGTGTTCTCACTGCCGTCCGGATCCACCACGGTGCTCTTGAGCACCTGCGCCGTCGCGGGGTCCACCTCCAGGCGCACCTGGCGGAAGCGCGGCTCCTCCTTGAGCGGATCCAGCACCAGCAACGTGCCCTTGCAGTCCTTGCAGTCGCCCTTGGTGATGGCGAACTCGTCCGCCAGCTTTCCCTGGCCGAAGAGGAACGTCACCGACGCGGACAGCTTGCTGGTGTCCATGGCCGCCACCGACAGCGTCTGCGCCTCCGGGTCGTGCATGTAGACCTTGTTGCCCGCGAGCACGAACGTCCGCTTGGACGGGTTCTCGTACTCCCAGCGCATCAGGCCCGGCTTCTTGTAGGTCACCGTGCCGGTGGACGTCTGCGTGCGGCGGAAGGCCTTGTACTTGTAGTCCTGCCGGAAGCCCGCCTTGAAGTCGCCCGTCTTCTCGTAGAAGGCCTGCATCCGGTCCACGAGCGTCTTCACCTCGGGCGCCATCGGCTTCGGCGCGGGCTTCGAGGCGCTGGGGGCCACGCTGGCGTCGCCCTGCTTCGCGGCGGGGGGCATGGCGGCCGTGCCGGCGTCCTTGGGGGCGGCGGGCTTCGGCGTGGCGGCGGGGGCCTTGGCGGCGGCCGCGGGCTTCGGCGCGGGCGCGGTGGTGGGGGCCTGCGTGAGCAGCGCGAAGAGCAGGGATTCCAGCAACATGGCGTGCGCCTCCGGAGCAGGCGCCCAAAGGCGCCCGCAGGGTCCATCTACCGCATCCGGACGGACCCCGGGGGGCCAGCATTCACCGCTGTGTGGCTTTGACCAGACGCTTCCGCTGCTTCACGCCCAGCAGGTAGAAGCGCTCGCGCAGTTCCTGGGCCTCCTCGGGGGACAGGTCCCCGGAGCCCCCCGCCAGGTGCTCGTCCCGCCAGGCGACCGCCCGGGTGATGCTGGCGGACGCCGCCGCGGAGATGTTCAGGCTCTGGCTGAAGCCCTTCATGGGCACCCAGAAGGTGCCGTCCACGCCGTTGAGCACGTCGTCGCTCACGCCATAGCGCTCGTTGCCGAACACCATGGCGAACTTCGTGTCGAAGCGCAGGCTGTAGAGGTTGGTGGCCCCCTCGCGCAGCGCCGACGCGTAGAGGCTGAAGCCCCGCCCCTTCAGGTGCTCGCGGCACTCCGCGAACGTCTTGTAGAGGTGCACGTCCAACCACTTGTCGCAGCCCTGGGCCACCCGCAGGTTGGGGATGAAGGGCGCTTCCGGGTTGACGACGACGTGCACCTCCTGCACGCCCATGGACTCGCAGGTGCGCAGCACCGCGGCCATGTTGAAGTTGTCCTCCAGCCGGTCGAGTACCACCACGAAGTTGCGCGTGCGCTGGCTGACGACGCGGTCGATCTTCTCCTTCCGCACGTCGAGCAGGAACTGCTCCGGCTCGACGACGTCGCGCTCGAACTTCTCGTAGCGGGGGCCTCCACCAGCCATCGGCTCAGCGCCTCCCGCCGGACTTCTTCGCCGGGGCCTTCCGCGCGGCCTTCTTCGCCGGGGCCTTGCGCACCGACTTCTTCGCGGTGGCCTTCTTCGCCGGAGCCTTGCGCGCGGCCTTCTTCGCCACCGGCTTGCGCGAGGACTTCTTCGCGGCGGCCTTCTTCGCCGGAGCCTTCTTCGCGGCGGACTTCTTCTTCGCGGGCGCCTTCTTCGCCGGAGCCTTCTTCACAGCGGCCTTCTTCGCCGGAGCCTTCTTCACAGGCGCCTTGGTCGCGAGCCGCCGCGTCGTCGGCATCTCGACGTAGAGCTTGTCGGTGCGGCGGGTGAAGAGCACCTCCGCCACCGCGTCCATCAGGGGCTGCATGCCCTCGCCCGTGGCGCAGGACACCGGGTACACGCGGATGCCCTTGCGGCGCAGCGCCTCCGTGAAGGGGCCCAGGCGCTCGCGGGCCTCCGTCAGGTCCAGCTTGTTGGCGGCCACCACCTGCGGCTTGCCGGCCAGCTCCGCGCTGTACTTCTTCAACTCCGCGTTGAGGATGTTGAAGTCGTCCAGCGGCTTGCGGCCCTCGCCCTCGGCGCCCATGTCGATGAGGTGCACCAGCACCTTGCAGCGCTCCACGTGGCGCAGGAACTGGTGGCCCAGGCCCACGCCCTCGCTGGCGCCCTCGATGATGCCGGGGATGTCCGCCATGACGAAGGACAGGTTGTCCTTGTACTGGACCATGCCCAGGTTCGGCACCAGCGTGGTGAACGGGTAGTCCGCCACCTTCGGCCGCGCCCGGCTCACCCGCGAGATGAACGTGCTCTTGCCCGCGTTGGGGAAGCCCAGCAGGCCCACGTCCGCCAGCAGCTTCAGCTCCAGCCGCAGGGTGATCTCCTCGCCCTTCCCGCCGTCCTGCGCGAAGCGCGGGGTCTGGCGCGTGGAGGTGGCGAAGTTCATGTTGCCCAGGCCGCCCCGGCCGCCCTTGGCCGCCACGAACTGCTGGCCCGGGTCGCTCAGGTCCACCAGCAGCTCGCCCGTGTGCTCGTTGCGGATCAGCGTGCCCACCGGCACCTGGAGCACCAGGTCGTCCGCGCCGTGACCGTTGCAGTCACTGCCCATGCCGTGCTCGCCGTTCTTGGCGCGGTGGTGCTGCTGGTAGCGGTAGTCCAGGAGCGTGGTCAGTTGCGGGTTCGCAACGAACACCACGGAGCCGCCGTTGCCGCCGTCCCCGCCGTTGGGGCCGCCGCGCTCGATGAACTTCTCCCGCCGGAAGGCCACGGCCCCGTTCCCGCCGTCTCCCGCCTTCACGTAGATGCGTACTTCGTCGACGAACTTCATGGGGCCAGAGCCCTCCTGGAAAAACACAAAGCGGGCCGTCCTCGCATCCACCCGTTCCCAACGGGAACGGAAGGACCGGGAACGACCCGCTCGGTAAGCCGAGCCCCGGGTCGCCCCGGGGCCACTGACTAGGCGCTCGCCTGCTCGGCGGCGGCCGGGTACACGGACACCTTCTTCTTGTCGCGGCCGAGGCGCTCGTACTTCACCACGCCGTCCACCGTCGAGAAGAGGGTGAAGTCGCGACCGAGCTTCACGTTCGTGCCCGGGTGGATGACCGTGCCGACCTGACGGACGAGGATGCTGCCCGCCGTGATGGTCTCACCGCCGTACACCTTGACGCCACGGTACTGCGGGTTGGAATCACGCCCGTTGCGCGAAGAACCCTGACCTTTTTTATGGGCCATGACACCTGCTCCTTAAAAGTTCGTGTGGGGAATGACCGGAAAGGCGACTAGCCGGAGATCGAGGTGACCTTCACCTCGGTGTACGGCTGGCGGTGACCCCGACGGCGGGTCCAGCCTTCCTTCTCCTTGCGGAAGTGCAGGACGCGGCGGTGCTTGTCCTGCGCCAGCACCTTGCCCACGACCTTCGCGCCCGCGACCGTCGGCTGTCCCACCTTCGGGCTCTCAGAGCCGCCCAGCAGGAGGACCTCGGTGAACGAGACCTCGGCGCCGATGTCCCCGGCGATCTTCTCGATCCGGACAACGTCGCCCTCGGCGACGCGGTACTGCTTTCCGCCCGTGCGAATGACTGCGTACATCGTCGAACCCCTGTCAGCTTCGGGTTGGTTCAACCCATGGAATCCAACGCGCATTTCGGACGGAGGACCGGCCGGCGCGCTAAAAGACGGCGGGACTTACGGGAAACCCTGGGGGGAGTCAAGGCAGTTGGCGGATCAACCCGCCCCCAAGCTCCCTATTTGCTTTTGAATAGAAATCCCGGAATAAAGTCCACTGGACCGCAAGCGAGCGCTCGTTAGGATGCGCGCCGCTTGCTTTCCACCTGTACCTCATCCCTGAGGGGGAGAACCATCATGAAGAAGATCCTGTTCGGTCTGGCGGCCATGGCTTCGCTCACGCTCACTGCCTGCGGCGGCGGCAGCATCTGCGATCAGCTCGAGGACGTCGCCAACAAGACGGCGGACCAGGCCGAGGAGTGTGGCATCACGGTCGAGGGTGACGACGGTGAGATCACCGACGCCGAGCGCGACGCGTGTGAGAAGAGCACCGAGTCCTGCACCGACGACGACAAGAAGAAGTTCGAGGAGTTCGCCGACTGCGTGAACGACGTCAAGGGCTGCTCCGACAAGACCGAGGCCGAGCAGAGCGCCTACCAGCTGCGCGTGCTGTCCTGCTACGCCAAGCTGACGAGCATCAGCGCGTCCTGCAGCGCGTCCGCCGGCGAGTAATCGCCCCCAGGCTGTAGTCCTGGCCGTCAGGGCCCGGTTCCCTCCCCAGGGAATCGGGCCCTTTCATTTTTGACGCCGGACAGGCGGGCGCCCAGCGCCCGGCCCACCACCCGCCAGCGCTGCTGGTACTCCCACTCCAGGGGGTCCAGCTCCAGGCCCCGCTCGTAGGCCTCCAGGGCCCGCTGGAGCTGGCCGTCGCGCTCCAGCGCAGTGCCGGTGAGGAAGTGCACCCGCGCGGTGCCCACCGCCCGGGGCTGCTCGGCCAGGAACTCGCGGCGCAGGGCGTCCGTCTGGGCCGCGGTGAGCCCCGCCTCCAGGCAGCGCGCCACGCCCCGGGCGTTGCCCAGCCGGGCGTCATAGCGCGCCCGGCGCAGCGGCATGCCCAGGGCGTCGCCCGCGTCCCGCACGCGGATCAGCATGGACTCCAGGCGCGAGCGCTGCCCGCGCGACAGGGGCCGCTGCCGGAGCGCGGACAGGGCGGTCCACAGCTCGCGCGCCCGCTCCCGCGCGGGCTCCAGCTCCACGTCCGGGGACAGCCCCAGCACCGCGTAGTGGGTGCCCTCCCCGGCCAGCTGCCCGTGCCACATCGTCAGCACGCGCTCGGCCTCGGCGTCGTCGGGCAGCTCCCGGGGCGCGGGGGGCGGCGAGGCCGGGGTGCCAGCCAGGTGCTGCTCCACGCGGGCCTTCAGCGCGGTGGACGGCGCGACGAACTGCACGCCGAAGCCCGGGCGCATGCTCCAGGCCTGGGCCTGCTCCGGGGAGACGTGGCGCACCACCTCGCACGTGACGGACTGCGGCCCCGAGGCCAGCGGCAGCACCACCTGGACCTGGGCGAACAGCGGGGGCAGCTCCCCCGTCGCGTGCAGGAACACGCCGCCCCGCGACAGGTCGGACCCCGTGAAGGCCCGGGGCTGCGCGCCCGGCTGCAGCACCACCTGCACGGGCAGCGGGAGCGTCTTGCCCCCCGACGCGCCCGGCGGGGCCAGCGGCGGTGTGCGCCGGGGCCCCGTGGGGGGAGTTCTTGGAGCCGGGCCTCCTGGCGCGGGACGGGGAGCCCCCACGGCCGCGCGCGGCGGCGGGGTCCGCATGGCGAGGGCCTGCTCCAGCGCGGCGCGCAGGGCGAGCGCGTTCGGGAAGCGCTCCTCCGGAGTCTTGGCCAGCGCGCGCAGCACCACCGCCTCCAGCGCGGACGGCACCGTGGGACAGATGGAGCGCGGGGCGGGCGGCTGCCGCGTCTGGTGCGCCACGAGCTGGGCGGTGAGCCCCTCGTCGGGAAAGGGCAGCCGCCCGGTGAGCAACTGGTAGGCGATGACGCCCACCGCGTACAGGTCCGCGCGGCCGTCCAGGCGCCGGCTCAGAGACTGCTCCGGGGCCATGTACTCCGGCGTCCCCACGATGATGCCCGCCACCGTCTCCGGCATGCTCGCGTCCACCAGCTTCGCGATGCCGAAGTCGAGCACCTTCACGAACGGCATCCCCCGCCCGCGCTTCACCAGGAAGATGTTGTCCGGCTTCAGGTCGCGGTGGACGATGCCCCGCGCGTGCGCCGCATGCAGCGCGTCACACACCTGGGTGAGCATGGGCACCACCGCCCCGGCGGACAGCGGCGTCCCCACCCAGGCCGACAGCGGCGCGCCCTCCAGGAACTCCATGATGAGGTACGGCCGCGGCGCCGAGGCGTTGAGGTCGAAGATGCTGACGATGTTCTCGTGCCCGATGAGGTTCACTGCCCGGGCCTCGGCATGGAAGCGCTGCACCAGCTCCGGGTAGCGCGTCAGGTGTTCATGCAGCACCTTCACCGCCACGCGGCTGCCAATGGACACGTGCTCCGCCAGGTAGACGGACCCCATCCCGCCCCGGCCCACGCGGCGCACCAGCCGGAAGCTCCCCATCTGGGTGCCCACCAGCGGATCCACCTCCTCCACCGCGTTCAGGGGGACCGGTGCCTCCACGGCCCTGGCCGCGCCGCCTCCCGCCTCCCGGACGAGCGTGTCGCACGACGTCCCCTCGCCATGTCCCCGCCCGCACGCTGTGCACGTGCGCTCGTTCCTCGCGACTTCGGCCATACCGCGCCCCCCTGGCCAATTCCCCGCCCAATCTGCACATCCCGGAAGCCCGGCATCCACTGCCGCCAAGGGTGGGTGTCGCAAAGTGAGGAGGGTCCCCAGCCCCTGGGCCGGGGTGACGGTTGGGCGGCGGACTGCGGCGTGTCAGGAAGGTGTCACGCGGATAGGATGCGCGCATGTCCCGCTCGGCCCGACGCATCCCCACCGTGAACCTGTCCCACTACCGCTCCGGCACTCCTGACGAGCGGGCCCGCTTCGTCCAGGTGTTTGGCGACGCACTGAAGGAGTTCGGCTTCGTGACCGTGGAAGGTCACGGGGTCGACGACGCGCTCATCCGCCGCACGTACACGGACGTGGAGCGCTTCTTCCAACTGCCGGAGTCCACCAAGACGCGCTACGCGGTGCCGGAGCGTCCGGGCCAGCGCGGCTTCATGGCGTTCGGCCAGGAGCACGCGAAGAACCGCAAGGTGGGGGACATGAAGGAGTTCTGGCACGTGGGCCGTGAGCTGCCCGCGGGCCACCCCTACCTCGAGGACTACGGCGCCAACGTGTGGCCGGAGGAGGTCCCCACCTTCCGCACGAACACGCTGACGCTCTACCGGGAGCTGGACGACGCGGCGACGGTGATGCTCCAGGCGCTGGCGGACTACCTGGGCATCGCGCGCAACACGTTCAGCGACATGACGGTGGACGGGAACTCCGTGCTGCGGCTCATCCACTACCCGCCGCTGAAGGACCGCTTCATCCCCGGCGGCGTGCGCGCCGCGGAGCACGAGGACATCAACTTCATCACGCTCCTGTGCGAGGGCACGTCGGGCGGCCTGGAGCTGCTCACGCGCGACGGCGAGTGGATCCCCGTGGACACGCTGCGCGGGCAGATCGTCGTGGACTCGGGCGACATGCTGAGCCGGGTGATGAACGGCGTCATCCCGTCCACCACGCACCGGGTGGTGAACCCGCCCAGCACGGAGCAGGACACCGTGCGCTACTCGATGCCCTTCTTCGTGCACCCCTACTCCGACTGCGTGCTGAAGCCGCTGCCGCAGACGGAGACGCCGGACAACCCCGCGCGCCACCCGCCCATCACCGCGGACGCGTTCCTCAAGCAGCGCCTGCGCGAGCTGGGCTTCCTCAAGTAGCCGCCGCGGCAGCGAGCAGTTCCTCCATGGGCACGCGGAAGTGGCGAGTCCCTTCCGCGCCGTGGAGCCAGGGCCCCCGGCCCTTGAGCCACGAGGGCCGCCACGCGCGGCCCGCCTCGTCCGTGAGCTCAACGCGGGCCACGGGGCCCAGGCGCTGGTGGCCCCGGTCGTAGAGCGTGAAGAGCTGGAGCTGGCAGGCGTCGTCGTAGCCGCCCCCGAACAGCACGTGCGTGTCGCTGACGGTGATGGCGTGCGCGCCTCGCACCGGTGAGTCCCAGACCGTGGAGGGCTGACCCGGACGCATGCGCACGAGCGGGAAGTCCGTGTAGCTGTAGAACCAGGTCTCCTGCTCCGAAGCGACGTTGAGCGCGTAGCAGTCCAGGATGCCCAGCTCCCCGGGCAGCGCCATCCGCACGCCGCTCTCCTGCCGCTGTCCCTGCGCATCGAAGCGCACCAGGCCGTCCGCACCGATGGGCGTCCGTGATCCATCACCGCCCCAGCCCCGGTTGCCGATGACGCCCTCGTCGAAGTAGCTGACCCAGACCTGTCCATCGGACGTGGTCTGCACGTCCGCGATGCCGTCCCCCAGGGTCAGCTCGCGCAGCAACGTGCCTTCTGGCGAATAGACGTGGGCGTTGCGCTCGTGCCCAGCCTCCGAGAGGTAGCGGCACCGCGCGTTCACGAGCAGCACCTCGCCCCCCGGAAGCGGTTGGACGTAGTCGAAGTCCGGTGCGCCGCAAGGCAGCGTGAATCGCTCCCAGGTGTCCCAGCCGTCCGCGAAGTGGAGGACTTCGTCGTCTTCCGCGAGCCACCACACGGTGTTGTCGTGCGCCACGCCCCGGGCCTTCACCTTGCGACCAGCGAGTACCTCCGCCGTGTCGACGAATGGGTGCACCTCGACGTGGAGTGTCCTCTTCATGCGCGTCACGGGGCCTCCGGGCACGGCCCCGACGGTGGCACTCCCGGAAGCTGACGGTCCATCACCGGGAGGCTCGCGTGGCCCGAAGGCCAGTGCCATCCTCGCGGCACCGTGGCCACCTCCCTCGACCTGTTCGCCATCCAGCCGCGCGTCACGCTCGACGATTACGCCTCACCGGAGACGTTCGCCGCGCACCACCGGGCGCTCGCCGCCCGCGTGGACGCACTGCGCCCCCGGGATGCCTCGGGCCAGCCGCTGAACCCCGCGCTCGCGGTCTGGCCGGAGATGGTGGGCGCGGCGCTGGGGCTGATGGGGCACCTGCCGCGCGTGCGCAATCGCAAGACGACGAACGGCGCCATGACGCGCGTGGCGCTAGCGGAGTGGCTCGGCATGTTCCGCACATGGAGCGCCTTCCATCCGCCGACGCTGGAGGAATGCCTCTACGCCACGGTGGCGCCCCGCGTGCACCGGGCCATGTACGAGACCTTCTCCGGCATCGCGCGCGACTTCGGATTGTGGGTGGTGGCCGGAAGCGCGCTGCTGCCCACGAACCGCCTGGGCCCGGACACACCCGAGTACCAGCCCGCGGGCGCGCGCACGTTCAACACCAGCTACACGTTCTCACCGGACGGGCGCTGCGTGGGCGTCACGCGAAAGGTGAATCTGGTGCCCACGCAGGAGGACGTGCTGCACCTGAGCCCGGGCCGCCCGGAGGACCTGCCCGTGCTCGACACGCCGTTCGGGAAGCTGGGCACGCTCGTCTGCTACGACGGCTTCCGCGAACCCCACACGTCCGGCGAGCCATACTTCGTGCCCTGCGCGCAGTACCTGGATGCCCTGGGCGTGGAGGTGCTCGCGCAGCCCTCCGCCAACGCGTGGAGCTGGGACGCGCCCTGGGCCTTCAACGCGCCGGGCGAGACGCAGCTGCGCCGCGAGCAGTGGTTCAACGAGGGCCTCTTCACGCAGCTGCGCACCCTGAAGCGCGTGCGCTACGCGGTGAACCCACAGCTCACCGGAGGCTTCTTCGACAACGCCTTCGAGGCCCCCTCGCTCATCCTGGAGCGCCGGGGCCCGGACGACGTGCACGTGCTCGCCCAGTCCGCCGACCCACGCGGCGAGGACGTGCTCCACGTCACGGTGCCCCGTTAGTCTCCCAGCTTCTTCTTGAGCAGCTCGTTGACGAGGCCGGGGTTGCCCTTGCCCTTCATGGCCTTCATCACCTGGCCCACGAAGAAGCCGTACACGCTCTTCTTGCCGGCCTTGTACTTCTCCACCTCGCCCGCGTTCTTCGCGAGGATGTCGTCCACCACCGCCTCGACAGCGCCCACGTCGCTCACCTGCGCGAGGCCCTTCTCCGCGATGATGTCCGCCGGCGCGCGGCCCGTGCGGAACATCTCCCCGAGCACGTCCTTCGCCGCGTTCGCGGACACCGTGCCCTTCTCCACCGTGGCCAGCAGCTCACCCAACTGCGCCGGGGTGAAGCGCAGCGCGGACAGCGGCGTGCCCTCTTCCTTGAGCAGGCGGCTCAGCTCCCCCAGGAACCAGTTGGAGAGCTTCTTCGCGTCGGACACGTGCTTCGCGCAGGCCTCGAAGAAGTCCGCCAGCGGGCGCTCGGCGGTGAGGATGCGCGCGTCGTAGGCCGGCAGGCCGTACTCGCTCATGAAGCGCGTGCGCTTGGCGCGTGGCAGCTCCGGCAGCGACTGCCGCTGCGTGTCCCGCAGCGCGTCCGACACCCGCAGCGGCGGCAGGTCCGGCTCCGGGAAGTAGCGGTAGTCGTGCGCGTCCTCCTTGGAGCGCATGGACCGGGTGACGCCCTTGTTCACGTCCCAGAGGCGCGTCTCCTGGTCCACCTTGCCGCCGGACTCGATGACGTCCACCTGCCGCGCGGCCTCGTACTCGATGGCCTGCTTGAGGAAGCGGAACGAGTTGAGGTTCTTCAGCTCACAGCGCTGGCCGTACGTGGTGGAGCCCTTGGGCATCACCGACACGTTGGCGTCGCAGCGGAAGCTGCCCTCCTCCAGGTTGCCGTCGTTGACGCCCAGGTACACCAGCACGTCGCGCAGCGCCTTGAGGTACTCCACCGCCTCGTCCGCGTCGCGCAGGTCCGGCTCGCTGACGATCTCCATCAGCGGCACGCCGGCGCGGTTCAGGTCCACCAGGCTCTGGCCCGCGGACGCGGACGCGTCGTGCACGCTCTTGCCCGCGTCCTCCTCCAGGTGGATGCGCCGCACGCGCACCGTCTTCTCACCCAACGGCGTGTCGATGACCAGCTCGCCCCACTCGCAGATGGGCTGGTCGTACTGGGTGATCTGGTAGCCCTTGGGCAGGTCCGGGTAGAAGTAGTTCTTCCGGCTCCACACGCTCGTGGGCTTCACCGTGCACCGGAGCGCCAGGCCCGTGCGCACCGCGTACTCCACCACGCGCTGGTTGAGCACCGGCAGCACGCCGGGCATGCCCAGGCACACCGGGCAGGTGTGGTGGTTGGGCTCGGCGCCGAACGCGGTGGAGCAGCCGCAGAAGATCTTGGACTGCGTGAGCAGCTGCGCGTGGACCTCGAGGCCGATGACCGTCTGGAAGTCGCTCAGGGGCATGGCGGTGTCACCCTTGTGTCGCGCCCGCTAGACGGGGGCGGCGCGGCGGAAGAAGTCGTGCTCGCGCTCGAACGCGCGGGCGATTCTCAGCAGGCGGGCCTCATCGAAGGGGCGCCCCAGGAGCTGCATGCCGATGGGCAGCCCGCCTTGCGTGAAGCCGCACGGCACGGACAGGCCGGGCAGGCCCGCCAGGTTGCACGGCAGCGTGTAGACGTCCATGAGGTACATGGACAGCGGGTCGTCCACCTTCGCGCCCAGCTTGAACGCCGGCACCGGCGACGTGGGCGACACGATGGCGTCCACCTGCTGGAACACCTTCGTGAAGTCCTCGCGGATGAGCGTGCGGACCTTCTGCGCGCGCAGGTAGTAGGCGTCGTAGTAGCCGGCGGACAGCGCGTAGGTGCCCAGCATGATGCGGCGCTTCACCTCCGCGCCGAAGCCCTGGCCCCGCGTCTGCGTGTACAGCTCCTTGAGCCCGCGCGCGTCCTTCGCCCGCTGCCCGTAGCGGATGCCGTCGTAGCGCGCCAGGTTGCTGGAGGCCTCCGACGAGGCCAGCAGGTAGTACGTCGCCAGCGCGTACTTCGTGTGCGGCAGCGACACGTCCACCAGCGTCGCGCCCAGCTTCTCCAGCTCCTCCAGCGACGCGCGCAGCGTGCCCGCGACCTCCGGGTCCATGCCCTCCGCGAAGTACTCGCGCGGCACGCCCAGCTTGAGGCCGCGCACGCCGTCCTCCAGGCCCGTGAGGCAGTCCGGCGTCTCCACGTCCGCGGAGGTGGAGTCGAGCGGATCATGCCGCGCGATGAGCTGGAACAGCGCCGCGGTGTCCCCCACCGTGCGCGCCATGGGGCCCGGCTGGTCCAACGACGATGCGAACGCGATGACGCCGTAGCGCGACACGCGGCCGTACGTGGGCTTGAGCCCCACGGTGTTGGTGAGCGCCGCGGGCTGGCGGATGGAGCCGCCCGTGTCGGTGCCCAGCGCGCCGAACACCTCGCGCGCCGCCACCGCCGCCGCCGAGCCACCGGACGAACCGCCCGGCGTGCGCGTCAGGTCCCACGGGTTGTGGGTGGGGAAGTACGCGCTCGACTCGTTGGACGAGCCCATGGCGAACTCGTCCATGTTCAGCTTGCCCACCATCGGCAGGCCCGCTTCCTTCAGCAGGCGCACCACGGTGGCGTCGTAGGGCGGGACGAAGCCCTCCAGGATGCGCGAGCCACAGGTGGTCTCCACGCCCTCCGTGAGGAAGATGTCCTTGAGCCCCACCGGCACGCCGTCGAGCGCGCTCAACGGGCTGCCCGCCTTGCGGCGCGCGTCGCTGGCCTCGGCGGCCTTGAGCGCCCCGGCCTCGTCCACGCGCAGGAAGGCGCGCACCTTCGGGTCCACCTGGGCGATGCGCTGGAGGCTCGCGCGGGTGGCCTCCACGGAGGACACCTCACGCGAAGCCAGCTTCGCCGCCAGCTCCAGCATCGACAGGTCGGTGAGCGACGACATGGCGGGCTACTCCAGAATCTTCGGGACCGCGAAGGCGGTGCCCACCTTCGCCGGCGCGTTGGCGAGCCCTGCTTCCGGGGGCAGCGACGGACGCAGCACGTCCTCGCGCGACAGCGAGGACGCGAGCGTCGCGTGGGAGGTGGGCTCCACCTGGCTCACGTCGAGCGCTTCCAGCTCCGCCACCGCGTCCAGGACCGCGGACAGCTGGGTGGCGTAGCGCTCCTCCTCCTGCGGCGTCAGCGACAGCCGCGCCAGGGTGGCCACGTGCCGGACCTGCTCGAGCGTGAGGGCCATGGGAAGCCTCCTCCGGACTGCTGGGGCTACGTGGACGACGCGGACGGCGTGCGCTTGAACAGGTTGAGGATGGCGCCCATCACCTTGCCGCTGCCCTCGTGGCCGTGCTGCTTGATGACCTGCTCCAGCTCGCCCGCGTCCAGCCAGACGCCGTGGCAGTTGAAGCAGCTCTCCAGCTCCACGTTGCCGTCCTTGAGCGTCTGCAGGTCCATGCCGCACTTGGGGCACTTCATGTAGTGCAGCTGCTTGAGCGACTCGCGCTGCTGGGCGGCCATCTCCTTGGACTGCTGGAGGGCCAGCTTGCGCTTGGCTTCAATCTCCTCGCGCGCGAAGTAGTCGTCTTCGTTGTGGGAGGGCTTGTCGGGGCTCAGGTCGGACATGTTCTTGGGTTCTCCTTGACGGGAGGCACCATACCCTCTCGCCACGCGGACGCGCCCGAAATGTAGGCCCTGCCCCGCCCCCTCGGGGCTCCCTTGGATGCCTGCCGGAAAATTGACCCCGCCCCCTCCCTCCCTATTCTCGCCGGGCGGATTGCTACAGCTCGCTACGCGGCTGGAATCGGGCAGAGGGAACAGGGGTCCATGACAGCGGCAAAGAAGGGTGGCCGGGGCGAGAAGGCGGTGCTCTCCCGGCAGGAGATCGCGACGCGCCGCAAGGCGCTCAACAACAAGAAGATGAAGGCGCCCGGCGCGGCCAGTCCCGCCAAGCGGGCGCTCGTGGGCGTCTTCATCCTGGCCGCCTCGTTGCTGGCCTTGCTGGCGGTCGCCACGTTCGACGCGCATGACCGGGTGGGACCCGGCTTCCACAACGCGGTGGGCCCCACGGGCCACCTCATCGCGGAAGGCCTGCGCGGGGCGCTGGGCGTGTGCGCCTACCTCATCCCCGTGGGTGGCATCTACACCGCCGTGGTGCTCTTCGTGGGCAACCGCGAGCGGCGCCGCCTGCCGCAGATCATCTCCCTGGCGCTGCTCACCTGCAGCGTGTCCGTGCTCGCGCAGCTCATGTTCGCCAAGGACAAGGGCTGGGCCCACCCGCCCGGCGGCGCGCTGGGCGCGAGCCTGGGCGGCCTGATGGAGGGGATGTTCTCCACCGTCGGCACCATCATCCTCGTCACCGCCATCAGCGCGGCCGCGCTCATCGTGGGCACCCAGTACACGTTCTTCAAGCTGTGCTCGCTGGTGTGGGCCGGCCTCACCGTGCTGGGCCGCCGCGTCTCCGAGTCCGCGCACGTCTTCTGGGAGCAGCAGAAGGTCAACTACGCGGCCCGCCAGGAGCGGCTCGCGCAGGAGAAGGAGGAGGAGGCCGCGTTCCTCGCGGAGCTGGAGGCCGAGGAGGAGGAGCTGTCCGAGGCCGAGCGTCTGGCCGAGGAGGCCGAGGCCGCCGAGGCGGAGGCCCTGGCCGAGGAGGCCGTGCGCCTGGCCCGCCAGAACGAGAAGGAGCAGGCCGCCAACGCGAAGAAGGCGCTCAAGGAGCAGAAGGAGCGCGAGAAGCTGGAGAAGAAGCTCACCCGCGACGAGGCGCCGGAAGAGGACGAGCCCGCCTCCGACGAGCAGCCCTCGCTGCCCCCGGAGCGCGCCGAGCGCCGTCCCCCGGGCGCCGACCCCGCCTGGGCCGCGTCCTTCCTCGCGCCCCAGCCGCAGCTGCCCGCCAACGTGGACGGGGCCGAGCCCCCGCGCCGCCCGCGCAAGACGCCCCAGATCGTCACCCCGCCCGCCGCGCCGTCCTCGCCGCCGGTGCCCGCCGCGGCGCTCGCGCCCGTGGTGGCCGAGCCCGCCGCGAAGCCCGTGGCCATGGAGAAGCCGGCCGCCGCCGCTGGGCCGGGCAACGCGCTGGTGCCCGCGCCGCCCTCCGCGCTGGCGCGCATGCCGCTCATCGTGGAGCCCAAGGCGCCGCCCAAGCCCACCGCCGTGTCGAAGCGCCCGCAGGACCAGTTCGAGTTCGTGGGTGACCGCAAGAGCTTCTCGCTGCCCCCGCTGGACGTGCTGGAGGCGGACAAGAAGGAGCGCTCCGCGCTGGACAAGGACGCGTTCCTCGTCACGGCGGAGAAGCTGCGCGCGAAGCTGGCGGACTTCGGCATCGTGGGCGAGGTCGTGGAGATCCGCCCCGGCCCCGTCGTTACCATGTACGAGTTCCTGCCCGGGCCCGGCATCAAGGTCAGCAAGATCGCCGCGCTCCAGGACGACCTGGCCATGGCCATGGAGGCCATGCGCGTGCGCATCGTGGCCCCCATCCCCGGCAAGGGCGTGGTGGGCATCGAGGTCCCCAACCGCGACCGCGAGACGGTGTTCCTCAAGGAGATCGCGGAGCAGGACACGTTCCAGAAGAGCAGCAGCAAGCTCACCATGTGCGTGGGCAAGGACATCGAAGGCATGCCGTACGTCTTCGACCTGGTGAAGGCTCCCCACCTGCTCATCGCGGGCACCACCGGCTCCGGCAAGTCCGTGGCGGTGAACTCGATGATCATGAGCATCCTCCTCAAGGCCACGCCCGAGGAGGTCCGCTTCATCATGGTGGACCCGAAGATGCTGGAGCTCTCCGTGTACGAGGGCATCCCGCACCTGCTGCTCCCCGTCGTCACCGACCCGAAGAAGGCCGCGCTCGCGCTGCGCTGGGCGGTGGAGGAGATGGAGCGCCGCTACCAGATGCTGTCCGAGGCGGGCGTGCGCAACATCGCCGGCTTCAACAAGCTGGTGGAGACGCAGGCGTCGGAGGAGAAGCCCGCCCCCGCGCCCGCCGCGAAGAAGAAGGCCAAGCCCAAGAAGATGTTCGTCGTGGACGTGGAGGGCAGCACCGTGCCCGCCCCCGCTTCCGCCAGCGACGGGCTGGGCGTGGCGGCGCCGCGCGAGGACGACGAGGACCTGCGTGAGGCCATCGTCTCCGAGCCCGCCCCGAACATGGAGGCCGACGGCGAGGAGGACGCGGAGTTCGAGGAGGACGGCGAGGAGTCCACTCCGGCGGAGGCCGCGTCCCCGGAGAAGAAGGAGCTCAAGAAGCTGCCCTACATCGTCGTCATCATCGACGAGCTCGCGGACCTCATGATGGTCGCGAGCCGCGAGGTGGAGACCTACGTCGCGCGCCTGGCGCAGATGGCGCGCGCCGCCGGCATCCACCTGATGGTCGCGACGCAGCGCCCGTCCACGGACGTCGTCACCGGCATCATCAAGGCCAACTTCCCCACGCGCATCAGCTTCATGCTGCGCTCGAAGCCGGACTCGATGACGATTCTCGGTACGGTCGGCGCGGAGGCCCTGCTGGGCATGGGCGACATGCTCATCATGCCGCCCACGAGCGCGCACCTGCAGCGCGTGCACGGCGCCTACGTCTCCGAGCACGAAATCAAGAAGGCGGTGGACCACCTCAAGGCCCAGGGCAAGCCCGTCTTCGACGAGTCCATCCTCAAGCCGCGCGACGAGGAGGGCGAGGGCGGCGGTGGCGAGGAGGACGAGCTGTCCGACGAGCTCTACGACCAGGCGCTCGCGGCGGTCAGCGAGATGCGCTCCGTCTCCATCTCCATGCTCCAGCGCAAGATGCGCATCGGCTACAACCGCGCGGCGCGCATGATTGAGCGCATGGAGCGCGACGGCGTGGTGGGCCCCGCGGACGGCGCCAAGCCTCGCGAGGTCCTGCTGCGCGGCCTGGGCGACATGCCCGGCGCCGGGGCGATGTAGGCCCGCCACCACCGCTTCAAGGCCTCCGGGAACGGACACCCGTCTCCCGGAGGTTCTTTCCGAATGATTGTCGCCATCTCCCGCTTCCGCGCGTCCCCCGAAGAGGCCGACGGCTGGGTCCAGCGGCTCCAGGAGCGCTCGCGGCGCGTGGATGGCTACGCGGGCTTCCTGGGCCTGGAGGTGCTGCGCTCGTTCGAGCGCTCGCCTGAAATCCTGCTCGTCACCCGCTGGAGGGACCGGGACGCCATGAAGGCCTACTTCCAGTCGGAGGACTTCCAGCGGGCGAAGGGGGCCAGCGCGTCCCAGGAGGACGCCACCTTCACGATGTACGAGGTCGTGGCCACCTGAGCAGTTCCCAATCGCCCCCGGGTCGTCTAAGGGCGGTGCACCATGGCTGAACGTCTTGCCCTATTCGCCACCGCCGCGCGTGGCACCGAGGACCTGCTCGCCGAGGAGCTGAAGGAGCTTGGCGCGAAGCGCATCCGCCAGGACCGCGGCGGCGTGCGCTTCATGGCCGCGCTCGACGAGGCCCTCAACGTCTGCCTCTGGTCCCGCATCGCCATGCGCGTGCTCTACCCGCTGGGCGAGTTCGACGCCCACGGCGCCCAGGGTCTCTACGACGCGGTGGCCAGCGTCCCGTGGGAGGAGCACCTCACCACGAACGTGACGTTCGCCGTGGACGCGAACCTGAAGGACACCGAGCACGCGCACTCCGGCTTCGTGGCCCTGAAGGTGAAAGACGCCATCGTGGACCGCCTGCGCGACAAGCTGGGCTCGCGGCCGGACGTGGACACGCGCAACCCGGACGTGTCCGTGGTGGCGCACCTGGTGAAGGAGAAGCTGTCGCTCTCCCTGGACCTCGTCGGAGAGCCGCTGCACCGGCGCGGCTACCGCGTGCGCCCCACCCCCGCGCCCCTGAAGGAGAACCTGGCCGCGGCCCTGCTGCGCGCGGCGGGCTACACCGGCACGGAGGCGCTGGTGGACCCCATGTGCGGCTCGGGCACCCTCGTCATCGAGGGCGGCCTCATCGCGCGCAAGCGCGCCCCCGGCATCAACCGGAGCTTCGCGGTGGAGCGCTGGCCGCACCTGGGCACGCGCGCGAAGGAGCTGCTCGCGGACCTGCGCGCGGATGCACGGCGCAACGAGCGCAAGGTGGAGGTCCCCATCCTCGGCTTCGACAAGAGCGACGAGGCGCTGGAGGCCGCGGACCGCAACGTGAAGGCGGCCCGGCTGGGCGAGGAGATCACGCTCGCGGAAGGTGACGCGACGAAGCTGCCGCCCCTTCCCGAGGGCGGAGGGCTCATCCTCACCAACCCGCCCTACGGTGACCGGCTCGGCTCCGGTGGCCAGAAGGGCATGAAGACCTTCTACTTCAAGCTGGGTGACAGCCTGCGCGCGCTGCCGGGCTGGCGCGTCTGGGTGCTGTCCGGCAACCCCGCCTTCGAGAGCGCCTTCCACGCGCGCCCCATGGCCCGGCGCGACGTGTGGAACGGCCCCATCCCCTGCACGCTCCTGGGCTACCGCGCCCCGCCGCTGCCCCCCGGCTCAAAGCCGGTTCTCGGAACGCCGGGCGAGTCGCTGGAGGTTGCTCCGGTGCGTCCAGAGCATCAGGACGAATAGCCCCGCGGTGAGCAGCACGTACTCGCGGGAGCGCGCGGTGAGGAACGCGGTGGCGATGGCGACCACCGCCGCGGACAGAGAGCCCACGGAGCTCACGCGCCACCGGGCCACCACCAGCCCGTAGATGATGGCCCCCGCGAGCGCCGCCTTGGGCACCAGCACCACCAGCACGCCCAGCGCGGTCGCCACGCCCTTGCCGCCCTGGAGCTTGAGCCACACCGGGTACACGTGCCCCAGCACCGCGGCCAGGCCCACCAGCGCGTGCGCCCGCGCGTCCCCGGGCATGAAGTGCACGGCCAGCCCCACCGGCAGCACGGCCTTGAGCGCGTCCAGCAGCAGCACCACCGCGCCCAGCTTCTTGCCGGCGACGCGCGTGACGTTGGTGGCGCCGATGTTGCCGCTGCCGCTGGCGCGCACGTCCACTCCGCGAAACCACCGCGTCAGCAGCACGCCGAAGGGGACGGAGCCGCAGAGGTAGCCCAGCAGGAGGAACGCGGAGAGCACGGAAGAGGACAGGGTCCCGCCCTTCAGGACAGCAGGTGCGGGAAACGGGTGTGCACCACGACGTAGGCGTAATTCACCAGCAACACCAGCGGGAACGCGATGCGCACCCACAGCCACTCGCGCTCGTCCAGCTCCACCTCCGGGATGGGCAGCGCGAAGAGGAAGTGCAGCACCGTCACCAGCGCGGCCAGCGCGAACAGCAGCGCGCACACGGTGCCCAGGGGGTTGGCCTCCCACGCGCCCGGGATGTTGAAGTGCGCGACGCGGTCCGCCACGCGGGTGAGCCCACAGCCCAGGCAGGGCCAGCCCGTGTGCTCGCGCAGCACACAGCCCCAGAACGGGATGATGCGGGCCACGGGGACGTAGCGCCCCACGAGCAGCCCACCCAGCCCGACGAGCCCGAGCCATTCGAATGTCCCCAACCGTCGGTTGGGAGCGGGGATGGTGACCTTCATGCGCACCTCACGCCGAGTGTGCGGGATAGGTCGCGAGGATGGAAGGGGCGCCTTGCCGGGCCCGGGAAACCTGGGCTAAGCGAACGGGCATGCACATGCTCCGCACCGCCCTCGTGATGCTGGTCGCCGCTCCCCTCGTGGCCCTCGCGGCGGACAAGACGCCCGCGCCCGCCAAGGCCAAGTCCGAAGCGGCCGCGAGCGACTGCCACCACCCCGCCGACGCCAAGACGCCCGAGGCCGCCAAGGCCGCCAGCTCCGGCGCCTGGACGCTCACCCGCGGCGAGCCCCTCAAGGGCGAACCCACGGTGAAGCTCGCGGAGCTGCTCGCGAAGCCCCAGGCCCACGACGGCAAGGTCGTCCGCGTGGAGGGCCAGGTGCGCAAGGCGTGTGAGAAGAAGGGCTGCTGGCTGGAGCTGGCCCAGGACGCCAAGAGCCCCGGCGTGCGCGTGACGTTCAAGGACTACGGCTTCTTCGTCCCGCTGGACTCCGCGGGCTCGCAGGCGCGCGTGGAGGGCGTGGTGAAGGTCGCGGAGCTGAGCGACGCCCACGCGAAGCACTACGAGGCGGAAGGCGCCATCGTCCCGCGCGGCGCCGACGGCAAGCCCCGCGAGGTTCAGCTCGTGGCCTCCGGCGTCGAGCTGCGCCGCTAACCGCGATGGGTGGACGCAGCTTCAGCATGCGGGGCGTGCAGGGCGCGGCCGACCGGGCCGTGCAGCACGCCCGCGCGTGGCTCCTGGAGACGGAGCCCGGCTCGCGCGTGCACGACGTGCAGCTGGATCCGCGCTTCCAGCACCGGGGCGTGGACCTGCTCTGGGAGCTGCCCACCGGAGAGGTGCGAGGCATCGAGGTGAAGGGCGACCGGCAGGCCACCCGCCGCCGCTACTTCTTCGAGCTCATCTCCAACCTGGAGAAGGACACCCCGGGCTGCTTCCTCTACAGCGGCGCGGACCTGATGCTGTACGTGTTCCTCACGCAGGGCGAGCTGCACGCGCTGCCCCTGCCCCGGGTGCGCGAGTGGTTCCTCCCCCGCGCGAAGGAGTACGACCTCAAGCACGCCTTCACCCAGACGGGCGCCATCCGCTACACCACCGTGGGCGCCGTGGTGCCCGTGCGGGACGTGGCGGAAGGCGTGCCCGGCGTCGTCACGGTGAAGCTCAAGCGCGCGGCGCCAGAGGCCCCGGAGTCCCAGGGCCCCCGGCGCACGGGGACTTGAGCAGCCCGGTCGCCTAGCGGCGGCGCTGGGGCTGCGCGTGCTGGTGACGGTGCGCCCGGTGGCCCGGGTGCATCTTGTCGTGCAGGGCCTCCAGCCGCTCCTGCGTGCCCATCAGCTCCAGCAGCGCGGACCGGTCGTTCTGCTGCTTGAAGACGTGCTCCAGGCGGGGCACCAGGTCGAGCGCCAGGTGGATGTCGTTGGACTTCTCCGCCTCCGCCAGCAGGCCCCGGCCCTCGACGTTCGCGTCGATCCACGCCTGCAGGTGGATGAGGCCGTCCACCGCCAGCAGGCGGGAGATGGGCGCGCGCGCCGTGTCGTGGATGAGGTTCTTGAGGTCCTGGATGGCGGGCTCGCGCTCGCCCTTCGCGGCGCGGACCACCGCCTGGGAGATGCCGCGCCGGTCGGGCAGCAGGAACTCCTCCACGTCGGCGAAGGCCGACGCGTCGTCCAGGTGCCCCTGGGCCGCCAGCGACTCCGCCAGGCTGTCGAACAGCTCCGCGTCCTTCTCCGAGAAGGGCGCCAGCGCCTCCTGGAGGAACGGCTGGGGCAGCGCGCCCTTGTCATCCACCGTCAGCTTCGAGCGCAGCGCCTTCACGTGCTCGAAGGCGGAAGCCACGGGGGCCTCCTTCGCGCCGTTGAGCTTGTGCACCAGCACCTGCATCAGCGTCGCCAGCGCCTGCGTGAAGTCCTGCGGGGACACGCGGTCCGGCATCCACCGGCGCCACAGCTCCACGGCCGCGGCCACGACGTAGTCCTTGAAGGGGCCGGTGCCCTTCCACTTCGCCGCCCACTGCTGGGCGATGCCGAGCGGATAGGCGGACTCCGCCAGCTTGCGGTAGTCCTCTTCGCCCACGGGGACGCCGTAGTGCCCCAGCGTGCCCAGCAGGGCCTCCGTCGAGTAGTCCTTGAGGCCCGTCTTCTGCCACGACTTTTCCACGCGCTGCGTGCTCACCAGATGCTCTCCGAGGCCATGCGAGTGCCGGCCATCGGCCCCGCTGGCCGTCTTCTAGCGAAAGCGGAGCCCGGCGAATACGGCCTTTGCGGGCCCCGTCAGGCGGCGGACGGCTGGGGCGGTGGGCGACCCGGCACGATGGGCCACACCGTGGGCTGGCGCCGCCCGTCCTCCACGCGGCGGGCCAGGTACGGCTCGCACCCGCGCTCCTGGAATGCCCGCTTCCACGCGGCGAAGCTGCCTCCCGCGCGCCAGGCGTCCATGGCGGCCAGCCCGGCCTCCGGGCCGCACTGGGCCAGCATGTACTCCACCCAGGCCCAGCGCGCGGACGTGGGCCGCACCTCCGCCCGCCCGCGCAGGCCCTTGCGCAGCCGCTCCAGCTTGTTCTCCACCTCACGCAGCCCCGCGAAGGGCGCCCCGTCCAGCGGCGTGTTGCGCTTGGCCACGAAGGGCGCCACCCCCAGCGCCACGGGCAGGATGCGCGACAGCTCCGTGGTGAAGCGGATCAACTCGTCGATGTCCGCGTCCTCCTCATGCGGGAGGCCCACCACGTTGTAGACCTTGAGCTGCTTCATGCCCGCGGTGCGAGCGAACTGCGCGGCCCGGACGATCTGCTCTTCGGAGTGCTTGCGGTCCACCAGGTCCCGCATCTTCTGCGAGGCCCCGTCCGCGGCCACCGTGAGGTTCGTCGCCCCGCCCCGCCGCAGCTGATCCACCAGCTCCTGCGTGAGCCGGTCCGCGCGCAGCGAGGACACGCCCACCTCGCGCCCTGAATCCACGAGGGTGCGCAGGAGCTCCACGATGCGCGGGTGGTCCGTCACCGCCGCGCCCACCAGCCCCACGCGCTTCGCATGGTCCGGGATGAGCGACAGGATGCGCTCCGGGGGCACCGTGCGCATGCCGCCATTCGTCGTGCGGCGCATGACGCAGTAGTGGCAGCCGCGCGAGCAGCCCCGCTCCGGCTCGATGAGGAACATCGAGCGCAGCTCCGTGTGCGGCGTGATGATCTGCGTGCGAGCCGGCAGCCGGGCGTCCGTCGCCTTCGCCACGTGGTAGCGCGCCCCGCCGCCCCGCCCGGGCACCCGGAAGCCCGGGACCTTCGCCAGGTGATCCAGCAGCGCCTCGCGCTCCATGGAGGCCGCGGCCTCCAGCAGCACGTGGATCAGATCCTCCGCCTCCCCCTGGACGAGCACGTCCACGAAGGGCTCCAGCGGATCCGGGTTGGAGAACGTCAGCGGGCCGCCCGCCACCACCAGCGGATGCCTTGCATCCCGCTCCGAGGCAAGAACCGGCAAACCAGACAACTCCAACATCGTGAACAAACCCGTGAGTTCCAATTCGTAAGCCACGGAGAATGCAAGCATTTCAAAGCCAGACACCGGTGCCTGGGATTCCCAGGTAAACAATGGCGTCCTTATTCTCTTGTATGTCTCGACATCATCCGGAAGAAAGACACGCTCCGCGGTCGCGCCCGCGTGCGCATGCACCTCCCGGTAGATGGCCTGGTAGCCCAGCGAGCTCATGCCCACGTGGTAGGGGCTCGGGTAGCAGAGCGCGACCCGGTAGGGCGCCTCCTTGCGGAGCGTCCCCACTTCGTCCGCGAGAAGCGAGCAGACGTGCTCGATGAGTTCGTATCGGCCCTCCATGGTCCTCCTGACAGTGGATTCCAGACACTAACAACAGCGCGGCCCCGGACCGCCACTCCCACGTGGGGGAGGGGCTGCCGGGGCCGCGTTGGCCTTCAGGGTCGGTCAGTACCGACTACTTGAAGGACGGGATGGCGTTCGTCGGGACGCAGAACCCGAGCTCGGGATCGCACGTCACCGCGAAGTCCGGGTTGATACCGGAGCCGAGGCCGCACGTGGAGACGAAGTTCTCCTCCACGTTCGGATCCAGCTCGGGGTCGCAACCCGTCACCGGCCAGACCGCGCGCATGACGTACTGCGCGGTGCAGCCGTTGCTCGTGTAGGTCAGCTCGCCGGTCATCTGCGTGCCCGGCGCGCCAGGGTTCGAGTAAACCCGGACGTTGGCGAACTGGTAGGTCTTCGCACTCGGGTTCACCGAGTAGTCGATCTCGTTCGGCTTGCCCTCGTTGGCCTTGCCCGTGTTCGCGTTGACGCCCGCCGAGTTGAAGTCCGTGGCCGAGCAGAAGTCGTCCGCGTCCGTCGTCGTGGACAGGTTGCCCGTCGCCTGCAGCCCGTCGAACGTGTTGGTCGCGTCGAACTGACCCAGGCCGGCGAGCGTCAGGGGACGGATCACCAGCTTGGCCGTGTTCAGCTTCGGGTCCGCGAACTTCCACACACCCAGCTGCTCACCCGTGAGCGGCTCGAACCGGCTGCAGTCCGCGCCCGTGGGAGCGCCGACCGCGTCGTACTTGGCGTACCAGTTCGCGAAGGACGCGTCCTGGACGATGCACCCGGGGTTCGGCTGCTCGAAGTCGCAGGCGGTCAGGCTGCCCGCGGCTCCCAGCATCACCACCGTCGAAAGAATGCTCTTGCGCATGTTGCTGATCTTCCTCACGTGGTCGGGTGGTTAGAACGTGTACCGGACACCGAAGCGGATCTGCCGCGGGGCCTGGTAACGGTCCGGGTTCTTGTAGTTCTTGTTCACTTCGTCGGCCGGCAGGAACTCGCCGGAGCCGTCCGCGCGCAGAACCTTGCCCTCGTTGCCGTCAGACGGCAGGTCGGCCACGGTGCCCGAGGTCTTGGTCTTCGCGTCGTAGACCGGGAGGACCTGCGAGAACGTGTAGGACTCGTCCACGCTGTCCACGCCCTGGAAGTTGAAGAGGTTGAACACGTCCAGGGTGAAGGACACCACGCTGTCCTTGCTCACGCGGTAGTTCACGCCCACGTTGGAGTCGATGCTGTTGATCCACGGGGTGCGACCGCCGCTGCCGCGCGGCAGGATGAACGTCTCATCCTGGCCGTAGCCCGGGTACGCGCCGAGGTAGCTGATCGGCGTGCCGGAGTTGCCGCGGTAGGACAGACCGATGCTCGCGGACAGCGCGTTGGAGATGTTGATCTCCTTGGCGCCGAACACCTTGATGGCGTGCGTGCGGTCGAAGGGCAGCAGACCCGAGCGGTTGTTCAGGAGGGCAATCAGGTCGAAGTCCGCGAGGATGTTCGGGTCGAGCTGGTTGTTCTCCGGACGGAACAGACCGGGGTAGTTGCCGTACAGGCGGGACCACGTGTAGCTCGCCTGCGCCAGCCAGCCGTCCGTGAACGTGCGGTTCAGGTAGACGGTGACCGCGTCGTAGTCACGCTGCGGGGTCGGGAATTCCTTGGCGAAGCCGCTGCCGGGGTTGCCGAGGAAGTACGTGTTGCCGTCATCGCGGCTCATGTCCTCGATGACCTTGTTCATGTCGCGGTGCGTGTACGTCGCGCCCAGGCGGGTGTTCGCCAGGAGCTCGTACTCGCCGCCGACCACGAACTCGTCGGAGGACTGGGGCTCGATGTCCGGATCGACCGGCTCGCTCTGCACCAGACCGCCAGAGTAGAGCTGGTTCGCGTTCGCGGTGTTCTCCGCGCGCGGCGCGATGAACGCGTCGGACGCGCAGTTGCCGCGCTGGCCTTCCAGGGTGGAAGGATCGCAGCCGCCCGCGGCGCCCGGCTCCGCCAGGTAGCGACGCGCGCTGAAGCGGCGCTCACCCGGGAAGGCGCGGTCCATCATGTTGAGCGGAACCTGCTCGTAGTACCGGGCGAAGTTGACGAACAGCTTCGCGCGGCCGTTGGCGAACGGATCCACCACGGCGCCGATGCGGGGCGACCACTGGTTGCCGAGCTTCAGCGCCAGGTTGCCGTCGCCGCCGTACATGGACTGCACGTCGTAGCGCACGCCCAGGTTCAGGGTGACGCGGTTCGCGATGGACCAGCTGTCCTGGAGGAAGCCACCGATGGTGGTGCCGCTCGTGGAGGACTGCTGCAGGGTCTCGAACACCGGGGTGTCCGGGGCCGTCTGGTAGCCGTAGCGACGGTTGTCCACCCAGATGCGGCGGCCGTTCACCGTGCCGCTGCTCTCCTGGAGGAACACGCTACCGGAGTAGGCCTTCTTCTGATCGAAGGTCAGGAACTCCGTGTCCACGCCCGCCTTGAAGACGTGCGTGCCGGCCGCGTTCAGCAGGTACGTGGCCTTCGCGTTGATCTGGTAGCGATCCAGGGTGGCCTCGGACATGAAGCCAGGGCCGCCGACGTAGTAGTTCGTCGCCGGGCAGCGCAGGGCCTGCTCGGCCGCGGACGTGCCGCAGTACTCTTCCGCGTTCGGGACGTTCTCGAACTGCGTCAGGGGACGCGTGCGGGTGTACTGCGCCAGGGCGTAGCCCGCCAGGCCGTTGGTCGCGCCGATGGCGCTGCCGTCCGCCGGAGGCGTGGACGCGGTCTGGTGGAACCAACCGAGGTTGGCGTCGACCAGGACCTTCTTGTCCATGAACGCGCCCGCGTACTTGAGGGCGAGCGCCGTGGTGTTCGCGCGGTTCTCCGTCTGGCCGATGTCCTCCGGACGCGAGTTCTGCGCGGCCGGCAGACCGCCCGAGCGGGGGCTGATCTGCAGCTTGCCCAGACCACCCGACACGGTCGGGGTGCCGTTCAGGGCGAACGACACGTTGTGGTCCTGGTTGATGAGGTACGTCAGCTTGCCCATGAACTGGATCGTGCGGGAGTCCGCGAAGTACGTCCGCTCGGAACCCGGGATCTGCTGGACGACGCTGAAGCCGTTCGCATCCTTCGCCACCGCGCCGTCGTCATCCAGCGTGAAGGCGTTGAGGGCGCGGGTGTGCTCGTAGCGCTGGAACGACGGCGCGAAGCCGGCGAAGAACCAGAGCTTGTCCTTGAGGATGGGGCCGCCGAGGGTCGCGCCGAAGTCGCCCAGGTTGCTCAGGGCGTTCAGGCCGGTGACCGTGGTGCCGTCCTCGATGACCAGCTTGCGGTTGCCTTCCAGCGCGCCCGGCGTCCAGTTGGCGAACACGGAGCCGTGGAACTCGTTGGAGCCCGACCGGGTCACCGCGTTGATCACACCGCCCGTGGAGCGACCGAACTCCGGCATGTAGCCGCCGGTGATGATGTTCACGTCCTGCACGAACTCGATGCTCAGCGGGCTGGCGTTCACGCCGAAGGCCGGGTCGTTCGTGGACAGACCGTCCACCACGTAGCCGTTCTCAGGCGAGGTCGTGCCGTTGATGGACACGCCGTACTGGTCGGACTGGGCGCCCGGGGCGAGCTCGGCCAGGGACTCGAACGAGCGCGTCGCGCCGCCCTTGCCGACCGGACGGGCCACCGCGATGCGCTTGATGAACTCCTGATCGACGTTGACGCCCTGGTTCGTCGAACCGACGTCGATCGTCGGCGGGGCGCCAACGATGGTCTCCGTCGACGAGAAGCTCTCAGGGAGCAGCTCCACGTTCACGCGGATGGTGCGGTTGAGCAGCAGCTGGATTTCAGGGCGGGCGAAAGGCTTGAACGACTCCTTTTCGAACCGCAGCGTATACGTGCCCGGCGGGAGCTGGGGAATACGGTAGTTACCCTGTGCGTCGGTAACCACGGTCTGCTCGCCCTGCAGGTTGGGCGAGGTGGCGGTCACAACGACATCGGCTGCCGGCTTCTTGTCCTCAGTATTGATGACAGTGCCGATGATGACGCTGGACTGCGCGAAAGCCGCGGATCCGTACAACAGACCCGCAGCAAGGACGACTCCGGTTTCCCGAAGTACTTGTTTCACTTGCATACCAAACCCCTCCAAGGTGGGCTGCAACCGAAAATGACTCCGGAAAATATCCGAGGTCAAGCAGTTGTCAATAGACCGTTGCTTTTTGGTGACCAGTGGGGCATTGCGCGATCACGTTTGCGGCGCCAAACACGGTTGCTTGAACCCGGAACCCTTTTCTGTATGGTGGCCGCCCTTCAATCCGGGCATGGCGGGGACGGGTAGTCCACTGGTGAAGAGGAGTTACGTGCATGTTCGATTCAGTCCTTGACCGCGGGCAAGGACCCAGGTCGCGCTTCGGCGTGGGTGCTGGCGTTTCCACGGTGCTCCACGTCGGCCTGCTGGGTCTTGTGGCCTATCTCTCCACGCGCCCGCCTCCCGTGGAGGAGAAGGAGGTCGAGGTCACGCTGAAGGCCACCATGGCGCCGCCTCCGCCGCCTCCGCCTCCGCCTCCTCCGGCGTCGAAGCCGAAGACGGAGAAGAAGGTCACGCCCAAGAAGCCCAAGGACATGATCGTCCAGCCGAAGGAGATCCCGCAGCAGAAGCCGCAGGAGACCGAGGAGGCGCCGGAGCCTGAAGAAGAGGCGAGCGAGTCCGAGGTCGAGGGTGGCGTCGAAGGCGGCGTCGCTGGCGGTGTGGTGGGTGGCGTGGTCGGCGGTGTGATCGGCGGCGTGGTGGGCGGCCAGCTGGGTGGAACGGGCACGGACGTGCTGGCGTTCGGCCAGGGCATGACGCGTCCCGAGAAGATCGCGGGTCCCGAAGTCTCCTATACGCGTGAGGCGCTCGAGGCGCGCGTGCAGGGTCTGATGATCGTGAAGTGCGTGATCACGACCGAGGGAAAGGTCGAGCGCTGCCGCACGATCAAGCCGCTCCCGCACATGGAGCAGGCCGTGATGGACGTGCTCACCGCCTCACGTTACAAGCCGGTCACGTTCCAGGGCAGGCCGGTGGAAGTTCAGTACACGTTCAACTTCAACCTGAAGCTGCCGCGCTGATCATCCAGCCAGGCAGCCCCGCTTAGCAGTCCGCCGAACATCACCTCGCGCTCGTGAGGAGGAGCGCTCCACAGCCATGCAATTTACCCTGCTCGATATCTGGCACCACACGGGCCTCTTCGCCCGCATGATCATCTTCACCCTCGCCATCATGTCGGTGGCGTCGCTGGTCGTCATGGCGGAGCGGATCATCGTCTTCCGCAAGACCCGTTCGGACAGCCGCAACTTCGCCGCCAAGATGGGCGCGATCCTCGCGAAGGGCGACCTGACCACGGCAGCGAACACCAACCTGGGCAAGGACGTGGGCCACCTGGGCCGCGTGATCAACTCCGGCCTGACGGCGTACCGGATCAGCCCCGGAAACAAGGACCTGGCGGTGGAGTCCGTGGCCCGCGCGCTGGAGCGCCAGGCGCAGCGTGAGGTGCAGAGCCTCAAGCGTGGCCTGGGCCTGCTGGCCACCGTCGGTTCGACGGCCCCGTTCGTCGGTCTGCTCGGCACCACGATGGGTATCGTGAACGCCTTCCAGCTCATGGCGGCCGCGGGTTCGGGTGGTCTGGCGACCATCTCCGCCGGTATCTCCGAGGCGCTCATCACCACGGCGTTCGGTCTGCTCGTGGCGATCCCCGCGGTTATGGCCTACAACTTCCTGCAGGGCTGGGTGGATGCCCGCTCCGTGGACATCTCCGAGTCCTCCAACGAGTTCCTGGACGTGGTGGCGCGGCACGTGGGCGGCGGTTCGCACGCGGCCTGAGTCGTAGCTCCACACCCTGGGACCCCCCACCCATGAGGGTGGCCCGGCTGAGAAGCCGCGCCGCCCCGGGGTGGGAATCCCTTCCCGGACACAGGTGCACGCATGGGAATGTCAGCAGGCCCCAAAGGGGGCATCAAGAGCGAGATCAACGTCACGCCCCTGGTGGACGTGGTGTTGGTGCTCCTCATCATCTTCATGGTCGTGACGCCCATGCTCCAGCGCGGCAAGTCCGTGGAGCTGCCCAAGGCCACGGAGATCGAAAAGGAAGGCAAGGAAGCCGACCCGCTGATCCTCTCCATCACCCCGGACAAGAAGATGTTCGTGGAGAACGATGAGGTCGACGAGAAGGGGCTCCAGGAGAAGATCGCCGCCGAGCTGGTGAAGGATCCAGGCAAGAAGATCCTCCTGAAGGGCGACAACGCCCTGAACGTGGGCGATGTGCGCAAGGTTCTGGACACGGCCCGCAAGGCGAAGGCGAAGCAGATCGCCCTGGGTGTCGAGGAGAAGAAGTAATGTCCCGAGGACACAAGCAGCGTCAGTGGGTCAAGCCCGCGTCCGCGCCGAACTCGGAGATCAACGTCACGCCCCTGGTGGACGTGGTGCTGGTGCTCCTCATCATCTTCATGGTGGTGACGCCCCTCCTGGAGAAGGACATCCTCGTCCGGGTCCCGGAGACGGAGGTGGAGGAGAACCAGCCGCCGCCGGAGCCCGATGATCAGCAGATCGTCGTGCAGGTGGACAAGGCCGGTGCCTACTCCATCAACACGGAGCAGATCCCCGCGTCGGACTACATCCCTCGCCTCAAGCGGATGCTGAACGCCAAGAAGCCGGACGAGAAGGTCGTCTTCTTCATGGCGGATGACGCGGCGAACTACGGCAAGCTGGTGGTGGCGCTCGACGGCGCCCGCGCCGCGGGAGCGAAGATCCTGGGCATGGCCACCGAGCTTCCGCAGAACGCGGTCATCCAGGGCACGCAGACCACGCCGGACGGTGCGGCGCCCGCGCCCGCCCCCGCGCCGACTCCCTGATCCACGCATCAGGCTGCGCTTGATTCCATCCGAAGCCCGCTGGCGTTCCGACGCCAGCGGGCTTCTTCTTTTCGCGGCTCCGTGTCCCTGACCGGGACCCGACGTCTGACGCGATGGATGGCCATGAAGCGCCTTCCCAGGGGACGGGGCCTCGGTATGTCCATTGCTCTTCCCTGCCCCGGTTCGTGGATGGGAGGGGATGACGATGCTGGCGAGGGTGCGGTCAGGGGCGTTGATGGGCATCGACGCGGTGGTGGTGGAGTGCGAGGTCGACATGGCGCTCGGCCTCCCCTACTTCAACGTCGTGGGGTTGCCGGAAGGCGCGGCGCGTGAGTCGAAGGTACGGGTGGTCTCCGCGCTGAAGAACGCCGGGTTCGACCTTCCGCAGAAGCGGATCACCGTCAACCTGGCTCCCGCGGAGATCCGCAAGGAGGGGGCGGCGTTCGAGCTGCCCATCGCCCTGGGTGTCCTTGCCGCGGCGAAGTTGATGGAGGAGGAGCCGCTCGGGCACTACCTCTTTGGCGGAGAGCTGTCGTTGGACGGCTCCATCAAGCCCATCAAGGGCGTGCTGCCCCTGGCCGTGGCGGCCCGGAACGGCGGCTATCGAGGAATCATGGTGCCGGCCGCGAACGCAGCGGAGGGGGCACTGGTGGAGGGGATCCAGGTGCTGCCGGTGGCCCACCTGCGAGAGGCGGTGGGGCACCTCACGGGCGAAGCGCCCCTGACGCCGCTGGCACGCACGGGGACAACGCAGGGGGGTCGTCGCCTGGAAACCGCGGACATGGCCGACGTGCGCGGACAGCCGGAGCTGAAGCTGGCGTTGGAGCTGGCGGCGGCCGGTGGCCACAACCTCTTGATGGCCGGGCCTCCGGGCTCAGGCAAGACGATGCTGGCGCGGCGGCTGCCAGGCATCCTGCCGGAGATGACGTTCGATGAGGCCCTGGAGGTGACGAAGGTCTACTCCATCCAGGGATTGCTGGGAGACGAGCAGGCGCTGGTGCGGGAGCGGCCGTTCCGCTCGCCTCACCACACGCTGTCCGACGCGGGCCTCGTGGGGGGAGGCCCCATGGCGCGGCCGGGCGAGTTGTCCCTGGCGCATCACGGGGTGCTGTTCCTCGACGAGCTTCCGGAGTTCCGGAAGAACGTCCTGGAGGTGCTGCGACAGCCGCTGGAGGAAGGAGTCATCCACCTGGCGCGGGCGACGCAGCACATCACCTATCCGTGCCGCGTCATGCTGGTCGCGGCGATGAACCCCTGCCCCTGTGGCTACTTCAACGTCCCGGGGCACAAGTGCACCTGCCGCGAGCACCGCGTCTTTGACTATCACACGCGCATCAGCGGGCCGTTGCTGGACCGCATCGACATCACCGTGCAGACGCGGCCGGTGGAGTACCACCACCTCGCGGCGAAGACGCCGGAGCAGCCGAGCCAGTACTACCGGGAGCGCGTCCAGGCCGCGCGCGAGCGGCAGCGCGTCCGCTTCCAGGACATGCCGGGCGTACATTGCAACGCACAGATGCCGTCACATCTGCTGCGCCGCTTCTGCGCGCTGTCTCCCAAGGCTGAGAAGGAATTGAAGAAAGCGGTTCAGCAACATGGCCTGTCCGCTCGGGCGCACGACCGCATCCTCAAGCTGGCGCGGACCCGCGCGGACCTGGAGGACCACGCACGTATCGAGGACGTGGACCTGCTGCTCGCCGTCGACTGCCGGATGCTGGACCGCCGGGGCTGGCTGCAGACCAATACCCAGGGCGCGGCGAGTTCACCCCTCCCCTCGCCTGTCAGGCACCAGCCTTCCGAGAACGGCGGGAGCCACGACTTCCCGCCCTACCCGAGCTGACCCGTCCCCGGCGGGCAGGGGATGCACGCCCCGCTCATCCAGGCGGGGCGCGGGGCCCGTGATGATGCGCGCCGACCTGCCGAACGTCAGGTACGAGTACGCCCAGTTGAGCAGCACGGCCAGCTTGCTGCGGAAGCCGATGAGGAAGGTGATGTGGATGAAGAGCCAGGCCAGCCAGGCGATGAAGCCGGACTGCTTGACGCGGCGGAAGGCCACGCCCACGGCATGGCCTCTGCCAATGACGGCGTAGGTTCCCCGGTCCCAGTAGCGGAAGGGCTGCATGGGCTGACCCGCGAGCTGGCGGCGGAGGTTGAGCACCGCGTGCTTGCCCTCCTGCATCGCCGCGGGCGCCACGCCCGGGACCGCGCTGCCGTCGTCCTGCTTCACGAGCGCGAGGTCGCCCACGACGAAGATGTCGGGATGCCCGGGCACGGTGAGCTCGGGCGTCACCGGGACGCGACCTGCCCTGTCCAGCGTCACGCCGAGCGAACGGGCCACGGGCGAGGCCTCCACGCCCGCGGCCCAGAGCACCGTGCGGGCCGCCAGATGCTCGGTGCCCATGTCCACGCCGGCCGCGTCGATGTTCGTCACCCGGGTGCCCGTGCGGACCTCGACGCCGAGTTTTTCCAGCACCCCGCGGGCCTCGCCCGAGAGGTTCTCGGGATAGGTGGGAAGCACGCGGTCCATGCCCTCGATGAGGATGACGCGCGCATCCCGGGGGTCGATGTTCTGGAAGTCCCCCGACAATGAATTGCGGCTGATCTCCGCCAGGGCTCCCGCCAGCTCCACGCCCGTGGGGCCCGCGCCGATGATGGCGAAGGTGAGCAACGCGCGGCGGCGCTCGGGATCCGGTTCGCGCTCGGCCTGCTCGAAGGCGAGCAGCACGCGGCGGCGGATCTCCAGGGCGTCCTCGACGGTCTTCAACCCCATCGAGTGCCGCGACCAGGCGTCGTTGCCGAAGTACGAGTGCGTCGCACCGGTGGCCACGATGAGGAAGTCATACGCCAGCTCGCCGTCCGCCAGGAGGACGCGCTTGTGCTCGGTGTCCACGCCCGTCACTTCCGCGAGCAGCACCTGGACGTGATTGCGTCCGAGCATTGCCCGCAGCGGCGCGGCGATGTCGCTGGGGCTGAGCGTCGCCGTGGCCACCTGATACAGCAGGGGCTGGAAGAGGTGGTGGTTGTGACGGTCCACCATCGTGACGCGAACCCCTGCCTTTCGCAGGTACCGAGCCGCGTAGAGGCCGCCGAAGCCGCCTCCCAGGATGACCACATGGGGAAGGTTCTCACGGGTCGTATTCACGAGCGGAGATGTCACGCCGACGTGCCGGGGATTCAATGCAAAGCCATTCATCCCACCAAGCTGGGCTGTCACGTCCCCCCGTGTCTGCTTATGCGCGGACGCACGCGCCTTGCGTCTTCTCAGCACCCGGGAGACAGCCATGTCGCTCCGCCACTTTGGACGGACCGGACGCACCTGGACGCCCTTGCAGGTCCTTCTCCCCGGAGGCCCGCGCGGCATGACCGTTGCTCTGCCCGCCGCCGAGGCATCCAGCCCGCAGGGCGGCGAGGGAGTCAGACGAGATGAGCAAGCTGACGGAGAAGTTGAAGGCAGTGGCGGCGGCGGTGGCGTCCATCGAGAAGCAGTTCGGCCGGGGGGCGGTGATGACGCTCGGCGCGGACGCACCGGAGCAGAAGGTGGCGGTCATCCCCACGGGCTCGGTGGGGTTGGACCGGGCGTTGGGCGTGGGGGGCTATCCGCGAGGCCGCGTGGTGGAGCTGTTCGGCAACGAATCCTCCGGCAAGACGACGCTCACCCTGCATGCCATTGCCCAGGTGCAGGCCGTCGGAGGCGTGGCGGCCTTCATCGACGCGGAGCACGCGCTGGATCTGTCCTACGCGCGCAAGCTGGGGGTGCGCACGGAGGAACTGCTCGTGGCGCAGCCGGACACCGGGGAGCAGGCGCTTGAAATCACCGAGCAGCTCGTGCGCTCCGGCGCCGTGGACCTCATCGTGGTGGACTCGGTGGCGGCGCTGGTGCCCCGCGCGGAAATCGAAGGGGAGATGGGGGACGCGCACATGGGCGTCCAGGCGCGGCTGATGAGCCAGGCGCTGCGGAAGCTCACTGGCGCCGTGAGCCGTTCGGGCACCTGCATCATCTTCATCAACCAGGTCCGCATGAAGATTGGCGTGATGTTCGGCAACCCGGAGACGACGACGGGTGGCAACGCGCTGAAGTTCTACGCGTCGGTGCGGATGGAGATCCGCCGCACGGGCAACCTCAAGGAGGGCGACGCGGTGGTGGGCTCGCGGGCCCGCGTGAAGGTGGTGAAGAACAAGCTGGCGCCCCCGTTCCAGGAGGCGGAGTTCGACGTGCTCTACGGCACGGGCATCCACCGCGCCGCCGAGGTGCTGGACCTGGCGGTGGGCGCGGGCGTGGTGGAGAAGTCGGGCAGCCACTTCAGCCTGCGGGGTGAGCGCATCGGCCAGGGCCGCGAGCGGGCGTGCGAGTGGCTGCGGGAGCACCCGGACGTCCTGGAGGCCCTCGCCCGGGACCTGGTGGGAACCACGGCGCCGTCCGTGCCGTCCGCGTCCGCCGAGGCGGCCTAGAGCGCGGCCTGGAGTGCATCCAGCGAGAGGGGGACCTCCCATTGGCGTTGGCCCGCGCGCAGCACCAGGTGCCCTTCCGGGCCCTCTTCCAGCAGCTCACCGAACTGGTACTGCGCATCACGAGAGAAGCGGGCCTTCGCCCTGCCCTGCTTCACGCGGCAGGTGAGGACTCCGTCCGGCGTGAGCTGGAGCGTTCCCAGGTCCAGGGCCTCCGCCGTCCGGTCGCTCAGGCGCAGGGACACGCGCTCGTCCGGCGTGACGTCCACGGTGCGCACTTCATACGCCGCGTCCTCCACCTGGACGTAGCACCAGTCCGGGGCGATGCGGAGCTGGTAGCGCCCATCGTCGTCCAGGACCAGCGAGGCGTTGAAGAGCTCGATGATCTTCGGATGCTCGATGGGCTCGTCGTCGTGCCACCAGCGCAACGTCGCATCCAGCCGGATGCCGCTGTCCTCACGGGTGTGCCAACGCTTGCCTGGAGGGGGCTGACCGGTAGGAGGTTGCATGTCGCCCTTGATGTGCGAGTGGGGCCCGGCGGATTCAAGCCTCCGGGCCCTGGAGGCCTACCAGTTCCGCACGAACTCCGTGTAGCCACGAAAGGCCACGGCTCCCCAGAAGTTCACCAGCACGCCAAGCGCCAGCACGGCAATCACCGCGCGGTTGCGCAGGGACCATCCGCCAATGGCGAAGAGCAGCAACAGGTAGGGCGTGTAGTCCAGGCTGAACCGGAAGCCGAACTGCATGTAACCGGTGTTCTGGTAGAAGAGGCCCGGCAGCGCGCACACCGCCACGGTCAGCCACAGGGGCCAGTGCAGCCGGGGACGCGTGCGGGGGAACAGCAGGAACACCAGCAGGGGCAGCGTGAGCAGCAGCGACAGCCCATGCGGGTCGTACGACAGCCTCGGCGGAGACAACGACACCTGGGGCAGCTTGAGGAACGCGGCCTGGATGTTGCGCGACAGGTACTCGAGGTTGAAGAGCCCGAAGCGGTCGATGTCCGCGTTCACCCGGTTGTTGTAGAAGTACGAGTGGCCGAACTCCCCCGGCTTGCCGAAGCGGTAGACGTTGTAGGCGGCGGCGAGCAGCGCAAGGGGTGCGGCTCCCGCGCCGAAGAGCACGAGCTTGCGCAGGGCGGGCTTCCACGCGGTCGGAAGGGCCTTGAGTTGGGCCAGCCGGTCCGGGCCCGGACAGAGGGCTTCCAGGACGAAGAAGAGGCCCGCGAACACCAGCGGCGTGCGGGTGAGCACGGCCATGGAGAAGAAGACGCCCGCGAGCACGGGACGCCGGGCCTTGACGGCGTTGCGCACGTACAGACACGTGAGCGCCACGCCCATCACCTGCGCGCCGAACCAGACCTCGCCGCGGATGGCGCAGTAGAAGAACAGCGTGCCGAAGGAGAGCACCAGCGACAGCGCCACGTTGTCGTTGCGGTTGCGCTCTGTCTCCCCTTCCTGCGCGAGGAAGCGCAGCAGCGAATAGAAGAGCGCCACCGCGAGCGCACCCACGAAGACGCCGAACGACGTGTCGTTGAACTGGTAGCCGTGCAGCGCGACGAACGGGAGCATCACGACCGCGGGGAAGGACGGGAAGCTGACGAACCAGCGGTCATCGCGGAGCAGGCGCCCCTCGCACCGCACCTTGTGCCCATCCACCACCCGCACGCAGGCCCAGTCCTCCAGGTTGGGCAATACCTGAGGATCCACGTCGAGCCGGCCCTCCAGCCAGGACTGGGCCTGGTAGATGAAGTGCGGCGCGGCGCTCTGCCGGAGGAAGCGCTGCGAGCTGAAGCTGGCCAGCACCGCGAACGCGACCAGGAACAGCATCACCTCCACCCGGTAGGCCGACAGCCACAGGCGCACCGCGCTCCGTACGGGATGCGCTCCTCCGGCCGGAGGGGTGGCTGGAGGGCTGGGCTCCACCGCGGCCGTGGGGCTGGCGAGCGGCGTGGAGGACTCGGGCGTGGGCGGGATGGGCTCGCTCGCGGTGGCGGGGACCGGGGGCACCGTGGACGGCGCCTCCACGGGGGAAGGACGGGGACGCTTTGATTTGGAGCGACTCATGGCGACACGGGGGCGGCGGCGAGCAGGTGCAACCTCAACATCTCCAGCACATGGGACGCGGCGAACAGACGGACCCGGTCGCGGTCACCCGCGAGCGAGATCCGCTCGCAGCGCGGCTCCATGTCCGGGCCGGCCAGACCGCAGTACACGGTGCCCACAGGGTCCTCGGGCGTGCCTCCGCCGGGTCCCGCGTAGCCCGTGACGGACAGGCCGAACGTGGCGCCGCAGGCGGCGCGGACTCCCTCCGCCATGGCGAGCGCCGTCTGCGACGACACGGCGCTGTGCTTCGCGAGGAGGTCCGGGGGGACGCCCACCCAGGCGGACTTCATCTTCTCCGAGTAGGCGACCGCGCCCCCGATGAAGACCTGGCTGGAGCCGGGAACGGCCGTGAGTTCCTGCGCGACGAGGCCTCCCGTGCAGCTCTCCGCCACCGCCAGCGTGTGGCCGGCGCGCGCGAGCAGATCCAGCAGGACGGGGGCGTATTCGCTGCCATCCGCGCCGTAGACGTGCGTGCCCAGCACCTTCCGGCAGGCGGCCTCCGCGGCGGCGAGCGCGGCGTCGGCCTCCGACTGCGTGGGGGCCTCCGCCATCAGCTTCAGGTGGTTCTCCGGCGCGTGCGTCCGGAAGCCGAACACCACCCGGGGATGGCTGGGGGCCAGCGGCATCACCCGCTCGTTCAACACGGACTCGGGGAGGCGCACCGTTCGCAGCAGGCGGAAGGCTCGGAACGTGCGGTCGGGTTCGGAGGCGAGCCAGGCCCGCACACGAGGCAGCACCTCGCCGTCCACCAGGGCGCGGTATTCGCGGGGAACTCCTGGCAGGAAGAACAGGTGGGCGCGGCCGAGCTGCTGGATGACCAGCGGCGCCGAGCCCTGGGGATTGCGCACCGGCTCCGTGCCCGCGGGGATGCGCGCCATGCGGAGGGCGCCCGGGTTCATGGGCATGCCTCGCGCGGCGTAGCGCTCCTTCAGCCAGCCGAGCACCCGTGCGTCCTCTCGCAGGGGTACGCCCGCCGCCGAGGCCGCGCACTCCAGCGTGAAGTCATCCGCCGTGGGGCCCAGGCCCCCGGAGACGATGACCACGTCCGCGCGCGCCGAGGCCTCCAGCAGCGCGCCCGTGATGTCCGGGCGGACGTCGCCCACCACCGTCACCCGTGCGACCTTCACACCCAGGTCGAAGAGGCGGGCTTCCAGGTAGGTGCTGTTGGTGTCCGTGATGAGGCCGGTGACGAGCTCGTCACCGGTGCACAGCAGCTCGACGCGCATGGGCCGGGCATCCTAGCGGCCCCGGGCCGGGAGGGCACGGTCCGCGTCCTGGCTCCCGCGCCCGACTGCTCAGAGGAACGCGGGACCGTCGTCCGTGGTGGCGTTGGGCTCGGAGTCCTCGTCGTCGTCCTCGTCGAGCCCGGCCGCCACCGCCACCGCGGCGACAGCGCCGACCTTGCGCGACGCCAGCCGGCTGCGCACCGAGACCGCGGACTCCACCAGCCCCATCAGCAGGTACGCGAAGAAGTACGTCACCAGCACCCAGGCCGGGTGGAACCGCTGGGCGATGAACGCGCCCGTGAGCGCCATGACCATGAAGACGAGCGCCAACTTCCGGCTGGGACGCGCGTCCTTGAAGGTGCGGTAGCGCACCGTGGACACCATCAGCAGCGACAGGGCGCCCACCGCGACCGCCACCGGCAGGCGCGCGCTGTCACTGAGCGCCTCGCCCTGGCTGGCCACGTGGTGGGAGATGATGAGGGAGACGAGCACGCCAGCCGCCAGCGGGATGGGGAGGCCCACGAAGAAGCCGCCACCACCGCCGTGCGGGTTGCGCATGGCGAGCACGTTGAAGCGCGCGAGCCGCATGGCACCGCAGGCCATGAACGCGAAGGAGATGAACAGGCCCCAGAAGCCCATGGGGGCCAACGCCCACTTGTAGACGAGCAGCGCCGGCGCCGCGCCAAAGGACATGACGTCCGCGAGGCTGTCGAGTTGCATGCCGAAGTCGCTCTGCGTCTTCGTCAGCCGGGCCACCCGTCCGTCGAACCCGTCGAAGAACATGGCGAAGAGGATGGCCAGGGCCGCCTGGTACAGCTGCACCGGTTCTGCCTCACCCGAGCACAGGGTGATGGCGTAGAAGCCACAGAAGATGGACGTGACGGTGAAGAGGTTCGGGAGCACGAACATCAGTTTCCGCAGCTTCATCGTTCCCTCGACTTCCCCAGGTGGTCGGCTGCCCATGTGGCAGAAACGGCGAGGGAACGAACCTTAGCAGGGTTTTATTCGCGCTGGAGTCGGTCCCGGGTCGCATGGGAGGAGAAATGCCGTACGGGCAGTGGGCCCTGTGGGGATTGATCGCGGCGGCGGTGCTGCTGCTGGTGAACGTCGGGTGGGTCCTGCTCGTGCGGCGGTGGTACCGCCTCAAGGGACCTCTTCCCGAGATGCTGCGCGTGCGCTGCGCGGATGGGTGGGAACTGACCGTCCACGCGCGGCGGGCCCCGGTGCGCCGCTTCGCCGAGCCTGTCCTGCTATGCCACGGGCTGGCGGCCAACCGCTTCACCTTCGACTTCGAGCCGCCCTACTCCGTGGCCCACTACCTCACCGAGGCGGGCTTCGACTGCTTCAGCGTGGAGTGGCGTGGCACCGGGCACTCGCAGCGTCCGCCTCGGGGCCGGCGGCCCACGGACTTCACCGTCGACGACCACATCAACCACGATGGACCGGCCCTGCTGGAGCTGGCGCTGAAGGAGACCGGCGCGAAGCAGGCGTTCTGGCTGGGCCACTCGCTGGGCGGCCTGGTGGGGTACGGCGTGGCCCAGGGCCCCGAGGGCGGCAAGCTGGCGGGCCTGCTCGAATTGGGGGCGCCGGTGTACCTCAAGTCAGAGCCGTTCCTGCGGACGCTCATCTCGCTGGGCGTGCGCGCCGCGTGGCCCGGGAGCATCCGGCAGTCATGGGTCAGCGCCAGCATGGCGCCTTTCCTGGGCTACCTCGCGCTGCCCCTGTCGGACATCGTCGTGAATCCCCGGCACGTCCCGCCGCGCGTCCTGCGGCAGCTGTCCGTCAACATGATGGCGGCGATGAGCCGCAAGGTGCTGCTCCAGTTCCAGGATTGGATCTCCCACGACGCGTTCCGCTCCTACGACCGCAAGACGGATTGGCGCGCGGGCATCGCGAAGCTCCAGCTGCCCGTGCTGGTCATGGGCGGCAGCGCGGACCGGCTCGCCACCGCGGCCAACGTGGAGGCGCAGTACGCGCTGCTCACGTCACCGGATCGCGCGCTGCACGTCTTTGGCCGGGACCGTGGGGACAAGATGGATTACGGCCACGGCGACCTCATCTTCGGCACCGGGGCGCCGATGGAGGTCTACCCCGTCATCCGCCAGTGGCTCGAACAGCGCGCCACGCCCCTGCCTCCCACGTCCGCGCCCACTCAGGGCTGAGGCGGGCTGGCGCGGGGGCTGGAGTCGAGCTGGACGCAGGAAGCTTGCAGTCCCTTCTTGTTGCTCGCGTCGACGTGGCGGAGGTGGACCCGCGTCTGGCCCTCGCAGTCGGTGGAGACCAGTTCGCCCTTCGCGTCCTTCGCGGTGAGGTCCTCCACGCGCAGTTGGCCGTCTTCGATGGCGAGCAGGACGGAGCCGGAGGTGTCGCGCACGGTGACGTTCCTGGACTCCAGGGTGGCCTGCGTATCCGCCGCCAACGCGGCGAGCCCGCACCCCGAGAGCCGGGCATCGCGGAGCACCGCGTGGGCTCGCTGTGTCGCCAGCACGCAGGTGCCCCTGGCTCGCTCGACGGTCACGGTGTCGACGTCCGCTTCCACCTGGCGCAGGTGGAGCCCGTCTCCCGCGATGCCATCCGCGGTGCTCACGTCGGTGATGACGCCCTGTCTCAGGCGCAAGCGTCCCTGCAAGGCCACCACGCCGTATTCCCGCGAGCCCTCCAGGCGGAAGCGCCGGACCTCCAGGTCCGAGGCCGTGAGCTGCAGGGCTCCGTAGTTGCCCGCGTCCTTCACGACCACGTCCTCCAGCAGGCCGTTCGTCGCCGTGAGCCCCAGCCCCGCGCGCGTGGCGTGCTCCGAGGTGAAGCCGCGCACCGACAGGCGGGCCCGATTCGTCGTGACGCCGTACTCGTGTCCCTGGACCCGCACGTCCACCAGCGTCAGCGTGCCCTCCACCGTGGAGAACGCCGTGCCCGCGCCGCCGGAGGCGCTCGCCCGTTCGACGTCCGCCACGCCGCCCTCCTGGCTCAGCGCCATCCGGGGGCCCTGGAAGGACACCCCTTCCAGACGGACCGTGGCCCCACCCCGAGCCCGGATCCCGCGCTCGTAGGCGCCCACGAACGCGCTGTCCTGGAGGATCAGGGAGGGCGTGGAGCGCTCCCCATTCGTGGCCTCCACGAGCACGCCGACCACGCCCTGCGCCTGGCTGGCTGCCCCCATCTCGAAGCGCAGGCCCTTGCCCTCGAGCGGCCCCGCGGTCAGCCGGATGGCCCCCCGGGCCTGACTCCGGAAGGTCACTCCGTGGATCCGCACCGGGCCCCGGGCTTCCAGCCCCCAGCCGCCTCCCTCCACCACCAGGGACTCCAGGGTGGTGTCCGCTCGGGCCTCCACCCCGGTGACGCCAGTGTCCGTTACCGCCAGGATCGTGGACGGGCCCTTCCCCTGGAGCCGGGTTCCTTCCGGCAGCCGGATGGGCCCCTCGTAGCGGCCGGCGGCCAGGTGCACGAACAGCGGGCCGGGACGGCTCAGGGCCTCGCTCAGGGAGCGCAGGGGCCGCTCCCGGGTGCCGTCGCCGCCTTCCGCCGCCCCGTCCACCCAGAGCTCGCCCGTTGCCTCGGGCCGAAGTGTCGGCCGCGAACAGGCGCACAGCAGGGCCAGGAGCCAGGGCAGGAGTCGGGTGAGCACGCAGGCAGGCACTCTAGCCCCTTGATGGCGCCCTGCTGGAGCTGGATCAGAAACGACTGCTAAGTGATCGATTTCCCAATGCCTTTCATGCGGAATCGATCACACGGCGATCACTTCCCCTGATGGGAAAAGTAGGAGTGTGGGGATGTATCAAAAGATGCGATCCTCCCTCTCTCTACAGGGTGTATTTTCAGAGGCCAGTTTTCATCCGGAGGCCGATTTTCCGGCCCGGGAGCAGGTGGCGCATTGACAGTCGAAACCTCGATTTGTTACCTCCGCCATCCGCTCGTTCAACGCCAGACAACGCAGAGGGAGGGGTGTCATGACCAAGGCAGAGCTCGTGGAGGTGGTGGCTGCGCAGTCGAAGCTGACGAAGAAGCAGGCCGCCCAGATCCTCGACAGCGTCTTCACCAACATCGGTAAGGCGGTGAAGAAGGACACGCGCTTCAGCTACCCCGGGTTCGGTACGTGGTCGCTGCGCTCGCGCAAGGCGCGGAAGATCCGCAACCCGCAGACCAACGAGATGATGAAGCTCAAGGCGTCGAAGACGGTCGGTTTCCGTCCCGCCAAGGAGCTGAAGAACTCGCTGTAGTCGCAGGGCCCTGAAGGCCCGTCCCCCTCAGGGGCGCGAACCCGTGGACGGGTGCCGCCCCTGGGACGTGAGGACGGGGGACTCCGCGGGCATGCGGGCCACGGGACGCTCCTCGGAGGTGTCCGGGGCCGCTTCTGGGGCGACGAGCGCCTCCAGCGGATCCAGTGAACTGCCGTCGTGCCAGAGCTCGAAGTGGACGTGGACGCCGGTCGCCAGGCCCGTGTCCCCCGCGAGCCCCACGACGTCGCCCCTCGCCACCACCTCGCCGGTCGTCACCAGGACCTCGGACAGGTGGCTGTAGCGCGTCACCCACTGGCCGTCGTGCTGGACCTCCACCATCTTGCCGTGGTCACCGTTCCAGCCGGCGCGCAGGACGACGCCCCGCTCCGCGACGCCCACGGGCTGTCCCCGGCGGGCCGCCAGGTCCACGCCGGAGTGGCGGCGGAGCCGGCCGGTGATGGGGTGCCAGCGCTCGCCGTAGAGGCTGGTGATGGTGACCGGCTCCACGGGCCAGGCGAGGCGCGGCGGCCCCGACGGCTCCGGTGGCAGCTCCCAACGGCGCAGCGTGGACGCGCGCACGATGAGGCGCCCCACGCGCACCACCACGGCCTCCGCGAGCGGGCCCGGCATGTCGCCGTAGAGGCGCGCGTCCTGCTCCAGCTCGGCCTCCATCACGCCCCGGGCGCGCGTCAGGTCGCGCGTGTCGGTGTGCTCCACCGGCCGGGCCAGGAAGGCGTCCAGGGCCGCGTTCATCGCCTCCCAGTTGCGCACCTGGTCGGCGGGCATGGCGCTGCCGCGCTGGACCTTCTCTCGGTAGGCCTGGGCCTGATGCGCGAACGCGGTGAGCGCGGCGTCGAGCTCCGCTGAGCGCTCGGGGGCCAGCGGTCCCCGGGCGCGCTCCGGTTCGTGCGGCAGGAAGGGGGCGCTGCTGCTGAAGCCGCTGTCGCCCGAGGTCGCGTACAGCTCCTCAAAGCTCATCTTGCCCGGGCGCTGGGTCGCGCAGGCGGAGAGGGCCAGCAGGGCGAGGACGGCGGGTCGGCGCACGGCGCGACGAGCCTACCACGCGCCGCCGCGTTCGCCCGTTCGGGCCGCGGATCATTCCCCCAGTGCCCAGGTGCGTGCCGTCCGCACCTGACTTGGACGGGCTCGTCCCCGGGTCCCGGTGGACCGTCAGCGCGCTGGCAGGGGCCCCGGCCGGGCGACCCACACGAACTGGTCCGACAGTCGGACCCGTTGGGCCGCATCGGGCCGGCGGTGGGCACCCTGGAGGCCAGGGGCCCTTGTGACGCGGGCGGTCAGCTCGCGATGGCCTGGCGGATGCGCGCGAGGGCGTCGTCGATGTCCGCCCTGGACACGTCCAGGTGGCACACGAGGCGGATGGAGTGCGGGCCGGTGGGGTTGGCCAGCACGCCCTGCTTCAGGAGCAGCGCGGAGGCCTCGGCGGCCGGGCGCACCAGGTCCGCGAACACCATGTTCGTCTCCACGCGCGACAGGTCCACCTTCACGCCCGGAATCTGGGCCAGGCCTTCCGCCAGCCGGCGCGCGTTGGCGTGGTCCTCGGCCAGGCGCTCCACGTGGTGCTCCAGCGCGTAGAGCGCCGCCGCCGCGAGGATGCCTGCCTGCCGCATGCCGCCGCCCAGCCGCTTGCGCAGCCGCCGCGCCTCGCGGATGACGTCCGCCTTGCCCGCGAGCGCCGAGCCCACCGGCGCGCCCAGCCCCTTGGAGAAGCACACCGCCGTCGAGTCCGTCAGCGACGCCCACGCGGACGCGGGCTTCCCCGCCGCCACCTGCGCGTTGAACAGCCGCGCGCCGTCCAGGTGCACCGCGAGCCCGGCCTTCCGCCCCGCCTCCACCACCGCGCGGAAACGGTCCACCGGCCACACCGTGCCGCCGCCTCGGTTGTGCGTGTTCTCCAGCGAGAGCAGCCGCGTGCGCGGGTTGTGGATGTTGTCCTCGCGCACCGCCGCCGCGACGGTCTCCGGCGTCAAGAGGCCGCGCTCGCCCGGAAGGGGCGCGGGCTGCACGCCCCACAGCGCCGGCACCGCGCCGCCTTCGTAGTGGAGGATGTGGCTGCCCTCCTCCGTCAGTACCTCGTCGCCCGAGCGGCAGTGCACGCCGATGGCAATCTGGTTCGCCTGCGTGCCGGAGGGGACGAAGACGGCGGCCTCCAGCCCGAGCCGCTCCGCCACGCGCTCCTCCAGCCGGCGCACCGTGGGGTCCTCGCCGTAGACGTCGTCGCCCACCTCCGCGTCGGCGATGAGCCGGCGCATGGCGGGCGTGGGCTTCGTCACGGTGTCGGAGCGGAAGTCGATGGGCTTCATGGTTCTCCTCGCGGCTTCGAAAAAGGGTGCCCCGCCATGGCGCTTGGGCGGGGCCGCCCCGTGACATACAACGCCCGCGTGGCCCGGCGAGAGACAGTGGGTGAGAAGCGGCAGCGCGCGGTGGCGGTCCTGGACGGTCTGGAAGCAGCCATGCCGGACGCCCGCATCGAGCTGGACTACCGCACGCCGCTGGAGCTGCTGGTCGCCGTCATCCTGTCCGCGCAGTGCACCGACAAGCGCGTCAACCTGGTGACCCCTGCCCTGTTCGCCCGCTTCCCGGACGCCCAGGCCTACGCGCGCGTCGAGCCCACCGACGTGGAGCCCTTCATCCGCACCTGCGGGCTGTACCGCGCGAAGGCGAAGAACATCGTCGCCACGGCGCGCGCGCTGGTCGCGGAGCATGGTGGGCAGGTGCCGCTGGTGCGCGACACGCTGGCGGAGCTGCCGGGCGTGGGGCTGAAGACGGCGGGCGTGGTGTGCATCCACCTGGGCGGCGACGCGGCCTTCCCGGTGGACACGCACGTGAAGCGGCTGGCGTACCGGCTGGGCTTCACCACGCACGAAGACCCGGACAAGGTGGAGAAGGACCTGCAGGCGCTGCTGCCTCGCGAGCGGTGGACGCTGGGGCACCAGTTGCTGGTGTGGCACGGGCGGCGCACGTGCTTCGCGCGCTCGCCCGCGTGTAGCGCCTGCGCGGTGGCGGACCGCTGCCCGAAGAAGGGCGTGCGCGCCACCGCGAAGGGTCAGGCGGACGCCGGAGCGCCCTGATCCTTCGAGGCCTTGAGCTTCTTCATGCGCTTGCGGATGAACTCACGCTTGAGCGTGGAGACGTGGTCCACGAAGACGGTGCCGTCCAGGTGGTCCGTCTCGTGCTGCACGGCGATGGCGAGGAGGCCGTCACAGCGCAGCGTCTGCTCGTTTCCGTCCTCGTCCAGGTAGCGCACGGTGGCGACGGCGGCGCGGTCCACGTCCTCGGCTTCACCGGGGATGGAGAGGCAGCCCTCCGTGTAGGTCGTCTCCCCTTCGAGGGCGACGAACTCCGGGTTGATCATCGCCAGGGGCTTGGAGTCCGGCTGCTGCGGCCGGGTGTCCAGGACGATGACGCGCTGGAGGATGCCCACCTGCGGCGCGGCGAGACCGACGCCCTCCGCGGCGTACATCGTCTCGAACATGTCCTTGATGAGCGCGCGGACCTTGTCGTCCACCTTCACCACGGGCTTGGCCTTCTGCTTCAGGATGGGGTCTGGCCAGATGAGAATCTCGCGAACCATGGGGCGGAGTCTTAACGCCTCCGGACCGCGACGGGCAACCGTTCCACCGGGCATCAGTCGAGCAGATTACGGGCGTACTCCCCCCGCAGCCGGTCGTCTCCCAAGGCCCGCGCGGCCTCCGTCAGTACCGCGCGGATCTGCTGTGCCCGGTGCTGGAGCGCGGGGTCCGGGTGGCCGGCGAAGCGCAGCGGGTGGAACTCGGCGGCGAGCAGCGCGTAGGCCCGCTTGACCTCCTCGCTGCCGGCCGAGCGCGCGAGCCCCAGCACGGTGAAGTAGTCCGCGTCCTGGATCTCCTCGAACTTGGCCTCCAGCCGGTGCACGTCCAGCTCCGGCGGCAGGTCGCCCTGCGCGTCCTCCGAGGGCGGGTGCAGGGCGATGAGGCCCAGCGCGCGCGCCACCGCGAGCGTCTTGAGCGCGCCGTCCTGCGGCAGCCCCGCGCCCAGGAGCAGCGACTCCAGCGTGCGTTCACCGTCCACGGCCTGCAGGAGCTGGAGCTCGCGGGCGGAGAGGCCGAAGTCCGTGGGGGCCATGTGCGCGTCGCCTCGGGAGACCTGGGCTCGCAGGGAGCCGGCGGCGTCGAGGAGCGATTCGGCGGTGAGTGTGTTGCGCAGCCCTTCCGCGAGCAGGTGCAGCGGCGGGCGCGTGGCGGCGGCGAGGGCCACCTCATGCGGCGCGGGCTCCGGCACCAGGCGGTAGAGCGTGGACGGTTCGGCGAGCGCGTCCAGGAAGACCTGTTCGGTGTAGCGCTGCACCAGCGGGACGGATTCGGCTTCGCGCACGTAGCCCCGGCCGCGCAGGGCCTCCAGGAGCGTGCCGGTGGTGGCGCTGCGCACGAGCCGCAGCTCGGCTTCCTGGCGCGCGTCGATGAGGCCGTCCGCGCGGGCGCGGTCGATGAGGGACTCGCCCTGCGCGGAGGACGCGGCGCCGACCAGGGCTCCGTCGCGCAGCCAGAGGACGCGCAAGGCGTTCATCACCTTGAGTTCCAGGCGGACTTCCATGCGCGCGTCACACAGCCGCAGCACGAGGCGCGCGAGGCCCTCTTGCGTGAGGCTGCCGCTGCGGGCCACCGCCATCTCCGGGCGGCCGGGCGATTCGAGCGGGATGAGGGTCGCGCGCGCCTGGGCCGCGGCTTCTTCCGCGTCCCGCTGCGCTCGGGCTTCGAGTTGTTCGCGCTCGCGCTCGGCCTGGAGGCGCTGCTCGACGGCTTCGGCTTCGAGCCGGACGCGGGCTTCGCGCTCGCGGGTGAGTTCTTCTCGGAGCTGGTCGAGCTGGGATTGCAGGGTGTCTCGGGCCTGCGTGAGGTTCGTGGACTCGGATTGGGCTCGGGCTTCGGCTTCGGCTCGGGCGTGGGTTTCGGCGGCGAGGCGGGCTTCGGCGGCGGTGCGGGCCTGGGATTCGGTTTCGATGCGGGCTTCGAGGTCCTGGCGGGCGCGGGCCTCGGAGTCGAGGCGGACTTCCAGCACGGTGCGCAGGCGTCCTTCGGACGTGGCCTTGGCGGTGGACTCGGCGGACTTCTGCTCCGCCTGGAGGGCGCGGGATTCCGCGGCGGTGCGGGCCTGGAGCTGCTGCTCGGCGGTTGCTTCCGCTTCGGTGCGGGCCTGTTCGGCCTGGGCCAGTGCTTGGGTGAGCTGCGCGATGCGTGCTTCGGCTTCGGTGCGTGCCTGGGCCAGGGCCTCGGCTTCGGCCTGGGCCAGCTTGAGCTGGCCGGCTGTCTTCGCGGCTTCGGCCTGAACCTGCGTGAATTGATCCGCTCGGTCGCCCGAGTCGGACTGGAGCCGCTGGAGCTGCTCCGCGCGGGCCTCTGCTTCGGCGCGGGCCTGCGTCAGCTGCTCGGCGGTCTGCTTCGCTTCGGACTGGAGCTGCGCCAGTTGTTCCGCGCGGGCGTCGGATTCGGCCTGGACCTGTTTGAGCTGTTCTTCGCGGGCCGCTGCTTCGGCTTGGGCTTGCTTGAGCTGTTCTTCGCGGGCCTCTGTCTCGGCCTCAAGCTGCTTGAGCTTCTCCGCGCGGGCCTCTGCCTCGGCCTCAAGCTGCTTGAGCCTCTCCTCGCGGGCCTCGGCCTCCGCCTGAGCCTGAGTGAGCGACTCCTCGCGGGCTTCTGCTCCCGACTGGGACTGCTTGAGCTGCTCCTCGCGAGCCTCTGCTTCGGCCTCAAGCTGCTTGAGCTTTTCCCCGCGGTTCTCTGCTTCGGCCTGCACCTGCTTCAGGTGTTCTTCGCGGGCTTCTGCTTCGGCCTGTGCCTGCCGCAGCTGTTCTTCGCGGGCCGTTGCCTCAGCCTCAAGCTGCTTGAGCTTTTCCTCGCGGGCCTGTGCTTCGGCCTGAGCCCGAGTGAGCAATTCCTCGCGGGCCTGTGCTTCGACCTGGGCCTGCGTCAGCTGCTCGGCGCGGGCCTCTGCTTCGGCCTGGGCCTGGGTGAGCAGTTGCTCACGGGCTTCTGCTTCGGCCTGGGCTTGCTTCAACTGCTCGGCTCGCGTCTCCGCTTCGGCCTGCGCCTTCTTCAGCTGCTCGGCGCGAGCGTCCGCTTCGGCCTGGGCCTGGGTGAGCAGGTCCTCGCTGGCTTCTGCTTCGGCCTGGAGCTGTCTGGCGTTGGCGTCTCGGGCTTGTTCGGCTTCGGCGGCTCGCGCTTCGGCGCGCTTCACGGCCTCCGACAGCTCCTTCACGCGGGCTTCGGTTCGCGCCAGGGCCTGCGTCAGCTGATCCACTCGCGCTTCTGCCTGGAGCAGGGCTTCGGCGGGCTGCGCGGCCTTGGCTTCGGCTCGCTGGCGGGCCTGCTTGAGCTGCTCCATCCTCGCGTTGGCCTGGCCCAGCGTCTCCGCGAATCGCGTCTCGTTCTGCTTCGCCGCGGCTTCGGCTTCTTCCGCTCGGGCCTGGGCTTCGGCCAGGGCTTCCTCGGCCTTCGCGGCCCGGGCTTCTGCTTCGGCCAGGCGCTCGGCGTTTCGTTCCGCGGTGACTTCGGCGGCGGCTCGGGCTTCCTCTGCTTGCGTGGCCCGGTCTTCGGCCTGGCTCACGGCCTGCGTGGACTGCTTTGCCTTGGCTTCGCCCTGCAGCAGCACCTGCGCCAGCTGCTGCGCCCGGGCCTCCACCTGCGCCAGGGCCTGGGCGGACTGCTTCGCCTTCGCCTCGGATTGCGCCAGCGCCTGCGTGGCTTGCTGAACCCGGGTCTCCGCCTGGGCCAGCGCCTGCGCGGACTGCTTCGCCCTTGCTTCGGACTCAGCCAGCGATTGGGCCAGCTGGTGCGCTCGCACCTCCACCAGGGACAGCGCCTGCGCGGAGTGCTTCACCTTCGCTTCGGCGGCGGTCCGGGCCTTCGCCTCCGCTTCGGCCCTTGCTTCCGCTTCGGCACGCCGGGCCTCCACCGCGGCGGTCTCATCGTCGCGGCGCTCCGTCCGCTCGGTGCCGGACTCCGCTCGGGCTTCGGCCGCGAGCCGGGCTTCGATCTCGGCTTCCAGCCGCGCTTCCACGTCCGTGCGCGCGGCCTGCTCCAGTTCGGCGCGGGCTTCGGCCTCTTCGCGCGTCTGGGCTTCCTGGCGGGCCCGGAGTTCGGCCTCCTCGCGTGCCTGGACCTCCGTGGCGATGCGCTTCTCGAGTTCGGCCAGTTCGAGCCTTGCCATCTCCGCGAGGGCTTCGGCTTCGCGGCGGGCGCGCTCCTCGGCGTCCGCTCGGGCTTCGGCTTCCACGCGGCTTCCGGCCTCGGAGGCGAGCCGGGCTTCGACCTCCGCGAGGGCCTGCGTCGCCGACACGGCCCGGACTTCCGAGTCCGCGCGGGCCTCCGACGCCTGCTTCAACAGCGACTCGGCGCGGGCTCGGGCGTGGACCTCTGCTTCGGCCCGCACTTCCACCGCGCTCCGGGCCTCGACCTCCGCGTTCGCTTCGAGAAGGGCGTCCTCTCGTGCTCGCGCTTCGCCTGCGACGCGCTCTTCCAGCTCGACGCGGAGCGACTGCTCCGATTCGGCCAGGGCTTCCGCGTCCGCGGCGCGGGCCTCCGCCTCCTCGATGGCGGCGTAGGCCATCGCGAGCTCTTCACGCAGCGATTCCAGCTCCGCGGCCAGGTCGGACGGTGGCTCGGCCGCGTCGTTGCTCGCTGGAGCGGGGGCCTGCTGCTCCTGGGTGCGCGTCTTGTTCGCCCGTTGCAGGCCTCCGGGCACCTGCATCGGCGACGACGGTGCCTGGACTTCCAGCCGGGCCGTGGGCTCCGAGGAGCCGTCTGGATTCGCGGCATCGCGCGCTCCAGCCGCGTCGCCCGTGTGTGCGGAGGTACCGGCGCCTGTGTCGCGTGACCGCGATGAAAAAGGATTGGATCCTGCTGCATCGCCGACGCCGGACGGACTTGCCGCGCGCGTGGCGGTGCCTCCGGCTCCGCTGATCAGGGCATGGGTGCCTGCTGCGGCACCGGCTCCGGACTCCACGGCGGTGCCACTCGTTACCGCCGCACTGCCTGCTCCGGACTTGTCGCTCAGGGCCGCTGGGCTGACCGCCGCATCGCTCGGGCCCGCGACAACTCCCACAGGGGCCTTGCCCGACGAACGCAGTGGGACTCGGGCCGCGACACGTAGTGGCCGCTCGGGGTTCACACGGTGCGCCGCGGTATCCGGGGCGCCGCCATCGCGCGACGCCTTGGCCTCCTCCGGGCGTGCCGCCGTTGCTTCGTCCGCACGCGAGACCTGCGCATCACCCGCACGTGAGGCATTTGCCTCGTCCGGACGCGATGCTTTGTCATCCTCCGGACGCGCTGACTTCGCATCACCGGAATGCAACGCTTTCGCTTCATCGGAACGCGCTGACTTCGCCTCGTCCGGACGTGCGCCTTCACGGCCTGCACGGGCCGCGTCACCGCCCGCGGGATCCGACCACTGGAGGGGCTTCGTGCCCTCCGTCTTCGTCTCCTCGACGGTCTCGGAATCGAACCAGTCCGAGCCCACCGGCTTCTCGGCGGCATCGGGCTCTTCGCCCCGCTCGCGCGCTTCGGCGGAGGCCTTGAGCTCCTGCTCCAGCACGTCCCAGTTCGACAGGCCCGCCGCCGCCAGCTCCTCCTCGGTCGGCTCCGAGGAAGAAGACTCGGCCTCTTCCGAGGACTCCGCTGCCGCCGCCCTGGCCCGCTCCTCCGCCGCCACGTCTTCCGCGACCGAACCGAAGTCCGCCTCGTCGGGGTCTCCCACTCCGCCCCGCGACGGACGCGACTCCAGCTCCGGATCCGGCTCCAGTTCCTTCCAGGCCAGCGGCGCCGCGCCCTCCGGCTCCGCCACCTTCGCGGCCCCAGCGCCCTCGTCCGAGTCGACGTCGAAGAACCCCTCGTCGCCCAGCTTCGGCGCGGCCTTCACCGGCTTGAGCCCCGGCGGCGTGAGCCGCTCCTCACGGAACGCGAGCTGCCCCTCCGGCGGCGCCCCTTCCTCCTCGGCCCCCTCCTCGTTCGGGAACGGGAAGCGCAGCGTGGTGCGCGCCTCCGGCGAACGGCCGTCCGCCGCGTCCGCGTTCGGCGGCTCCGCGTCCCACTCGTCGCCGATGTTCGCGTCCGGATCCTGCTCGCCCCACGCCTCCCCGGAGTCCCCCTCCCCCGCCGCCCACTCCGACTTCGTGCCCACGGAGAGCGCCGAGTCGATGGACGCCATCGCCTCCGACTCCACCTCCAGGTGCGCCTCTTCCAGCGCGGCGTTCATCGCCAGGTGCGTGCTGCGCTCGCGCTGCTGGTGCACGGCGTGCGCGCTGCGCTCCTCGCGCGTCATCGCCGCCACTTCCCAGTCCGTCTGGTTCAGCGGCGCCAGGTCCCCGAACAGCGCGTTGGCCAGCGCCGGGTCCCCGCCCACCGCGTGCGGCGCCGTCGCGTGCCACGCTTCGTCCGAACCCGGGCCGCTCCCCTTCGCCGGCTCCTGGAGCGCCCGGTTCTCCACCACGCGCCAGCCGTCCGCCTCCGCCGGGGCGCGGATCAACGTGTCCACCAGCGTCACGAAGCTGGGGCCGTCCAGGGGCAGCGGCGCCACCGGCGCGCTGAAGCCCTCGATGGCTTCGCTCAAGAGCAGCACCCGGGCCTTGTGGCCCTCCGGGTGCTGCACCAGCTCCTCCAGCACCACGCGCCCGCGGCCGCTCTCCACGCCCGGCGCCAGCACGATGAGCTCCGGCAGGTGATGCCCGAAGGCGATGAGCGCGTCCGCGGCGGAGGTGGCGAGGATGACCTCGTGCCCTTCGCGGGACAGCAGTCGCCGGACGGCGGCGATGGTGGCGATGTCGTCGTGTACGAGGAGGACCGAGGCGCCCATGGGGGAGCCGGGGAGTCTACAGCATGGCCCCGGGATCCACGTCGATGACGACCTTCACCCCGTTGGGCACATCCGGCAACGCCGCCTCCAGCCGGGCGAGCAATGGGGCGAGCGCAGAATGCGTCGGCGCCTTCAGGAGCAGCTGCCAGCGCGTCTTGCCCCGAATCCGGGCAATGGGCGCCAGGGCCGGCCCCAAGAGGCGCACCCCCGCCGAGGCCGGCGGCATGTGCCGCCCCACCAGGTTCCCCAGGAAGCGCGCCACCCCCGCCGTCTGCTCGGGGTGCTCGCCCTCCAGCCGGACGGCCGCCATGCGCGCGAAGGGCGGATAGGCCAGCGCCTTGCGCCACTCCAGTTCCTGCTTGGAGAACCCGTCGAAGTCGTGCGCCAGCACCCGCTTCACCGGCTCCGCGTCCGGGTTGTAGGTCTGCACCAGCACCCGGCCCGGGTCCTTGCCGCGTCCCGCCCGCCCCGCCACCTGGGTCAACAGGTGGAAGGTCCGCTCGGCGGCCCGGAAGTCCGGAATGGCCAGGGACGTGTCCGCCATCACCACGCACACCAGCGTCACGCCCGGAAAGTCGTGCCCCTTGGCCACCATCTGCGTGCCCACCAGCACGTCCAGCTCCCGCCGCGCGAAGGACGCCAGCAGCTCCGTCAGCTTCTCCGCGCTCGTCGCGGAGTCCCGGTCCAGCCGCGCCACGCGTGCGTGCGGCATCTTCTCCAGGACCTCCGCCTCCACGCGCTCCGTGCCGATGCCCAGCTTGAGCAGCGGGCCCGTGCACTCGCGGCAGGCGTTGGGCACCGGGAAGGCCACGCCGCAGTAGTGGCACACCACCCGGTTCTGCGAGCGGTGGTGCGTCATGCACACGTCGCAGTCGTGGCACTTGAGCGACAGGCCGCACACCTCGCACAGGAGGATGGTGCTGTGGCCGCGGCGGTTGAGGAACAGGATGACCTGCTGCCCCTTGGCCACCGTCTCCTCCATGGCCTGGAGCATCTGCGGGCTGAGGATGGGCGCCTCTTCCGTCACCTGGCCCTCGCGCGGACGCTCCACGCGCAGGTCCACCAGGTTGATGGTGGGCATGGGCCGGTCATCCACGCGGTTCTTCAGCTCGATGAGCTTGTAGCGGCCGGAGCGCGTGTTCTGGAGCGTCTCCAGGGACGGCGTCGCCGAGCCCAGCACCACCACCGCGCCGGCCTGCTTGCCGCGCACCACCGCCAGGTCACGCGCCTGGTAGCGCAGCTTCTCGTCCTGCTTGAAGGACGGGTCGTGCTCCTCGTCCACGACGATGAGCCCCAGGTGCTCCACCGGCGCGAACACCGCCGAGCGCACACCGACGGCGATCTTCACCGTGCCCTTGCGCAGCGCCTGCCAGTGGAACAGCCGCTCGCGGTCCTTGAGCCCCGAGTGCAGCACCGCCACGTCCCCGCCGAAGCGGCTGCGGAAGCGCCCCACCAGCTGCGGCGTCAGCGCGATTTCCGGCACCAGCACCAGGCTGCCCAGGCCGCGCGCGAGCGTGTGCTCCACCGCGCGCAGGTAGACCTCCGTCTTGCCGCTGCCGGTGACGCCGTGCAGGAGGTACGGCTGGAAGCCGCCCGCGTCCACGGCGCCCTGGAGTTCCTTCACCGCGAGGGCCTGCTCCGGGGTGAGGCGGTCCGGGCGGTTCTGCACCAGCCCCTCGCGCACGCCGGCCTGCAGCGTCACCTCCACCCACTTCACGAACTTGCGCGTGGCCAGCTTCTTCAGCGTCTCGCGCGCGCCGGGGATGGCGTGCGTCACCTCGTCCAGCGGCGCGCGTCCGCCCACCGCCAGGAGGTACTGGAGCACGGCGGCCTGCGCCGGAGCGCGGGCCAGCTGCGGCGGCACCTCCGTGACGAGCGCCTCCACGAAGAACTGGATGTCCGGCTTCGCTTCCTTCTCATCCACCGCGGTGGAGAGGCCCGGCGGCAGCGCGCCGCGGATCACCTCGCCCAGCGGATAGCGGTAGTGCTCGGCGGTGAAGCGCAGGAGCGCGATGAGGTCCTTGGGCAGGGAGGGCGAGTCCTCCAGCACGCGCTGGATGGGCTTGAGCCGCACGCCGCCCTCCACCGGTGCGTTCGCGGGCCCCAGGTAGAAGCCCAGCGCCATGCCCCGGCCGAAGGGCACCAGCACGCGCTGGCCCGGGGCGAGGTTGCCCGCGAGCGCCTCCGGCACCAGGTAGGTGAACTCCCCGCGCACGGGACGTCCCACGGCGACGGACGCAAGTTGGGCAGGGGTGGCGCTCACGACGGGGCGCACTGTAGCGGCCTGTTCCCGCTGCGACAGTTCCCGTCCCACTTCCGTACGCCGCGTCCGCAGGGGAATGGCACCGCGAGAGGGAACCTCTCCGGCTCCCTGCGAAAACCCACCCAGCGCGAAGTGCTCTTGCTCCATGACCGACCTCTTGCCGCCTTCTCCCCCACCCCGCCCGTCCTGCACCCGGGATCCACTGTGCCCCGGGCGTCTGACATTCCCGGGCCTGGGAAGCACGAAGGGCCCCTCCCGGCCCCGGAAAACAGGGTGCGGAAGAGGCCCGGGGAGGAAGGAGGCGTGCGTGCGGCTACTTGCCGAAGGCCTTCTTCACGGACGGGCGGTTGCTCACGCGCTCCCACCAGGCCACCACGTGCTTGTGCGGGGTGACGAGGTCCTTCTCGCCCACCACGAAGAGGTACTCCACGTAGGGCGCCCAGGAGACCTCCGCGAGCGTGAAGTCCTTGCCCGCAAGGAACGGCTGCTTCGCCAGCACCGCGTCGATGACCTCCAGCGGGTGCTTCACGCCCTCGCGGCCCTTGGCGATGTTCTCCTCGTTGTTGGTGCCCCGGAAGCGCTCCATGACGACCTTCATGGCCGGGCCGGAGAAGTAGGACTGCTCCACGCCGATGAACTGCTCCATCAGCGCGTAGCCCTTGGGGTCCGCGGGCGTCAGCGACGTGCCCGGCAGGGTGCGGTCCAGGAAGCGGGCGATGGCGCGCGACTCGTACATCATGAAGCCGTCATCCAGCTCCAGCGCGGGCACCACGCCAAAGGGCTGGCGGGCCAGGTGCGCGGGCGACTTCTGCTCGCCCTTCTGCAGGTCGATGTTGATGAACTCGACCTCGCGGCCCTTCTCCGCCAGGACGGTGAGGACCTTGCGGGTACACGTGCTCATCGGGTTGCCATAGAGCTTCATGGAAATCGCCTCCGCGCCACGAGGCCGGGGAAATCCCGGCCCTGGAACGGGCGGGACTTTCCCCGTCAGCCCCGCCCGCCGCAAGCGATTCGAAGCGGACCCGCTACGGCGTGAAGAGCTTGTCCGGCACGGCCGAGCGGTTGTCCGCCTTGAGGGCGGTGAAGCGCAGCACGCGCTGGCCGGCCTTCCACACCTCCACCGTGCGGGGCATCCAGTCCCCGGTGGCCGGCGAGGCGTAGTCCACGAAGCGCACGTCCCAGGCCGCCCCGGACGCATCCGAGTAGCGCAGGCGCGCGGGCCGGAAGGCGTCCTTGTAGACCCAGAACTGGGGCTTGCCCTCCGCGGGGTCTCCCAGGACGTAGGCCACCTCGCCGCCGAAGCGCGCGAGCGACGTGACCTTCGTGTTGACGCCCAGCCCCTGGAGGTAGGCCTCCTGGGCCAGCTTGGTGTCCTGCACGCTGCCCGCGTCCTGCGCGAGGATGGCGCACACCTGCGTCACCAGCACGGAGATGGCCGGCACCTCCTTGCCCTCCACGCGCTTCTTGCCGGAGGCCTGCACGGTGGCGGCCTTGAGGCTGCTGTCCGGCGAGCTCGCGTCGAAGCGGCAGCGGCCTGGAATCTTCACGGACAGCACGCCGTCACCCTGGAGCTCCGGGCGGTCCGTGGGGACGTTGAGGGCGGCTCCGGCTTCCGCCACGCCCGAGGAGGAGAAGATGACGGAGCCTTCCACGCGGAAGGCCGCCAAGCGCTTCTCCTCGCGCGCGGTGGCCATGCGCCGGAGGATGGAGCCACCGGGCAGCACGTAGGCCCCGGCGGCGAGAGAGACGAGGACGGCGGATACGGCGATGAGACGCTTCACGGCTTCTCCGTCTTGACGACCTCGCGCAGGTACTCCAGGAGTCCTCCGCGCAGGTCGGGGCGCTTGAGCGCATAGGCGATGTTCGCCTTGAGGTAACCCACCTTGTCACCGGCGTCGTAGCGCTGGCCTTGGAACTTGTAGCCCAGCAGACCTTCGGTCTTCTGGAGCGTGGCCAGGCCGTCCGTGAGCTGGATTTCGCCGCCCACGCCGGTGGTCTGCTTCTCCAGGATGGGGAAGATGGACGGGGGCAGCACGTAGCGGCCAATCACCGCCAGGTTCGACGGTGCGGTGCCCTTCCTGGGCTTCTCCACCACGTTGTCGATCTGGATGACGCCGTTGCCCAGGTCCTTGCCGGCGGCGATGCCGTACAGGTGCGTCTCGCTCTCCGGGACCTCCATCAGCGCGATGACGGCCTTCTGGTGCTGCGCGTAGATGCGCGCCAACTGCCCGATGCCGGGATCCTCCGGCGAGTCGATCATGTCGTCGCCCAGGAGGACGCCGAAGGGCTCGTCGCCGATGACGCTCCTGGCGCACAGCACGGCGTGGCCCAGGCCGAGCGGCTCCTTCTGGCGCACGCTGATGATGCGCACGAGGTTCGCGATGGCGCGCATGCGGTCCGCGTCCGCCGTCTTGCCGCGCGCGCGCATGGTGGTCTCCAGCTCGAACGCGATGTCGAAGTGGTCCTCGATGGCGCCCTTGCCGCGGCCGTTGATGACGACCACGTCCTCCATGCCCGCGGCCACGGCCTCCTCGACGATGTACTGGAGGGTGGGCGTGTCGACGATGGGCAGCATCTCCTTGGGCACCGCCTTGGTGGCCGGGAGGAACCGGGTGCCCAGGCCGGCCGCCGGGATGACGCACTTGCGGATGGGCTTCGCTGCCTTCGTGTCGGTGGAGGACATGGGCCGGGGAATCTATTGGTGGCCCAGAACCCCAGCAAGCCGGATAGATTCCCCGGCGCCATGCCGCTCCGTGCCATCGCCGCCGCTCTCTGCCTGACGCTGTCCGCGGTCCCCCTCGCCGCCCTGGGCGCCACCACCGAGCGCGCCGAGGAGCTGCGCGACGTCGCGAGCGCCCGGTCCCTGGGCATGGGCAACGCGTTCCGGGCCACGGGCCTGGGGGCGGATGCACTCCTGGGCAATCCCGCGGCGATGGCGCTGTTCCCGGCCTACCGCATCGAGGGCACGGGCGCGTACGACCCTCGCAACAAGGAAGGCTACCTGGGCATCAGCCTGGCGGACTCCAGCAGCGGCCGGCTGGCGCTGGGCGTGGACTACCACTGGCTGTCCTTGGGGCGCGGCGGGGCCCGGACGAAGTCGAACCTGAGCACGCTGGGCGCGGCGCTGCCGCTGAGCCAGTCGCTGATCATCGGCCTGTCGGGGCACTACCTGCGGCTGAATGGCCAGCAGCGCTTCGCCAACTCCATCACGCTGGACGCGGGCCTGCTCGTGCGGCTGAGCGAGCAGCTGACGGTGGGCGTGTCGGGGCACAACCTCATCGACACGGACAACGTGGAGCTGACGCGCTACTTCACCGCGCACACGGCCTACGTGGGGCCGGCGCTGGTGGTGGCGTTCGACGTGCGTGCGGACTTCGAGACGCGCGACTCGACGGTGCTCACGTACAACACCGGCGCGGAGTACACGCTGGACCAGACGATTCCGCTGCGCGCGGGCTACACGTACGACGGCTTCCAGCGGCTGTCGCGCCTGTCGGTGGGCACGGGCTACCTGTCGCCCGGCGGCGGCGGCGTGGACCTGGCGTACCAGCATGACCTGGGCGGGCTGAACGGGCGCATGCTGTCGCTCACGCTGCGGATCCTCGCGAACTGAGGCGTCAGCGCGCGGGGCGGCCCGCTTCGGCGGCGTCGCGCAGGGCCAGGTAGCGCTCGGAGGCGGCGAAGCGGACCAGTTCCTCCAGCTCCGAGTCGTGGGGGCGGCGGGCGCGCAGGACGGTGAGCGCGGCCCCGGGGCCTCCGCATGCGACGAGCCCCGCGCGGTTGGCGGAGTCGCGCGCGGCGGCGACCAGCAGGCTCGCGTCGAAGTCGCGGGTGCCGGGCTCCATCAGCAGGGCGGCGCGCTCCAGGGCCTTGGGGGACAGGGACTCGCGCACCACGCGGGCGTCGTCGCCGGCGTCCTTGGGGTTCTTGAGGACGGAGGACAGGAGCGCGAGCGCGCGCAGCAGGTGGTCCTTGCGCAGGGCGCGCAGGGCCAGCAGGTCCGGTGACAGCGAGAACAGCGCGCGGCCGGCGTGGAAGCGCAGCTCGGCGTTCGTGGGGGGCTGCTGCACGAGGAGCCGGCCCACGACGAGGCGCGGGGCGGTGGTGTGCAGCGGGGTGATGTTGGCGGTGTCGTCGTCGCCCGCGACGAGCTCCGGCAGCGGCACGCCGAGGAGGCGCGCGGCGCCGTTGAGCGCGTCGAGGACGGCGGCGGCGCCCGGGCCGGAGGAGGCGCGCAGGGGCTCCGAGGTGCTGGCGATGCGCGCGGGCGACGGGAACAGCCGGCACAGCGCGATGCCTACGCACGCGAGCAGCTCACCGGACGGGGTGCGCAGGCCAGGGTGGCGCAGGCCGGCGCGCTCCTGGTTGGAGAGGGGGCCGCGCTGGACTCGGGGGGCGGGGACGTCGCGGCCTTCGAGGGCGTCCGCGAGCTCGCGCATGAGCGCGGCGCGGGTGACGTCGCCGCGCTGGTCGAAGTGGTCCACGAGGCCGCGATAGGGCTTCGGGTCGAGCGGCCGCTCGCGCACGAGCTTGAAGACGATGGGCTCCGCGGAGGTGGCGTCGGCGGGGGGCGCGGCGTCCGGGACGGCGGCGGGCGTCTCGCGGGTCTCGGTGGAGCCGACGGTGGGGCGGCCGCTGGCCGGCGGACGCGTGGGGGCCGGGCCTGCGAAGGTGCCCTCGGGACGGCCGGCGCGGTGGATGCGGCGCACGGGGTCCATGCGGCCCGGAGGTGCTTCCCACGCGATGACGCTCGTGGCCTCCACGGGCCCGTCGCCGAGTTCCTGTGCGTCCTCGTCTTCGTCCTCGGACGGAATCTGGCTGAGGAGCGGGATGTCGGGCGGGGCTTCGGGAGCGCCGCGGCCCTTCGACGGAGGGGCGACGGGACGCGAGGCTCCGGCCATGGCGCGGGGAGCGGGGGCTGGGGGCTCAACGCCACTGGCGGACAGCGGGGCGCGGGGCGGCGCGGGCGGTTCCACGCCGCTGGCGGACAGCGGGAGCCGGGGCGCGTGGCCGGCGCGCGGGACGCGTTCTGAGCGCGAGGGAGCTTCGCGGATCTGCGTGCCCGCGTTCTTGGGGGCACGGGCGGCCGGAGAGGCGTTGTCCTCGGAGGGAGCGGCCTTGCGCGACACGGCGGCTTCGAGGTCCGCGTCCTGGGGGAGCGGTGCGCCGAAGGCCGTGGTGCTTTCGCGAGGCGGGGTGCGCTGCTTGCGGTCGGAGGTGCCGTCGTCTGGCGTGGGTGCCGGTTCGCTCGCGGCACCGCGAGCGGGCTTCATGGCCCGCGCCATGCCGCTGGGAGCAGGGGCGGATTCCGCGAGCGAGGCAGGGCTTTCCGTGGGCGCCTTCGTGGACGCGGAGCGACGGGAGGGTTCTGCTTCCGGCGACGTGCTTGCGATTGACGGGTGACGGCCCGAGGGTGCCTTGGGCTGGCGGGCGGCGTCCGTGTTCGGCGCCGTGGAGCCTACGGGCGCATGACGGCCCGAGGGTGCCTTGGGCTGGCGGATGGCATCCGCGTTCGGTGTCGCAGTGCTTGAGGAAGCGTGCTGTTCGACTGGTCCCTTGGGTTGCCGTGAGGCTTCCGCGCTCGATGCGGGAGCACCTGCGGCGGCGTGACGGCCGGATGGAGCCTTGGGCTGCCGGGGTGCTTCCGTGGAAGACGATGCGCTGCCCACCGGTGAATGACTTCCCGATGGTGCCTTCGGCTGCCGAGGTGATTCCGTGGACGACGGTGCAGCGCCCACGTGACGGCCGGATGGGGCCTTCGGCTGGGCCCCTTCGGATGACGCCTTGGCCTTCCGGGCCGCTCCGTCCTTGGCTCGGGATGAACGCTTGCCCGGTGCATCTTCGGCCGCAGCCTCCTCCGCATCGAGCAGCGAGGGGACGTCCGTGTTGGACGTGACCTCGTCCGCGAAGTCCTTGCGCTTCGACGGCACGAGCACTGACGGCGGAGCCACGAGCACCGACGGTGGCGGCACCCCGACGTTCTGCGGCGGCGCCGTACGCGCGGGCTCGGGCGGTGGCGGACGGGCGCGCTGCTCGCGGGACTTTCGCAGGCTCTCGGCGCGGCGTGCGTAGAGGCGGGCCTTCTCGGTGTTGTGCAGCACCTCGCGGCAGAAGAGCGCGAGCCGCTCCCACGTGCGCTGGCGCTCCTCGTCGTCCTCCGTCGCCGTGGCCGCGTTCTCCAGCGCCCAGGCGGCCTCGCCAAACTGCTCACGCTCCGTGCAGCGGTCCGCGAGCAACAGCCAGGCCTCCTTGTGCCCCGGCTCGAAGCGCACGGCCTGGCGCAGCTCCGCCAGGGCCGCGCCCGCGTCGCCCATCGCCTCCAGCGTGGCGACCCGCTCCAGGTGCGCCTTGCGCGCGGCCGGTCCTCGAGGCTCACGGGCAAGCTGCGCGTGCAGCAACTGGCTCAACGCGGGCAGGTCCCCCAGGCGGCGCGCGAGCGCCAACAGGTGCTCCCGGGGCTGTTCGTTGTCGGGGCTCTCCGCGAGCACCTCGGCCCAGGCCCACTGCGCGATGCGCAGGTCGCCCAGCGACTCCTCCGCCGTCTGCGCGAGCACCCGCAGCGCTTCCAGGCGATCCGGTGCTCGGCGTGGCGCGGCGGCACAGGCGGCGCGCAGCCGCTCCACCTGGGCGAAGCGCTCCTCGTCGGAGACACTGCGCACGAGCCCCGCGAGCACCGGCAGCATTCCGGGCACGAGCGCATCCGCCGCCTCGAAGTCCTCGCGCGCCTTCGCGGGGACGCCCATGTTCAGCTGCCGCTCGCCACGCGTCAGCAGGGCCACGGCCCGGGCTCGCGACGTCCTTGCCCTCGCGATCGCGTCATCAAGCGCACGCCGCACGAGCGAGGCGTCCTCGCGCTGGGACAGGAGGCGGACCTGCTCACGCAACGCGGTGCGCTCGCCGGTCAGCTCGACGATCTCCCGGTACATGCGCGCGGCGCCCGCGGAGTCCTGGAGCTCGTTCTCCATCACCTCCGCGAGCCGCGTGAGCGCTTCGGCGCGCTCCGGTGCGTCCTTCGCGCGGTCCGCGCGCTTGAGGTACAGCTGCGCCAGCTCGCGCCACGCACGGCGTGCGATGAGCTGGGCCTCCTGGCGCTGCGACCAGGCCCGCTCCGAGCCTTCGTCCGAGGTGCGCAGGGACGAAGCCGCGTCCGGCGCCTGGCTCGGCTCGGGGGGCTTCGCCGCAGGGAGTCGCGGGGAGTCGCGCTTGGAATCAGCGGCCGGGGCCTGGGGCGTGGATGAATCCGGCTGCGGGAAGACTACTTCCGACGTCGATTCCTCTTCGTCGAACGCAGGCTTCGCGGTGGAGGGAACCAGCACGGAGGCCCGTCGCGGAGCGGTGGGCTTCTCGGCCTGGGACTGCGCTGACGCGGAAGTGCCCTTCCCTGCTTCGCCACGTTCGGGCGGGATGATCTCCGAGGTTGCCTCGTCCTCGTCGAACGCCATCGCTGGCGCGCCCGGCACCAGCACTCCGCTGGAAGGACGCGGAGGGATCACTTCCGACGTCGCCTTGTCCGCGTCGAAGCCCTTCGAGGGACCGCCAGGGACCAGCACCGCATCCGGCTGACGGGGAGACGTCTTCTTCGACGCCGATGCGTCTTCGCCGGATGGCCTTGCTTGCGCTCCGGCTGGCTCGGACTGACGCGGGTGGAGGTCTTCGGATGCCGCGTTCTCGCTGGAGTCCTTCGCCTGTGCTTCGGCCGGACGCGGCGGAAGGAGCATCTCCGACGTTGATTCGTCCGCGTCGAAAGCCTTGGACGGAGGAGCGCCCGGGACCAGCACCGACACCAGCGGGCGCGGCGGCATCCGCTCCGCTGTGGACTCGTCGGGCGCGGGCTTCGCTTCTTCTTCGAGCTTCTTGCCGAAGACCTGCGTCGACTCGAACAACGGAGGCGCGTTCGGCGCGGCAACGGACTTCGGCTCGGGCGTTTGCGCTGCTTCTGTCGTTGCCTCGACAGCCTTTGATTCGGACGCTGCCGCTGTGTCCGTGGTCGCAGCCACGTGCTCGGGTGCCTGTGGCACCGCAGTCCGTGTCTCGTCTGACAACAGCAAGGTGCTTAGCGCTGCGATGACGTGCGCAGGCACATCCGTGGACGGCGCCGCGCCTGATGCTGTGTCGCTACTCGCAGGCTGGTCCGCAGCGGTGGCAAACGACGCCGCAATGCCGCGCTCAGACAGCTCCACTGCGTTCGCGGACGAGGCATTGATCGACGCCGTAGCGCCGCGCTCAGTCTCCGCGGATGCCGACGCGCTTGATACGTCCGCAGCGCTTTCAGGCGCCTGTGCCGCATCCGATGCAGCGACAGCACTTGAAGCTGCCCGTGCTGCATCCGATGCCACGACAGCACTCGAAGGCGTCTGGGACGCATCCGCCGCAGTGCCGCTCTCTGCCTTCGGCGTCGCATCCACGGGCGACGACACGCTCACGGCCGAAGCGCTCTCCGCCTCGGACTTCGACGTCGCATCAACGGACGGCAGGGCACTCGACGGTTCAACAGACGCCCGCTCCCCAGATGCCTCGTTGCCCTCGCTCTGCGCCCGCGGACGCTCCGGCTCCGGAACGGACCTCGCCCCTCGCGGCGGCGTCGCTACCCGGGCCTTGCCTGGGCCTTCGTCATCCCAGGGGAACTCCGGTCCTCGCGACGCCGGCTGTCCCAGCCCGGCCCACTCTCCCAGCGGGACCTGCACCGTGTCGGCTCTCGGAACCCGGGCTGGCGGCGCCTGCACCACCGGCATCTCCACCACCGTGTTCCCCAGCTCCGGATCCGACAGCGCCAGCGCGGACACCTCCACGGTCTTCGTCCGGGACTCCTCGTCCTCCAGGGGCGGCCGCTGCGACGGTGCGTCCTTCGCCTTCGCCACCCGCTCACGCAGCACGTCGAGCACGAAGCGGGCCCTGGCGTCGTCGGGCGCGTCCATCAACAAGCCGTTGAGCACCGCCGCCGCTCGCGCCTCCTGCCCCGTGCGCCGCAACACCCGCGACAGCTGCCGGCGGACCTCGCGGCGCACCTCGCCCCGCTCCGTCACCATCGCCGCGTCCAGCAGGGTGATGACCGCGCGCTCCGTGCCCGCCCGCAGCGCGCACCGGACCAGCACCGCCGCGAGCCGGGGCGTCATCGGCAGGGACCGGCTGGCGGACACCAGGCCGGAATACGCCCGCGCCGCCTGCCCCTCCCGGAGCAACCGAGCGGCATCCCGGCAGACCTGGGCCTCCGCGCCTCGCACGTCCTCGCCTCGCGAACCCATCCCCGGTCCGCGAAGGGAGGGCTCCGGCGCCCCTGGGCCCTTGCCGTGTCTCCCGCCACCCATGAAGCCCCCAGTCTACACACGATGCGCGCGACGGGGGCACCCTGTCCGCTCCCCCGAAGGGTCCCGGAGGTTCCAGGTGCTCAGGGAGCGGCCGCCGCCCCGATGGCCCCCTCCGGAATGCCCACCCCCGCCGCGTCGAAGAAGGCCCGCAGGTCGTCCGGCACCAGCGCCTCCAGCCGCAGCGGCCGGCCCGTGCGCGGATGGCCCAGCTCCAGCGCGTGCGCGTGCAGCAGGCAGCGCGGCGCCGTCAGGCTTCCAGCGGTCCCCGCGCCGCCATAGCGCGCGTCGCCCAGGATGGGAGTCCCCAGCGCCGTCAGGTGCGCCCGGAGCTGGTGCGTGCGGCCCGTCCGGGGCAGCAGCTCCACCAGGCAGAACGCGTCGCCCGCGAACAGCGTGCGGTAGTCCGTCCACGCGGGCACGCCGTTGGCCGCGCGGGTCGCCCGCCAGCGCCCCGGCCGGGACGGGTCCTTCGACAGGGGCAGGTCCACCGTCCCGCCCGAGGGAAGCCCCGGTCCCGTCGCCGCGAGGTAGCGCTTGCGCGCGGTGCCCTCGCGGAACGCCTCCGCCAGCGCGGAGGTCGCGGCGGCCGTCTTGCCGAACACCGTCACCCCGGAGGTCTCCCGGTCCAGCCGGTGCACCAGCCCCGCCTGCCGTCCCAGGTGCTCGCTCACCATGTCCACGAGGCTTCCGCCCACGCGCCCTTCCGTGGGCTGCGCGTTCAGGCCCGCGGGCTTGTCCACCGCGATGACGTCCGCGTCCTCGAACAGCACGCGCAACGGGGCCGCCGGCTTCGCGGCCTCCAGGGGGCTCTGCCCCGCCTCCTCCAGCACCACCGTCACCACCTGCGCAGGCTGAAGCCGCACCGCCCCGTCCCGCGCGCGACGCCCCGCCACGTACACGGCGCCCACGTCCACCAGCCGCCGTACGTCCGCCGCCGGCAGCCCCAGCTCCGCCGCCACCGCCTCCACCAGCACACGCCCGGCGTGCGCCCCCTCCGCCCGGAACGTCCGGCGCTTCATCGCCCGCCCTCCCCGCCCGCCCACGCGAGGTCCCCGTCGGTGGGGGACTCCAGGGGGGCATGCGGCCGGGCAGCGCAGGGGGAGGACATGGCCGGACACTCTATGCGCGCGGTCCCTGCCCTGACGCGGGCTTCCTGTTACCTTCCGCGCCGCCATGGACCGTCCCCTGCTCTCCGTCCGGTCGCGGCTGGATGATTTCCTCGCCGAGCTGGCCACCCTCCAGTACCGCTACGGCGCCGGACTCTCCCCGGACCTCCCCGTCGCGCGCCTGTACGCCTCCTTCCCGGAGCTGTCCTCGCCAGAGACCTTCGCCGCCGCCAACGAGGCGCTGGCCCGCGCGAAGGGCAAGGACGACCCCGTCGCCGTCCGCCGCATCACGCTCGTGCGCGAGCTCATCGCCACCCAGGTGGAGGAGTCGCTGGCCCTGCGCGCGGCGGACGCCGTCGTCGCGCTGGAGGCCCGCTCGCACATCCCCGCCGACGACACGACGCTGTCGCTGGCCCAGGCCCTGTCGCAGATTCCGCGCGAATCCAGCCGCGCCCGCCGCGCCCTCCTGGAGCGCGGCGCCGGCAACTTCCTCTGGGAGAACCGAGGCCCGTACGGAGACCGGCGCGACGCCACCCTCCAGGCCGCGGAGGTGCTGGGCTTCCCGGACTACCCCACCCTGCGCCAGGACGTCACCGGCATCGACGCGGGCAAGCTCGCCGTGGCCGCCGAGGAGACCCTCAAGCGCACCGAGGACGCCTACCGCGACGTGCTGGCCTACGTGCTGCGCAAGCTGGAGCCCACCCTGCGCCCGCTGCCCGGCGGCGAGGCGCGGCGCCACGACGTGCAGCACGGCCTGCGCGCCCCATGGCTGGATGCGCACTTCCGCCGCGAGGACACCGTCCCCGCCGTGATGCGCTGGCTGTCCGACTGGGGACAGCACCCCGAGGCCGGCGGCCGCATCCGCCTGGACGACGAGGCCCGCCCCGGCAAGGCGTCACGCCCCTTCGTCGCCGCCGTGCGCGTGCCCCACGAAATCCGCCTGGTCCTCCAGCCGCGCAGCGGCATGGACGCGCTGGGCGACCTGCTCCATGAGCTGGGCCACGCGTGGCACCTGGCCCACGTGGACGAGGACGCGCCCATGGAGCTGCGCCGGCTGGGGGACGCCTCCGTCACGGAAGCCTACGCCGCCACCTTCGAGCGGCTGCTCCTGTCCCCACCCTGGCTCAAGCGCTACCTGGGCCTGCCGTCCGGCACGACGAAGGACGTCGTGCGCATGGGCGCCTTCCAGGCCCTGGCCGTGCTGCGCCGCCACTGCGCGAAGCTGTCCTACGAGCTGTCCCTCTCCACCAAGGGCGCCTCCGCCGACCGCGCGGACGAGTACGCCGACGGCCAGCGCCGCGCCCTCTTCGCGCAGCCGCACCCGGGCTTCTTCCTGCATGACGTGGACTCGCAGCTCTACGTCACCCGCTACCTGCGGGCCTGGGCCCTGGAGACCCGGCTCACCGCGCACCTCTTGGAGCGGTTCAACGAGGACTTCTGGCGCAACCCCGCCGCCTTCACCTGGCTCAAGGGGCTCTTCGCGCGCGGCGGCGCCGCGGACGCGGAGGGACTGGCCACGGAGGTCTCGGGCACGCCGCTGGCGCTGCCCGAGGCGGGAGCGCGCCTCGTGGCCATCCTCAACCAGTAGGGGAAACGGCCCCTACTTCTTCTTGGCGCGCAGCGCGCGGACGATCTTGTCCTTCGCCGCGTTGGCCGGAGCCTCGCGGGTGCGGACCGCGGCGGGCGCCTTGGAGGCGTTGGCCGCCGTGCGCGTCTGGCCGGTGCGCGCGCGCATCGCCTTCATCAGCTGCATCTCGATGACGAGCAGCTCATCCGCGAGCTCCGCGTTGGCACCCGCGGCGCGGGGCAGCGGCGCGCTCTTGCTGGGGGCGCCCGCGCCGTGGCGCATGCGCAGGGCCTTCTCCTCCTCGGCCGTCAGCGTGGTGGACTTCTCCAGCGCCGCCTTGACCTCTTTCGCGGTCAACGTGCTACTTCCGACCTTGCGCTCCATCTCCGCTCCCTTCGTTGTGCACGCCTGAACACCCGAGCATGTCAGATGCGTCTGGGCCGCAACCGACGAGGATTGTAGAGGACGCAAGAGGGCCGTCAAAATTTCTTCCAACAGGGCGCTTCCAGTCTGTAGCGACCCGCCCCGGCCGCTACAGCTACAGGTGCATCCCCAGCCCCAGGAACGTGGAGCGCAGGTGCTGCCGCTGGCCCGCGAAGGGGTTCTGGCTGGCGGAGAAGTTCTGGTAGCGCGCCTCGGCGGAAAGGAAGAGGTTCTCCCCCAGCTCCAGCCCCACGCCGCCGCACAGCTCGAAGCCCACCTGGAGCACGCGGCTGCCCAGCGCGTCCGGGCCCACGGGCTGGGGGCGGGAGTGGGGCACCAGCAGGCTGGCCCCCACGCCCAGGAAGGGCCGCACCCGGGTGTCCCCCAGGGGCACCACGCGCACGGACATGGGCGTCACCTCCGTCAGCTGCCGGCTGGACGCCAGGTGCCCGCCCACCTCCAGCACCGCCCCCGGCTTGCGGTACGCCCAGCCCAGGCCCGCGCTGTAGCCCACGGTGCGCTCCGCATCGCCCTTGAGGACGTAGGCCCCCAGCGGCGCGACGGTGATGCCCAGGTTGCGGGCGGGTTCGGCGAGGGCCGGGGTCGTCAGGAGCACGAGCCCGGCACACACCAGGAGGGGGGCGGAGCGGAACATGCCCCTCCCCCAGAGCAAGGCCAGGGCCAGGGGGGTTCCCCAGCCGCTTCAAGCACTTGCGGGAAGGCCCCGGAGGTGACGGCGGCCCCGTGCAGGACACGGCCGTCACAGCCTCACAGGGACGGCACCTCCCGCCGTGAAGCCGTGGGGCTTCCAACGGTCAGGAGGCGTGGGACGGACGTCAGTTGCCCTCGCCCTCGTCTTCCGGGTCGGCGGCGCCGGGCGTGGCGCCCGGGGTGGCGGGCGAGTCCCCCGGCTTGGTGCGCGGGATGCCGAAGTGGTCCAGCGCGTCCGCGATGCCCTGGGGCTTGTCCGCGTCCGGCAGGAAGTCCTGCGGCGGCTGCAGCTGCGGGTCCTTGCCAATCTCCGTCAGGCTGGACTCCAGCGTCATGCGCAGCTCGGCGGCCTCCGGGGTCTTCTCCTGGGGCACGCCGATGCGCCCATCCAGCCGGGCCTTGAGGACGACGGAGGTGGCCGAGTCCACCAGCACCTCGCCCTCCAGCGAGCGCGGCAGCCGGTGCGCGAAGAAGTTGGCGCGGCGCTTCGTCGTCTCGTCCGCGTTCTTGGGCGAGAAGGCGGCGGGCATCTTCTTGGGCGCTCCGCCCTCCTGGGGCGCGCCCAGGGAGACGTTGTACTTCCACGCGGTGCGCCCCTCGTGGGTGACGGTGCCCGCGGGGGTGAGCTTGATGCGGCCCTGGAAGAGGCTGTCGAAGTCGCGGATGGCGCCCGTCAGCTCCGTGCGGGTGCGCTCGGCCATGCCGCGGTCGCGCAGGCGCTGGCGGTACGGGCCGTAGCGGTTGCGGGCGAAGACCTGGCCCTTCACGCGCATCACCTCCAGGCCCTGGTCGCGCGAGTTCTCCAGGATGCCGTGGAAGTCGCCGTTGACGCCGCCGGGGCCCGCGCGGAAGGAGCGCGTCTCCGTGAGCTTCACGGGGTTGTTGCCGCTGGGGCCGGCCCACTCGTAGCTGAGGGTGGACTGGAAGAAGTGCGGGCCCAGCCGCTCGGTCACCTCCGCGGCGTCCATGCCCAGGATGCGGCGGGACACCTGGGGGTTGTCCGCGACGTCCTCCGGCGGCAGCTTCTCCTTCGCCGAGGCCACCACCTTCGGCGGGTCCTCCGGCGAGAAGATGCGGGCCTTGGCCGCCTTGTCGACGGGGTCGGAGCAGCCGGCGGCTGCCAGGACCAGGGCGAGGGCGGCGGACTTCGTCAGACTTCTCACGGAACCTCCACGACCAGGACGGCGGGGGCGGCAAGTTACGTGGGGGGGACATGAGCGGCAAGCGGTGGCTTGCGTGCGGCCGTGCAAGGGATAGAACGCCCAACCCATGCAGAACCTGCGAGACAAGTTGTTGAAAGCGGGCCTCGTCTCCGAGGAGCAGGCCAAGAAGTCCGACGCTGCGCCCTCGGCGCCACGGCGCCAGGAGGACAACCGGGGGAGCGCTCCACGCGCCCCGGCGCCTCGGGGACGTGATGAGAATCGGACAGCCGGAGGCCCGCCGCGCCGCGACGACCGCGGAGGTCCGCCGCGCCGTGAGGGCGGTGGCGGTCCGCCGCGCGGCGCCGGAGGTCCCCCGCGTCAGGGTGCCGGCGGTCCGCCGCGCCAGGGCGGAGGCTTCCGGGGTCCCCAGGGCGGCTTCGGCGCGGGCTCGCGTCCGGGTGCGCCCGCCGCGGAGAAGCCCATCCCGAAGCTGCCGCCCATGCCGGGCTCCAAGGCCTACCAGCGCGCCGAGTCCAAGAAGCAGGTGGAGCTGGACCGCGCCCTGCGCGAGCTGGTGCTGGGCGCCCAGGTGCCCCAGGAGGCCGGCGAGACGGCGTTCTACTTCATGACGCGCAAGGGAAAGCTGCGCCGCATGGAGCTGAGCCCCGCGCAGGCCAAGCAACTGGAGGACGGCGAGCTGGGCGTGGTGGAGCGTCCGGAGCCCGCGCAGATCGAGCACTCGCTGGTGCCCGCCTCCGTGGCCGAGCAGATGTACGCGCTGTCCGCCAAGGCCGTGCGCTTCTTCAACCGCAAGGAGAACCCCGTCGGCTTCATGAACGACGAGGAGCTCAAGGCGCAGCAGGCCGCCGAGGCCTCCGGTACCGCCACGGAGACGCCTGACGAGCCCGAGGCCTCCGCGGAGGGTTCCGAGGAGGGCGGCGAGTCCTCCGAGGCCCCGGCTGGCGAGCTGTCGTCCGAGCCTTCGGGCGAGCCGACAGGCGAAGGCGGCACCCAGTCCTGACGTTCCTTCCCGTGCCCTCCCCTCCTTCCCATCCGGGAGCGAGGGGAGGCGCGGCTTCCACCACAGGGCTCCGCGCTCGGGTCAGCCGAACGCGTCGATGCCGGTGATGGCCTTGCCCAGCACCAGCGTGTGCACCTCGTGGGTGCCCTCGTAGGTGAAGACGCTCTCCAGATTCAGCATGTGGCGCACGGGCGGGTAGTCGTCCGTGATGCCGTTGGCGCCGTAGATGCTCCGGGCCACGCGCGCGATGTCGAGCGCGCTCTTCACGTTGTTGCGCTTGGCCAGGCTCACCATCACGGGACTGCTCCTGCCCTCGTCCTTGAGGCGCGCGAGCCGCAGGCTCAACAGCTGCGCCTTCACAATCTCCTGGAGCATGTCCGCCAGCTTCTCCTGCGTGAGCTGGTAGCCGGCGATGGACTTGCCGTCGAACTGCGTGCGGGACAGCGCGTACTCGCGCGCGCCCTCGAAGCACGCGATGGCCGCGCCCGTCACCGCGAACGCGATGCCCGCGCGGGCGTTGTTGAGACACGACAGCGGCCCCTTGAGGCCCACGACGCCGGGCAGCACGTTGCGGTCCGGCACGCGCACGTCCTGGAAGGACAGCTCGCTGGTGCGTGACGCGCGCAGGGAGAACTTGCCGGGAATCTCCCGCGCGCTGAAGCCGGGCATCCCCTTCTCCACCAGGAAGCCGCGCACGGACTCCGGGCCGCCGTCCTCCGTCTTGGCCCACACCACCGCGACGTCCGCGATGGAGCCGTTCGTAATCCACGCCTTGGTGCCGTTGAGCACCCAGGTGTCCCCATCCTTGCGCGCGCGGGCGCGCATGCCGCCGGGGTTGGAGCCGAAGTCGGGCTCGGTGAGGCCGAAGCAGCCGATGAGCTGTCCCTTCGCCATGCCGGGCAGGAAGCGCGTCTTCTGCTCCTCGCTGCCGTACGCGTGGATGGGGAACATGCACAGCGAGCCCTGCACGGACGCGAAGCTGCGCAGGCCGGAGTCACCGCGCTCCAGCTCCTGCAACACCAGGCCGTAGCTGACGGTGTTCATGCCCGCGCAGCCGTAGCCCTGGAGGTTCGCGCCCAGCACGCCCAGCTCCGCCAGCCCCGGGATGAGGTGCGCGGGGAAGGTGCCATCGCGGAAGTGCTTGCCGATGATGGGCAGCACCTCCGAGTCCACGAAGCGGGCCACCGCGTCGCGGGCGGCCTTCTCCTCGGCGGACAGCAGGTCGTCGATGCGGAACAGGTCGGTGATGTCGGCGCGGGGCATGGCGACTTGCTTAACGTCGCCATGCGGGAGCCGTCAAACCACCGGAGCCTCAGTGCTTCGCGGGCGCGAGCGCTTCCAGGTCCGCGTCACGCAGGAAGTTGACCAGCGGACCGTCAATCTTCCGCTGACCGTCCACCAGCACGGTGGGCTTGAGGAAGAAGCTGTTGTTCCAGTTGAAGTCATACAGCGCCTGCTCGGCGGCGTCGTTCCAGGTGCTGTCCATGCGGCCCCGGTAGTACCCCAGCTTGTGCAGCACGCGCTTCACGACCTTCGTCGTCTCCTTGTCCAACGGGATGAGGTCCGACGCGTACGGCGCCGCGACACCCGCCTGGTAGCGGTTCATCTCCACGTCCAGCTCGCGCAGCGCGTTCCGGCTGCCGTGCACGACCGCGTCCGCGAGCACCTTCGTGTAGAAGACCGCTTCGTTCTCCGAGCTCCAGACGCGGATGACGCCCGAGCGCTCGCCGTTGTTGTCGCCGCCCACCCGGGCCCCCGCCTTGAGCGACGCGAGCAGCCGCTGCGGCAGGCTGCCCGTGGCCTTCTGGAAGCCCGTGGCCATGGCGTCACACATGGTGGCGGTGGTCTGGTTGTTGGCCTGCACCACGAACGTGGCGCCCTTCACCGCGCAGCGCTGGAGCGCGCTCTCCGCGCCCGTCTGCTGCCCCACCGTGATGGTGCCGTCGGCGTTGAGCTTCACCGCGGCGAGCTGCCGGTAGTCCGCGTACGGATCCACGGTGAAAACGTAGTCGATGGCCGCCTGCGCCGTGTCGCCCGCGTCGGTGCGGGCGATGACTGCCTCGGCGTCATCCACCGAGGGGTAGAACATGCTGGCCACCGCCACGTCCGGGCGGCCATAGGGCACCAGGCCGCTGATGCCCGAGGGGAACGAGATGCTGGCCACGCCGCAGGACTTCTCCACGGCGTCACACGCGACGATGGCGCGCGTGCCGAGGATGCGCGGGTTGATGCCGGCGGGCGCGGCGGCCAGCGCGGACGTGGACGCGAACAGCAGACAGGAAGCGGTCAGCAAACCACGATGGTAGGTCTTCATGTTCATTCCCCTCCGAGCACGAGCGCCTTCGGGTCCACGTTGCGCAGGTAGTTGACCAACGGGGCGTCGATCTTCCGCTGGCCGTTCACCACCACGGTGGGCTTGAGGAAGAAGAGCGTGTTCCAGTTGAAGGCATCCAGCGCCGCTTCAGCGGCGTCGTTCCAGGTCCCGTCGACGACACCGTTGTAGTATCCGGCTGCATACAGCGTCTTCTTCACGACCCTCGCCGTCTCCGCGTCGAGCGGGATGAGGTCCGACGCGTACGGCGCGGCGATGCTCGCCTGGTAGCGGTTCATCTCCACCTCCAGGTCCTTCAGCGCGGTCCGGCTGGTGTGCACGACCGCGTCCGCGAGCACCTTCGTGTAGAAGGTCGACTCGTTCTCCGAGGTCCAGACGCGGATGACGCCCGAGCGCTCACCGTTGTTGTCGCGGCCCACGGCGGCCCCCGCCTTGAGCGACGCGAGCAGCCGCTGCGGCAGGCTGCCCTGGGCCTGCTGGAAGCCCGTGGCCATCGCGGCGCAGATGGTGGCGGTGGTCTGGTTGTTGGCCTGCACCACGAAGTTGGCGCCCTTCACCGCGCAGCGCTGCGGGGCGTTCTGCGCGCCGGTCTGCTGGCCCACGGTGATGGTGCCGTTGGGGTTGAGCTTCACCACGGCGAGCTGCCGGTAGTCCGCGTACGGATCCACGCTGAACACGTAGTCCACCGCCTGCTGGGCCGTGTTGCCCGCGTCGACGCGCGCGAGGACCGCCTCGGCGTCGTCCACCGACGGGTAGAACATGGTGGCGATGGCCACGTCCGGACGGCCGTAGGGCACCAGGCCGCTGATGCCCGCGGGGAACGAGATGCTGGCCACGCCGCAGGACTTCTCCACGGCGTCGCACGCGACGATGGCGCGCGTGCCCATGAGGCGCGGATTGGCCTTGCCCGTGGGGGCCGCGGCCAGTGCGGACGTGGACATGAACATGAAGCAGGAAGCGGCCAGCAGGCCACGGTGGAAGGTCTTCATATGCAGGGGACTCCGATGCAGTGGTGGGTGTCTTGAAGAGTCCCCAGCAGCGCAATTGATGCATTTCGTCGTGCACGCTCCGTACGAATCACGCGCGGGGCTCTATGCTTTCGGGCCATGGCAAACGAGACGACGAAGACCGTGGTCGTGACGGGCGCGAGCCGGGGCATTGGCCGCGCGGTGTCCCTGGCGTTCGCGCGCGAGGGCTATGACGTCTGGGCGCTGGCGCGCTCCGCGGAGTCGCTGGAGTCGCTGCGCAAGGACGGCGGCGAGCGCATCCGCTCCATCACGGTGGACGTGGCGGACGAGTCCGCGCTGCTCGCGGCGTGCAAGACCGTCCTCGCGGCGGGCACGCCCCGCGTGCTGGTGAACAACGCGGGCATCACCGTGTCCGCGCCGCTGACGAAGACGTCCACGGCGGACCTGGCGAAGGTGATGGCCGTGAACGTGACGGCGCCGTTCGTGCTGTGCCGCGAGCTGATGCCCGCCATGGCGTCGGCGGGCGGCGGCCGCGTCATCAACATCGGCTCCATCACCGCGACGCGCGGGGCGAAGTACACGTCCGCCTACTGCGCGTCGAAGCACGCGCTCCTGGGGCTGACGCGCGCGCTGTCGGTGGAGTACGCGCGCAAGAACGTCACCGTGAACATCGTGAACCCGGGCTGGGTGGAGACGGACATGTTCGCGGGCGCGACGGCCGCCATTACGAAGACGACGGGACGCAGCGAGGAGCAGGCGCGCGAGGCCCTGGCCGGGATGAGCGCCATGGGGCGCATCATCCAGCCGGAGGAGGTGGCCGCGATGTGCCTCTTCCTCGCGTCGGAGGCGGCGGCGCCCATCACCGGCGCGGCCTACGCCATCGACGGCGGCGAGGCGGCGTAGCGCGCGCCCGGCCTCACCGCGCGAGCCGGCACACGTCGTGGCGACGCGGGCTCGCGCGGGCGCCCGGAGTCACAGGCGGTACTGCTCCACGATGTTGGTGACCTCGTGGGACGCGGTGGTGAGGCGCGCGGCGGCCACGGCGCTCGTGGCCACGCGCTCCACCGTCTCGTCCGCCAGCCGCGTCAGGTCGCTCAGCGCGGCGAACAGCTCCGCGATGCCCGCGTCCTGCTGGCTCACCATGTCCGCGATGCTCTTCACGGACACGCTGTTGTTCTGGATGACCGCGGCCAGCGCACGCAAGCTCTCTCCCGCCGCGCGCGCCTGGTCCAGGCCGCCCTCCACCTCGCGCGTGCCGCCCTCGCTCGTCTGCACCGCCTCGGAGATGGCGCGGCCGATGTCTCCCAGGATGGACTGCACGCGCGCGGTGGCCGTCGCGGACTGGTCCGCCAGCGACCGCATCTGCCGGGCCACCACCGCGAACGCGCGGCCCGCTTCACCGCTGCGCGCCGCCTCGATGGCCGCGTTCAGCGCCAGCACGTTGGACTGGTCCGCCAGGTCCTTCACCGTGCCGGTGATGTCGCCCACCTGCCGCGTGCGCTGCCGCAGCTCCGACACCGTGTTGGAGATGCGCTCCACCTGAGAGCGGATGTGCGTGAGCCCGCCCACGCTGCCCGCCACCGCGGACTCGCCCGCCTGCCCCACCGCGCCCGCCTTCTCCGCCTCGCGCAGCACGCCCGTCGCCCGCTGCGCCGCCGCCCGCGAGCTCTCCTGGAGCTGCCGCGCGGCGATCTGCGTCTGGTGCAGCGCCGCCGCCTGCCGCGTCACCGCCAGGTTCTGGTCCGACGCGGAGTTCGCCAGCTCCAGCGCCGTCGCCTCCAGCTCCTGCGCGGAGTTCTTCAGCGCCAGCAGCACCGCGCGCAGCCGCGCCATCATCTCCCGGAAGGACGTGGCCAGTTGGCCAATCTCGTCGTGCGAGTGGATGTCCAGCGTGCCGCTGAAGTCGCTCTCGGCCACCACGCGCGCCGCCGCCGCCGTCAGCGCGCCCAGGGGCGCCATCATCCGCCGCACCAGCAGGAAGACGCCCCCGCCCGCCAGCAGCGCCACGAGCAGCCCCAGCCCCAGCACCGCCATCAGCGTGCCGCGCATCCGCGCCCACTCCGCCTGGGCGCCGCGCGCCAGCACCAGCTCCAGCCCCTCCCCCACCTGCACCCGCGACACGTGCAGCGACGCGCCGCCCACGTCCACCTCGGCGCCGTCCGTCACGCCCTGGCTCGCGTCCAGCAGCACCGGCGCCTGGGCCGCGTGCAGCGACTGCGCCACCAGCTTGGGGCCCACGTGCAGCAGCGCCTCCAGGTGCTCGCTCCCCGCGCCCAGCCGCTTCAGGTCCTCCGCGCCCAGCTCCTCCCCCACCACCAGGAAGCCCACCGGCGCGCCCTGGACCAGGACCGGCTGCGACACCGCGAGCAGCGGCGCGCCCGTGGCCGGCAGCAGCACCTGCCCCTGCTGACGCACCACCTTCGGAAGGCCCGGCAGCTCCGGCAGGTCCTGCCCACCCGTGGAGGCGATCACCGTCCCGTCCACCCCCACCAGCACCAGCAGGTCCACGCCCAGCAGCGCGCGCTGCTCGTTCAGCAGGGTGGCCGCCTCCGAGCGCCCCTGGGTGAAGGCCCGCGTGAACGCGGGGTTCGCCACCGCCACGTGCCCCAGCTCCGCCAGGACCCGCAGCTCCTGCTCCTGCAGCGCCTGCCAGCGCGTCGCATCCCGCGTCAGGGTGGAGGCCATCTCGGACTCCACGCGCGAGCGCAGCGACAGCCCCATCACCGTCACGGTGAGCAGCGTCAGGGCGATAACCACGGCGGTGAGGGCCGCGGTCAGGCGCGCGGCAAGACTGAGCGTCATACGCAACGGGTGCTCGGACGAGGGGAGGGGGACGCGAGGGGGGAGGCCCCAGATTAACCAGAAATAAACGAAGGATTGAAGTCCCTGTGTCGGGTGACTCCCCCTCCGTCCGGCCGGACCCATCGCGTCGGGTCGGCGGTCAGGACCGACCTGAGGGGTTCACGGCCCCGCACTCCCAGCGTGTGCCTCGGCGGGCAGGCGCTCAGGCCGCCACGCGCAGCACCACGGCGGTGATGTTGTCGCGGCCACCGGCCTCGTACGCGGCGGTGACGAGCGCGTCGCACGCGGCCTGGGCGGAGTGCGCGCGCAGCTGCTCCTGGAGCACCTCCGGGCCCAGCGGCTCATACAGCCCGTCCGAGCACAGCAGGAAGACGTCCCCGGGCTGCGTCTCCAGACGCTGCAGGGTGGGCTCCGCGTTCTCCGTGCCCAGGGCGCGGGTGATGAGATGGCGCAGGTTGGCCGGGTTGCCGGGCGGCTCGCGTCCTGCCGCGCGCAGCTCCTCGATGAGCGAGTGGTCGCGCGTGAGCGACTCCAGGCGGCCCTCGCGCAGGCGGTACAGGCGGCTGTCGCCCACGTGGGCCACCGCCGCGAAGCGCTCCCCCACCGCGAGCGCCACCACCGTGGAGGCCATCTCCTTGAGCTTGCCCACGCGGCGCACGCGCAGGGTGCGCTGGGCCAGCGCGGTGCACGCGGCCAGGTAGTTCTCCTCGCGGCTGCGCGAGGGGTCCACCGCGTCCGGCCAGGTGCCGTCGCGGTCGCGGTCCAGCCGGTCGCTGAAGCCCGCGAAGGTGTCCACCACGCACTGGCTGGCGACCTCCCCGCCCTCCTGCCCTCCCAGCCCGTCCGCCACCACGAACAGCCCCCGCTCGGGCAGCACGCAGTACGCATCCTCGTTGTGCGGCCGCCGCCCGATGTGCGTCTGCCCCGCGCATTCGAATCTCATCACCGCCACCTCCTGGCCAGGCTCCCGGACAGCAAACGGGAGGCCAACGGCCCGGTCGCTTCGTCCCCGGACCGCCCCCATGGGGTTCTCGCCTCTGAAGAACGCCCGGATGCGTGTTCTCTCCACGCGCCCGCACTCCCCTGTCCGCCGAGCGACGTTGCGGTCGACCCCGCCCCGCCCCGCCGCGACTTTTCAACGGGCGGGACACCCCGGAGTCCGGGACCTGGACCCGGGGCCAGACGTGGAGCAAGGAAGGAAGGCATGGGCGCCGGTAGGATATCGGGCCTCGCGTCCGTTGGGCATCCGGTGGGGCCCCCTAGCAACTCCCGCCGGGACCGGCGGACAATGCAGGAGCCGTCCGACTTGCGGGCCATGACCCCAGGAGAACCATGACATCCATCCGCCGCGTGGGTTCTGGCATCTCGACGTCCCGGGCCTGGTCCATCTCCTCCGAACTGGAGGTCACCGCCCCGGTGAAGCAGCAGCCCATGACGCCGGTGGAGCCGGTGCGGCGGGGCTTCTCCGACGCGAGCGACTTCCAGGCGGACGCCGACGGCGACCTGGCTGGTGCGCTGCTCGCGGACCTGGGGCTGACGCCGGACCCGTCCACGGAGGCGCGGGGGTACGCGGCGGACCTGGAGGCCCAGGAGCCCCGGCCCGCGCTCCTGGAGAACGCGCAGCTGCGCAGCTTCGCGGGGGAGAGCTCCTTCGAGGAGGCCGGCCCCGCCTACGCGCAGCGGCTGGGCACGCCGCAGACGTCCACGCCGATGCTGCAGGCGCGCCACTTCCAGCAGGCCGAGCGCCGCACGGAAGCCGCGCCGGCGGATCCATCCCTGGACCCTTCCGACATCCTGTCGCCCGACGCGGCCGCATGGGAGCTCCAGAACCTGGACACCATGCCGTCCACCGTCTCCGCGCAGGAGGCGGAGGACCTGCTCTTCCTCCTGGAGTCCGGCGACCTGTCCAGCCTGAGCGACGAGGAGCTGCGCGCGCTGAGCGAGGACCTGGGCACGGAGGACGCGGAGGCGTCCGACGACGCGTCCGGCCTGGAGGCTTCCGGAGCGCAGGACGATTCCGACGGGTTCCTGGCCACGGCGGAGGACAGCGGACCGGAGCGGGTGCAGGAAGCCTTGCCGGGCCTCGCGTCGGCGGGGGACTTCCTCGCGGACGCGGACGACTTCACGATGGAGGCCGTGGAGGCCGAGGCCGCCTACGCCGCTGCTTACGCGGAAGCCCGCGCGACGGGCGGAGCACCCGGTGTGGAAGTCCCGGCCGCGCGGCGCGAGATGCCCGCTGTTCCTCCGGAGCCCAGCGTCGTGGTGGCCCCCGACGTGGAGGCCGCGCCCGCGGACATCCTGGAGATCGACGACGTGCAGGACGCGGACCTCGTGGAGGCCGACGCGGCCCACACGCCGCCTCCTCCGCCGCTCGAGTCCTGAGCGGGCCCGGGCTCGGTGACGCTCAGGGCGCGGGCGTGTCCTTGAGCGCGGCGTCGAGCTGCTTCTGCGCCTCCATGACGTCCTTCTCCAGCTCGGTCGTGTAGCGGTCGCGCTCGGGGCTGCGCCACTCCGCGTCGGAGAACTGCTGGAGGGAGTACTCGCGCGTGGTGTGCACGGGCCCGCGCAGCGTGACCATCAGCTCGCGGTCCGGGTCACCCATCTCCTTGAGCAGGAAGCCCTCCACGTCGCGCAGGGTCAGCGGGAACGTGGGCGCCTCGTCGCGGATGAGCTTGCCGAAGACGTTGAGCTTCACCTCCTGCGGCCCTTCCTGAAGCTCCTCGTTGAACGACACCGACGCGAACGGCACGCCGCCCTCGTCGTCCAGGCGTCCGGACACCACGTACCGTCCCGCCTTGCGGACCTGGACGGACAGGTACAAATCCAAAGACCCCGCCTCCACCACCTCACGCACCTTGCGCGTGAACGTGGCCGGCGGCGCGGGCGTGTAGAGCACGTCGAAGAACGCCGAGTCCTCCAGCGACCCCGAGCGCACGCGCACGTCCACGCGCAGCGTGCCGGAGAACATCGCGAAGCCCTGCTTCGACGGCTGGAAGCGCCCGGTGAGCATGCCGTCACCCGCCACCGCGTCGCCGCCCTGCCCCGCGTCGGAGAAGACCACCGGCACGCCCGGCACACCGCCGGCGCCCGCCACGTGGTCCGCCTCGTGCGCCAGCGCGGACACCACCTCGCACGGGCGCGGCTCGCGGCGCGAGTCCTCGCACGCCACGCTGAGGAGCACCACCTCGTCACCGACGACGAACACCTTGTCCTGCTTGAGCCGCAGTTGCACGTCGGAGGTGCCGTCCTGCGCGGCCCTCGGGCTCAAGGGCCGCGTGCGCTCCGGCTCCGTCAGCTCCATCTGGTCCGGGTGCTCGCGGCTGGGCCGCGACTCGGGCGGATAGCGCGTGGCCGCCACATAGGATTCCAGCGAGCGCTTCGCGCGCTCCAGCCGCTTCTGCCACAGCTCGCGGCGGGCCTCGCGCTCGCGGGCCTCCGGGCTGAGCAGTGACGGCGCGGCGGGCTCGGATGCCGCCATGGCCGCGTCGCGCTCCGCCGGTGCCCGAGCCACGTCGCGTGGGTCGGACACCGGAGCGGAGGCGGGCTCTGTCGCACCCTCCGGCGCTACGGCCCCTTCACTTCCCTGCCACCAGAAGAACCCTCCGCCCACGAGCGCCAGGGGCACGAGGGCAAGCAACCATCGGCCGTGGCGCAGCCGGGAGGCGGAAGGGACAGGGCCGTCGTCGCGTGTCATGAGCGGGCTTCGCCGGAGGGGGCGGGGGAAGCCGTCATTCTAGTACGCGTACGTGACCATGTACTCGCGCACCTTGGAGACGATGCCTCCCCAGGTGCCGTTGGCGTAGTGGTTGTACGACTCACCGTCGTCGCGCAGGGCCACGGAGTGGTAGCTCCACTTCGCCCGGCCGTCGCTGCACGCGGCCGTGCCCGTGTTGAGCGTGCCGCCGCAGAACCAGTCGCCCGGGTTGCAGTAGGACCCGTTGCCGCTGCCGGACACACCGCCCGTGGAGTGGTAGGCCACCGCCTCGTCGTCCTGGCCCGGGAGGATGCCGGAGTACGCCGTGCCCTTGGAGCCGGCGAACATGTAGAACCACACGTTGCGCGTGGTGTTGTGGTTGTACATGGCGCGCGCCGTGGTGGTGACCAGGTCGCTCACCAGGGGCTCGCTCACCGCCCAGTCGCCGTGGTCCGCCAGCTCGCTGCCGCCGCCCGCGCCGGACGCCACCGCCACCCACTTGATGTTCCAGCCCACCTGCTTGGCCGTGCCCGCGTTGCCGCACTCGCCGTTGGCGTTGGGCACCGCGTTCTTCACGTCCCGCTCGCTGCCGCCGTACAGCGCCAGCGCGTAGCCGATCTGCAGGTCACCGGCGCTGTGCGCGGCGATGTAGCAGGAGTTCGTGCCCGTGCAGAAGCAGTCCAGCGCGTTGCGGATGCGGTAGTTCTCCGCGCCCACGCGCTGCGTGCCGTTCCAGTTGACCGCCCTCTTGTTCACGCCCGCCGCGGTGGTGGACGGCCCCCAGTAGCTGAAGTCGTTGTAGTTACCGGCCTGCGTCTTGTTTCCGTTCCGCCCGTGGATCCACAGCGTGTAGTTCGTCGCGGCGGCCTCGGTACCCACCAACAGCGTCGCGGCGGTCACGGCCGCGCCAATCAGCATCTTCATCGGGGTGTGTCTCCTGGCCTCTCAGGGGGATGAGAGGGCTTCCGCACGGCCCCAGGCCGGGCGAGGGGACAACCACTCTAGGGGTTGTTTCATGTAAATGCGACAACCCGAAAGTCCAGTCGTCAGTGGAAACCCTGACGCATCGCGCTGGGCCCTCCGCGTCACCCCAGCTCGTCGAGACCGCCATCTCGTACGAAGCGTTCCAGCCGCTCCAGTGCTTCTGGCAGGTTGACCCGACCCAACCCCAACCGGAAGTGATTGCCGGGAAAGCCATACACGTCTCCCGGCAACAACAAGACACCCTCACGGGTAATCAATGACTCAGTGAAACGAGCCACCGGAATGTTTCGCAACAGACGGGGGAAGGCCACGCTGCCGGCGCGCGGACGCACCCAGCGGAAGGTGTCCGCGTGGCGCGTGAAGAAGTCCTCCAGCCGCGCGAGGTTCACGGTCAGCAGGCTCCGGCTGCGCTCCAGCACGCGGTCGCGGGCGCGCAGCGCGATGAGGGACAGGAGCTCACTGGGGGCGCTGTTGCAGAGCGAGGTGTAGTCCTTGAAGGCACGGCAGCGCGCCAGCAGCTCCGCGTCCCGCGTCGCGAGCCAGCCCACGCGCAGCCCCGCCAGGCCGAACGCCTTGGACATCACGCCCAGGCTCACGCCCTTCGCGAAGCACGACGCGGCGGGCGGCAGCGTGTCGTTCACGTCGTACTCCAACAGGCGATACACCTCGTCGGAGAACAGGTGGATGCCGCGCGCTTCGCACAGCGCGCACAGCTTCTGGAAGGTGGCGCGGTCCGGCAGCGAGCCCGTGGGGTTGTGCGGGAAGTTCACCACCACCATGCGCGTGTCGGGGCGCAGCGCCGCGGTGAGCGCGTCCAGGTCCAGCGCCCAGCCGTTCTCCTCGCGCAGGGGCAACAGCGTCACGTCCGCGCCGGTGGCGCGCCCCACCTCGTACAGCGACTGGTAGCCCGGCCAGGTGGCGATGGCGTGCGTGCCGGGGCCCAGATTGACGTTCATCGCGACGAACAGGGCCTCCTGCGCGCCGGCGAAGGTGAGGACGTCCTCGGAGACCAGGCCCGGGTACATCCCGGCGATGGCCTCGCGCAGCGCGGGCATCCCGGGCGTCTCCGTGTAGCCCAGCGTCAACCCGTCCCAGCGGGCGCGGTCCTCCGGCGACGCGAGCGCCAGCAGGTCCGCCATGCGCCAGCCTTCCACGTCGGAGGCGCACAGCAGGTAGGGCGCGGCGAACTCCCAGCGCGCGAAGTACCGCTCCAGTTCGAAGTCGGGGATGCGCATACGTCCTCCATGCCGCCTGCCTGCTCACCAGAGGGTGGAGCGGCCCACCACACCTTGCCGGACAGGCGAGCGGACGGGCGCGCAGCCGGGAGCAGCCGATGGCGCATGCATAGCTTGAGTCACGTCCCGTTGAAGCGCTTTCCACTTCCCATAGGGAGCCCGCATGGCCTCGACGAAAATCCCGCTCACGCTCCTGGACCCGGATGGCGGATGGGTGAACGCCCCCGTCCACGTCTCCGAGCTCGATGGACTGCCCGTCCTCCTGCACTTCTGGACCATGGATTGTGAGGACTGCGCCGCGCAGTTCGAAGCCGTGAACCAGTGGATTGTCGACTATGGACCCAAGGGCCTGAAGGTCATTGGCGTGGACGTCACCCACAACGAGACGGAGCTGCGGGACACCAACAAGGTGGAGGGCTTCGCGCGCGAGCACGGCCTGCGCTACCCCATCGCCATGGATGACGGCTCCATGGCCAAGGCCTACGGCGTGGACAAGCACCCCGCCTTCCTCCTCTTCGGTACGGATGGACGGCTGAAGAACCGCATTGGCGGCAAGGACGCCCTGCGCCGCATGCGCGCGGAGCTCAAGAAGCTGCCCGGCCAGGAGCAGCCCGCTCCGCACGGAGAAGTGTCCCGCGAGCAGGAAGACCAGGCCGCGGCCTCCAATCCCTAGCGCCCCGGCCCCTCACCCTTGCCTTCCCTGGAGAGTCGCACCATGGCTGACCGACGACACACCGAGCGAAAGGGCTTCTCCCTGGGCGCGCTTGCCGCCGGGGTGGGGGCCGCCGTGGGGCTGACGCGCGCGCTGCGGCCGCGCTTCAGCTTCAAGGGCAAGACGGTGCTCATCACCGGTGGCTCCCGGGGTCTGGGGCTGGTGATGGCGCGCATGCTGCTGAAGGAGGGCGCGCGCGTGGCCATCTGCGGCCGCGACGTCGAGTCGCTCCAGCGCGCCCACGCGGACCTGGAGCGCCTGGGCGGCGAGGTGCTCTCCCTGCGCTGCGACGTGCGCGACCAGGTGCAGGTGGACGCCATGGTCGGCGCCGTCCATGAGAAGTGGGGCGCGGTGGACGTGCTCATCAACAACGCGGGCGTCATCATGGTGGGCCCGCTGGAATCCATGACGCTGGAGGACTTCGAGGAGGCGGTGGACATCCACCTGTGGGGGCCGCTGTACACGACGCTCGCGGTGGTGCCGGCGATGAAGGCGCGCGGCGAGGGCCGCATCGTCAACGTGTCCTCCATGGGCGGAAAGCTGAGCATCCCGCACCTGGTGCCCTACTCCGCCAGCAAGTTCGCGCTGGTGGGCCTGTCGGACGGGCTTCGCGTGGAGCTGGCCCAGGACGGCATCCGCGTGACGACGGCGTGCCCGTCCCTCATCCGCACGGGCAGCCCGCGCAACGCGAACTTCAAGGGCGACCACGAGAAGGAGTACGCGTGGTTCCACGTGAGCAACTCCATGGCGGGCGTGTCGATGAGCGCCGAGCGCGTGGCGCGCAAGATCATCGAGGCGTGCCGCAGGGGTGACGCGGAGGCGCTGGTGGGCATGCCCGCGAAGCTGGGAGCGGTGGGCCGCGCCCTGGCGCCCAACCTCACCACGGCCGTGCTGGACGTCATCAACCGGCTGCTGCCCCAGGACAGCACCCCGGAGCGCCACAAGGGCAGCGAGAGCGAGACACCTCTGACCCGCTCCTGGCTCACGGAGATGAGCCGCCGGGCCGCGGAGCGCAACAACGAGAACGAGGTGTCCCTGCACTGACGGGAAGGCCGCTAGGCCTTGCCGTCCATCTCCGCCAGCTCCATGCGCCAGTGGCCGCGGTGCTCGTACGCCTGCGCCAACTGGTCGTTGAGCGCGCTGAGCATCTTCACGTTCCCGTCCTGCTCGTAGCCCTTGAGGGACTCCGCGCAGGCGGGCACGCGGGACAGGAACGTCCTGAGCGCGTCCAGGCTCAATTCCTTCACATACATCCCGTACCCCAGCCGCTCCAGATAGAGGGCGTTGAGCACCTGCTCGAACTGGCCTCCCACGGGGATGCTGAGCAGGGGTTTGTGCAGGTAGACGGCCTCGCTCATCAACGTATAGCCGCCGCCCGCGACCACCGCGCGCGCGGTGCGCAGGTCGTCGATGAAGCCCGCCTCGCTGAAGGGCCGGTAGGTGAGGTTGCCGTCCACCACGTCCTCCTTCAGGTCGCGGCGCAGGCCGTACACGCGGCACGGCACGCCGGACTGCTTGAGGATTTCCGGCAGGTGCGTGTTCGTCGTCGCCGTCTGGTACACGAGCAGGTGCTCACCGGCCTCCGGCTTCGCCGCCAGGATTTCCGGCCGCAGGATGGACGGCGCCAGCGTGGTGCGGCGCTTGCGCACGGGCGGATAGAAGAACGTCGTGGTGAGGTAGTGGAAGGCCCCGGGCAGCTTCGCCTTCACGATGGCGCGTGACGCCTCGAAGCTCTCTTCATGGCCCGCGAGCAGCGCCGGGTCGTGCGTGCAGCGGTTGATGATCTGCATGTTGTCCACGCTGATGACGGGCAACATGTGGCGCTTCGCGAACAGGTAGCTGAACGTCTCGAAGTCGCTCACCACCACGTCCGGCTTGAAGCCCTCCACCAGGTCGAAGTACTGGCGCACGTTCTGAGGCCAGCCCGCGACGGCGCCCTGCAGGTTCTGCAGCACCGTCTGCCACTTCTTCACCGAGTTGCCTTCGTAGGCGATGGTGAGCCCCCAGATGCCGTGCACGTTCTGGAAGCGCTGGGCCAGGTAGTGCTGCGCCCGGCCGGACACCACGATGTGGACCTCGTGTTCCTTCGTCAGCGCCTCCAGCAGCACGCGCGAGCGCGTGGCGTGGCCCATCCCTTCGCCGACGACCCCATACAGGATTCGCATGGTCCGGAAGCATACGCCCGGGACACCCTCCCCTGTCCCTTCCGGCCCGGGACGGTGCTACGCCTCCCGGTCCATGACCTCCCTGCCCTCGCCCCGGGGTGCCTCCGTCCTGCGCGCCGCGGCGTTCGGGGGCGTGGCGGGCCTCATGCTGGGCGGCCTGGGGCTGCTCGGGCTGGGCGTCCGGGCCCTCTTCGCCCCCGCGGACTGCGCCCACCTGTCCCCCCAGGAGTGCCAGCTCCTCCATGAGACGGACCGCGACCTGGGCCGCGTGCAGACGCTCTCCGGCGGTGCGCTCGTCGCCCTGGGCGCCGCCCTCTTCGCCCTCACCCGCCCGCGTCCACCGTCCGAGCCCCCATCCGAGCCCCCTTCCGAGACTCATGACTCCAGCGGTTGAGAGCCCAAGGATTTCGCCGCGCCGCGCAAGCAGTCGGGCGCATTGTCCCTGTAGGTCATTTTCGCGCGCGGGGTAGGTCTACTAATTACCACTGGCCCGGCCATTAGGTTTGAGGGTAGGAGACGGCCCATGCAGCTCGAATCCCTGAAGATGTTCTGTGACGTGGTCGAGACGGGTTCGTTCTCGCGCGCGGCGCAGCTCAATCACGTGACCCAGTCCGCGGTGAGCCAGCAGATCCGCGCGCTGGAGAACCGCTATGAGCAGAAGCTGCTCTCGCGCAGCGCGCGGCAGGTGACGCCCACGCCGGCGGGCGAGCGCCTGTTCCGGGGCTGCAAGGAGATCCTCGCGCGCTTCGCGGAGGTGGAGCAGGAGATCCGCGAGCAGGCCACGGAGATTCAAGGCGCGACCACCGTGTCCACCATCTACTCGGTGGGTCTGCACGAGCTGAACGCGGTGCAGAAGCAGCTGCTCAAGACGCACCCCAAGGTCAACATGCGCCTGAACTACCGGCGCAATGATCAGGTCTACGACGACGTGATTCTGGGCGCGGCGGAGATTGGCATCGTGGCCTATCCGCAGCCGCGCGCGGGCGTGGATATCGTGCCGTTCCGCGACGACAAGCTGGCGGTGGTCTGCGCGACCGCCCACGCGTTCGCCAGCAAGGCGAAGGTGAGCCTCACCGCGCTGTCGGGCGTGCCCTTCATCGCCTTCGACCGGGAAGCCCCCACGCGCAAGGCGCTGGACCGCCTGTTCCGCGAGAAGAACATCGACATCAATCCGGTGATGGAGATGGACAACGTGGAGACTATCAAGCGCGCGGTGGAGATGGGCCTGGGCGTGGCCATCCTCCCCATCGCCACGGCCCACGCGGAGATCAAGGCCGGCTCGCTGGTGGCGAAGCCCTTCGCGGAGGGGCCGGTGTCGCGCCCCATCGGCCTGCTCATCCGCAAGGGCAAGTACCTGGACCGCGCGTCCGCCGCGGTGCTGGAGGCCTTCAAGCAGGCCGCCCTCATTCCGCACGAGGACTGAGGGCGCGTCTTCAGTAAAGCTTGCGCAGCCGGGCCGCGAAGAAGCCGTCGTAGCCCTCCGGCCCGGGCAGCGTGCGCAGCCAGGCCTGGGCGAGCGGCAGTTTGAGGCCGGGCAGCACGGGCGGCTCGGCCGTCCACTCCGGGTGGCTGCGCAGGAACATGTCCACCTGGTCCTGGCCCTCCTGCGGCTCCGGCGTGCAGACGGCGTAGACGAGCAGGCCGCCGGGCGGCACCGCCTCCTGGCAGTTCTCCAGGATGCGCCGCTGGAGCGTGGCCAGCCGCGCCACGTCCTCCTCCTTGCGGCGGTATCTCAGCTCCGGGTGCCGGCGCAGCGTGCCAAGGCCCGAGCACGGCGCGTCCACCACCACCGCGTGGAACTCGCCCCAGCTCTCCGGGAACGGCTCGGAGGCGTCATGCGCGAAGGCCTTCAGGCGGCCGGACAGCCCCAGCCGCTGGGCCTCCGCGTCGATCTTCCGCAGCTTGTTGGCGTGCAGGTCCACCGCGACGACGTCGTGCGTCTCCGCCTGGTGACAGGCCTTGCCGCCCGGCGCCGCGCACGCGTCCAGCACGCGCGCGGACTCCGGGATGGCGCCGTAGACGCCCACCAGCTGCGCGGCCTCGTCCTGCACCTGCCACAGCCCTTCCGCGTAGCCGTACACGTCCTCCACGCGGCCCACGGACGGCAGGATGATGCCCACGGGAGAGGACTCCGTGGCGCGCGCCTCCACGCCCACTTCCTTCAGCTGCGCGAGCAGCGCGTCGCGCGTCACCTTGGCGCTGTTGGCGCGGATGACGACGGTGGGGGGCGTGTTGTTTGCGACGAGCATGGCCTCCGCGCGCTCGCGGCCGAACTGGCGGATCCACCGCTCCACCAGCCAGCGCGGGTGGCTCTCGCGCACGGACAGGTACTCCACCGGATCCTTCTGCGAGGGCAGCGGCGGCGAGGGCAGCTCGGACAGCTTGCGCAGGATGGCGTTGGTGAAGCCCGCCGCGCGCCCGAGGCCCACGTCCTTGAGCGCCTGGACGGTCTCCGCCACGGCGGCGCGCGCGGGCACGCGGGTGTGGAAGAGCTGGTAGGCACCGATGCGCAGCGCCGCCAGGACCTTGTCCTCCAGCGCGTCCAGCTTGCGGTCCGCGAAGCGGGTGATGGCGTAGTCCAGCGCCATCTGCCGGCGGGTGGCGCCGTAGGTCAGCTCGGTGACGAGCCCCGCGTCGCGAGGGTCCTTCGGAGGCGACTCCGACAGCACCGTGTCCAGCACCACGTTGAGGTAGGCGTCCGTGGCGCGCACGCGCGCGAGGATGTTGATGGCGAGGGTACGGGCGTTCATCCTTCTTCCAGCCGGGTCATCAGGTCCACCAGTTGCGTGTCCGTCAGCCGCGTCGCGGGCAGATGGGACAGGGTGAGGCTCTGGAGGCTGTCCTCCAGGAGCTCGCGGTGGCCGCTCTCCGCCGGTTCACCACGCTGGACCTGCTGATACTTCGCGCGGGCCCAGGTGGCCAGCTCCGCTTCACTGAGCCGCCCGGCCAGCCGGTCCGCGATCTTCTGGCGCACGAGCGCCCGCGTGAGCAGGTCCGAGGCCGGCGTGGCCCCGGCCTTCGCGGCGCGGCCCAGCGTCTTGCCCGCCTTGCCCTCCCCCTTCACGACGGTGGGCGTGGACTTGCGGCCCAGCGTCTTCAGCGGCCCGCCGGCCTCCGCCGTGCGGCGCAGCGAGCGCGCGGGCGCGACCAGCGGCGTGAGCTCCGGCGCGTCGTCCTTCTTGAGCGGGTGCACGCGGCCCACCAGCTTGGGCTTCGGGCGGGGGCCGTCGTCCTCCGGCTCGGCGCCCTTCTTGCGGCGGCCCAGCGTCTTCACCGGCCCGGGAATGGTGGGGTGGAAGATGCCGCTCGCGAAGGTTTCCAGGGCCTGGATGTACGGGTCGAAGCCGTGCAGTCCCAGCACCTGCATGGCGCACGCCTCGGCCACCACGGACTCGCGCGCGGGCGGCTTGAGCAGGACCTCGATGGCGGGCAGCCCCACCGCCTCCAGCGCCTCCTTCAGCGCGTAGGACGTGAAGTAGCCCGCCGGGTTGATGAGGATGCCCTCCACCTTCTTGCGCTCGGCGTGGATCGTGTCGATGAGGACGCCTTCGTGATTGGACTGGACGATGGTCAGCTCCAGTCCCAGGTCCTTCGCCTTCGCGCGCAGGGCCGCGTCGAGGTCCGGCAGGCGGCCCCCCGCGACGTCCTCGCGCTCCCCCAGGAGGTTGAGGTTCGGCCCGTGCAACACCAGCAGCTTCATGCCCATCCGTGAGACTCCATCGCGCAAGGATTCCACATGGCGCTCGGGGGCGCGCTTACGACGTGAACGGCTGACTGCCCGGCTGCAATCTGTTTCCGGAGAGGAAGTCCGCCGCGCGCATCACCCGCTTGCCCTCTGGCTGGACCTCCAGGAGGACAACCGAGCCCTCGCCGCAAGCGACCTCGATGCCCTCCGGCCCTGCTGACAGCACCGTCCCGGGCGCACCCTTCCCGGCCGCCGGCTGCATCCGGTGCACCTTGAAGACCTTACCGCCCAGCAGCGTGTACGCGCCGGGCCACGGCGTGAAGGCGCGCAGGCGCCGGTCCAGCTCCACCGCCGGCTTCGTGAAGTCCAGCTTCCCGTTCTCCTTGTCGATGATGGGCGCCAGCACCATGCCCTCGGACGGCTGGGGCTGGGGCGTCAGCTCGCCACGGAGGTAGCGCGGCAGGGACTCGCGCAGGATGTCGCCGCCCAGCGCGGACAGCTTCGCGTGCAGCGTGGCGCTCGTCTCATCCGGCGCGATGGGCAGCCGCTTCATGTCCAGCACGGGGCCGGTGTCCAGGCCCTCGTCCATCACCATCAGGGACACGCCCGTCTCGCTGTCGCCATGCGCGATGGCCCACTGGATGGGCGCGGCGCCCCGGAAGCGCGGCAGCAGCGAGGCGTGTACGTTCACGCAGCCCTTCGCGGGCAGGGACAGCAGGTCCTTGGGGAGGATCTTCCCGTACGCCGTCACCACGCAGACGTCGGGGGCATACTGGCGCAGCTCCTCGGAGAACGGCGGCGTGCGCAGCTTCTGCGGCTGGAGCACGGGGATGCCCTTCTCCAGCGCGCGCTCCTTCACGGGCGGCGCGGTGACGGCGTTGCCCCGGCCCTTGGGCTTGTCCGGCTGGGTGACGACGGCCACGACGTCGCCCACGTCGAAGCAGGCCTCCAGCGAGGCCACGGCGAACTCGGGCGTGCCCATGAAGACGATGCGGGGTCGGCTGCTCATGTGAGGGAAATCTCTTGAGGAAGAAGGGAGGGTTTCAGGCCACGGACTTGAAGGTGGCCGGCGGCGCGGACGTGTCCACCGCCTGGCGCTTGCGCGTGCGCAGCGCTTCCAGCGTGGCCAGGGCCTCTCGGGACTCCGGCGTGGTGGCCACGTCCTTGAGGGCCTCCAGGGCCTTCTCCAGCGCGAGCGCTTCATCCGCCTCACGCTGCCGGATGCGGTCCACCGCTTCGCTGAAGCGCCCGAAGAAGGCGCGCAGCTCGTCCTTGCGCCGCAGGGGGCGCAGGCGCGGGTAGCGCCCCGCCGCCAACGCCGCGACATAGAGGCTCATCACGTGGACGGGGCCCGCCACACGGTGCGTGAAGAGGAGCCCGAACAACCCGAGCGCGATGCCCAGGCCCACGGTGGCGACGCCCGTGAGCCACCAGAGCGTCTCCTCGCCGGACATGCCGCCTTCGGCCGCCATGCGGTGCACCTGGTGAGCGAGCACGCCGAACAGCAGCATGCTCCCGGCCCCCATCCCCGTGAGCAGCAGGATGTATTTGAGCTGGAATTCCCGGTCGAGCAGGTACGTCCGGCGCACGATGGTCGGACGCGACGCGTTACGACTGTCTTCAGCAGGTGCCATGTCGTTGACCAGCGTACCCCAGGAGGTGGGGGAGGTTTGCGTCCTTCGTGAGGACAGGTCTACACCCGACGAAAGCCTGTCGTACGGACGCAAAGGAGCCCCATGTCCCGCTCATTCGTCGCCCTGTCCCTGGCGGTGTCCTGCCTTGCCCTTGGAGGTTGCAAGAAGGAGGACCCCAAGACGCCGGAGTACTGGCAGTCCAGTCTGGAGGGGGCGAAGCGCCCCGATGACCGGGTGCGAGTGATTGAGTCGATGCGCACGTCGGGCAACGTCAACGAGCAGTTCCTGCCCTTCCTGCACGCGCGGCTGTCCTCGGAGCGCCGGCCGGAGGTGAAGGCGGCGGTGGCCCGGGCGCTGGGGGACTTGCACCACCCGACGTCGCTGGAGCCGCTGACGGCGGCGCTGGACCCCGGGGCGTCGGACACGTCCGTGCAGCAGGTGAACAAGGCGGTGGTGGGCGCGCTGGGGCGCATCGGGGATGAGCGCGCGGTGCCATCGCTGGTGCCCTTGCTGCGCAGCAAGGACAACTACACGCGCATCGAGGCCATCCAGGTGCTGGGCGCGATGAAGGCGAAGCCGGCGGTGGAGCCGCTCATCCAGCTGGCCACGGACGAGGCCACGGAGCCGTTCCTCAACAAGAAGGCCATCGAGGCGCTGGGGCAGATTGGGGATCCGCGCGCGGTGCCGGCGCTGATGCGCACGCTGACGAAGGAGCGCCGGGGCGTGTCGTTCTACGTGGAGAGCAGCTTCGCGCTGTTCCAGCTGGGAGCGCCCGCGGCGGACGCGCTGTTGCCGGTGCTGGAGGGCAAGGACGCGGAGCTGCTCACGTGGGCGAAGGCGCAGGGCGTGAACCCGGCCAGCTACCCGATGAAGGCCGCGCAGGTGCTGGGCGACCTGCGGGAGAAGCGCGCGGTGCCGTCGCTGCTCAAGCAGCTGTCGTTCACGCACTCGGATCCGCAGATTCAAGCGCTGGTGCGGATGCAAGCGGCGGATGCGCTCGGGCGGATGCGCGCGCCGGAGGCGGTGAAGCCGCTCTCGGGGCTCGTGACCGAGCCGGATCCGACGGTGCGGGATGCGTACGTGCGGGCGCTGACGCTGCTGGGCAGCCGGGACGCGCTGCCCGCGCTGGAGAAGGCGGCGGGCAGCGGGGACTGGTACGCGCGGGAGATCGCGGTGAAGGGCATCGCGCTGCTGGGGGATGCGCGTGAGCAGCCGGTGCTCGCGAAGCTGGCGGCGGCGGAGCCGGCGCGCACGGCGGCGGACTGCAAGGAGACGGGCGAGGAGGGCTGTGACGACGCGGCGGCGCTGGGCAAGAAGCGCGTGGACCAGGTGCAGGGCTACGCGAGCGTGCTGGAGGCGGCGCAGGCGTGCAACGGCGACGCGGGCTGCTGGTCGCAGCGGCTGCCCAAGGCGAACGCGGTGCTGTTGCAGCGCGCGGCGCTGGAGCTGGGGCGGCTGGGAGCCGCGGACCAGGGCCCGACGCTGGCCACCCGGCTCGCCGAGCGCGACACCGAAGCGCGAGCCACGGTCATCCAGGCCGTGGACTGGCTGGCGGACGCCCCCGGCGCGGCGAAGAAGCTGCGCGAGGCGTCCCTGCCCGCGCTGAAGAAGCAGCTCGAGGACGAGAAGGGCAACTCCAACTTCGTGCGCGTGAACGAAGACCTGCGCCGGCTGCTGGTGAAGCTGGAGCGCGCGTAACGAGCAGCAGGCTGCGTGCAGCGCGGAGGGCACGCCCGTGTGCCCTCGCGCAGGCCACAGCCGTCGCGCTCACGGGCCGACCTGCCGCGCGCAGGTCGCCTCTTCCGCGGGCGGCAGCACTCGCGCTCACGAGGTGACCGCCGCGCCCAGGTCGCGTCCTCCGCGAGCCTCGACTCACGCGGGGACGGGCGTGGCGCCGTCCTCCGAGGCGCGCAGTGCCGGTGGCATGCGCTCCACCGCGTGGTGGAGCACGTTCAACTGGCGCACCAGTCGGGTCACCTGCGTGCGCGCCAGCGCGTCCGTGCCGTCCAGCCCGGGCGCCTCGCGCTTGAGCCCTGTCGGCACGCGATGCGCGACCAGCGCCGCTGACAACTCCTCCAGCGCGTCCGTCGCGTAGCGCACCACCGGCTCCAGGTTCGACTCCGGATGCCAGGCGCGGCTTGCCGCCAATGCAGTCACCGCCGCCGTGAAGCGCCTGGCGTAGGTGATCAACGCCATCCCCGGCTCCAGCTCCTTCGCCGGCCCCTTCCACTCGCTCAAGAGCCGCTGGAACGACGCCTCCGCGGACAAGAGCGCCACGCCCACCTTGCGCCTTGCCTCCCTGAGCGCGGCCTCCGTGGGCACCGGCGTCCTCGCCACCTCGCGCAGGTAGTCCTGGTCCGCCTTCAGCACACAGGCCACCTCCTCCGCGAAGCGTGCGTGCTCCGGGTTCGGCCAGAGCAGCCGGATGCCCACCAGCGCCAGCACGCCACCCATCAGCGTGTTCAGGATGCGCACCCCCGCGAGCCTCCAGTCCCCCGTCTGGAGCTCCGCGAGCAACACCAGCGCTGGCGCCAGCAGCACCTGGTAGACCGTGAAGTTCAACGGCCGCACGCTCACCGATACGCAGACCAGCAACACGATGGCCACGAGCATCATCCATTGCGCCGGCAGCACGTGCACCAGCCCCATGGCCAGCACGCTCCCCACGAACGTCCCCGCCACACGCTGAAGCCCCTTCTCCGTCGTGAGCCCCGCGTACGGCTGCAACACGACAATCACCGTGATGGTCACCCAGTACCAGTGGTTGAGCCCCAGCCCCTCCGCCAGCGCCGTCGCCACCGTCGCGGTGAGCCCCAGCCGCAGCGCGTGCCGGAACACCACCGACTCCGGCGTCAGGTGGTCGCGCAGCACCTTCCACCCCGAGCGCCTACGCCCCGGCTCCAGCCCCAACGGCTTCGTGTCCCGCTCCGGCAGCGGCTCGCCACTCTCCAGCCGCGCCGCCACATCCAGCGCCACCGCGCTGTACTCCCGTAGCCGCCCCAGCAGCCCCGCGACGTGCGCGTACTGCGAGCGCGCCGGCTCCGGCGGCCCACCCTCCGCCTGGAGCACCCGCATCACCCGCTCCGCGTCCCACGACGACGGCACCGGCACCGAGCCCCGCGCCAGCGCGCCCACCACGCCCCGCAGGTCCACCGCCAGCGCCCCCAGCGCATGCTGTGACTCCATGCGGGCCGTGCGGCACGCGCCCTGTCGCGGTGCCTCGTCCAGCGCCTCCGACATCGCCGTGAACAGGAGCGACAGCGCGTCCGCGTCCTCCAGCAGCACCAGCAGGTACTCGCCCCGGCCGCTCTCCTCCTGGCGTCCCTGGCGTGTGGCGCCCAGCGTCGCTCGCGCCGTCTCCAGCGTCCGCCGCATGCGCGCGGCCCGCTGCACCGCCTCCCACGTCCCCACCCGCGAAGGCCCCTCCATGGGCCAGGCCGCCATCGCCTCCGAGACCTCCGCCAGCTCCTCGTAGCAGGCCGCGATGGCCAGCCGTGCCGGGCGGTAGGGCCTCAGCGGCCACAGCACCAGCGCCAGGAACATGGACCACACGCCGCCCGCCACGAAGTACGCCGCCTGCATCAGCACCGCGTCCAGCCCGCGCTGCGGCAGGGCCAGCGACACCACGAACAGGTTCGCCAGCAGCATGCCCACGATGCCCGGCGTGTCCCCGAAGCTGCGCGCGAAGCCGCACGCCGTCACCCAGAAGAGCGTCAGCGCCACGTCCACCCAGAAGGGACTGGGCAGCGCGACGATGAACCCCACCAGCGCGCCCAGCACCGTCATCGCCCCCATGGCCCGGGCGCGCGTGCGGTACGGCCCGCCCTTGTCCACCAGGGCGACGAAGAGCCCCGCCATGCCCGCCCACGACGCGGCCGGCTTTCCCAACATCGCGGAGACAGCCAGCGGCACGCCCAGCGCCAGCGCCGTGCGAAGCCCCGCCGCCATCGCGGGCCGGCCCGGCTGGAAGCGGAAGAGGCCCGCGACGTGGCGGGGCAGGTGTCCCCGGGCCGCACGCCCGCGTGGCGCCACCCAGCCCTCCGCCACCGGCTCGCCTCCGTCCCCGCGCATCCCCACTCCTTCCTCTCGAGCAAGAAGATGGGGAGCGCGAGCGCCGGAATCCGCCCCTGCCCGCCCGCATGCCCGGCGGACGGGAGGAGAGCGGCCGGACGGTCAGCTGCGCTGCGCGTAGTACTCGACGATGAACGGCTCGTTCACGTCCACGGGGATCTCCTCGCGCTCGGGCAGGCGCACGTAGCGCATGCCCTCCCCTTCCCCCAGGACCTGCACGTACGCGGGCACCTGCCGGGACTTCATCCGGCCGAAAGCGTCCTGCACCACCGTGAGCTTCAGGTGCGCTGGATGGAAGCGCACCTCGTTGCCCGGCTTGAGCCGGATGCTCGGGATGTCCGCGCGCTTGCCGTCCACCTGGAAGTAGCCGTGGCGCACGAACTGCCGCGCCTGGCGGATGCTCGTGGCCAGCCCCGCGCGCAGCACCAGCGCGTCCAGCCGGCTCTCCAGCAGTTGCATCAGCACCTTGCCCGTGTTGCCCGGCGCCTTGCGCGCCTCCAGGAAGGCGCTGCGGCACTGCTTCTCCAAGAGGCCGTAGTACAGCTTCAGCTTCTGCTTCTCCCGCAGCCGCTGCGCGAAGTCGCTCACCGACACGCGCGCCGTCGCCCCGTGCTGGCCCGGCGGATACGGCCGGCGCAGCACCGGATCCTTGTCGGGGTCCTTCGCGCTGATGCGCGACAGCGGGATGCCCAACCGCCGACACAGCTTCCCTCGCGGTCCCAGTTCACGTGCCACGGCGTGTCCCTCCGGCCTTCCTGTTGGCTCGAGCCAAGTTGAAGTTGATAATCACTATCAATTTCAATACCCGCAAGGCGAGCGGGCGGTCAAGCCGCAAGCGACCGGCGGTGGGTGGACGGCCGTGCACAATCCGGCTGAAAATGATCGGAAATACTACCCGGCGCACCCGCCTACCTACCGGTCGGAATGTGTTTCCGGGACGGATGTGGGACGAACACTTCACCAGTGAATTCATGAGGATGGACCCACTCACGGCCGTGTAAGCGCCCACCCACACGCAACAATCGGGCGGCTGACACGAGAATCAATTTGTCCGCTTCACCTTCCCCCAGAGCACCCCCCATGGCCCTGCGCACCGACCTCTCGAAGCCTGTCGTCGCCACCCAGAACCGCACCGACACCAAGCCGGTGAACACCGTGAAGCCGCAGGGCCCGGTGGGCATGAGCTCGCAGTCCAGCTTCAGCACGGGCGCGCCCTCCAAGGCGAAGGCGACGGTGGCGCTGAACGGCGTGGGCCAGAAGCTGACGCCGGGGCCGGTGGACCTGGCCAGCCCCCAGGCGCAGCGGGCCGTGCAGCAGACGGTGGCGTACGTGAACCAGAAGAACCCGCAGCTGACCGGCATCACGGGCGGCACGTCGTTCGCGCCGCGCACGGTGGAGCGGGACCAGCTGGGCATGACGCACGTGCGCATGGACCGCATGCACGAGGGCGTGAAGGTCGCCGGTGAGCAGATCATCGGCCACCTGGACGCGCAGGGTCAGTTCGACAGCCTCACGGGCGACGTGACCAACATCCCCGCGGGCCTGGGCAAGGCGCCCACGAAGCTGTCCGCGAAGGACGCGCTGGCGGTGGCGCAGAAGGACTTCAACGGCGAGACGTCCAAGGCGCCGACCTCCGAGAAGGTCATCGTGAAGGGCAAGGACGGCCAGTACCACGCCGCCTACCACGTGACGCTCACGGACACGTCCCTGTCCAACGGCAAGGACCCGCGCTCGATGAACTACTTCATCGACGCGAACACCGGCGAGTCCCTCAAGCAGTTCAACACCATCCGCCAGTGCTGCACCGGCGGCGCCGCGCACGCCGCCCACACGCAGGGCGCCAAGGCCCAGACGCCCACCACGCCGGGCAAGACGCCGACGACGCCCACGACGCCCACCCCCCCGACGAAGCCGGGCACCGGCACGGCCCGCGTGGCGGACGACCAGACGATGTACAGCGGCAAGGTCGACCTCCAGACGACGAAGAACAAGGACGGCACGTACTCGCTGGAGGACAAGACGCGCGGCAAGGGCATCGTGACGTACGACGCGAAGAACAAGCCGGAGGCGTCCGGCGCGACGGCCATCACCGACAAGAACGACGTCTGGGGTGAGAAGACCGACCCGTCGCGCGCCGCCGCCGCGGTGGACGCGCACTACGGCGCGGCGATGACCTACGACTTCTACAAGGACATCCTCGGCCGCGACTCCATCGACGGCAAGGGTGAGAAGCTCGTCTCCTACGTGCACACCGACGTGAACCTGGTGAACGCGTTCTGGGACGGCGAGAAGATGCAGTACGGCGACGGCGACGGGAACGACTCCGGCCCGCTCACCACGCTGGACATCGCGGGCCACGAAATCAGCCACGGCCTCACGGAGCGCACCGCGGGCCTGGAGTACGAGGGCGAGTCCGGCGGCCTCAACGAGTCCTTCAGCGACATCATGGGCACGGGCGTCGAGTGGTACGTCAGCCAGAAGAACCAGGGCGTGAAGTTCGACTGGGCGGTGGGCGAGGACGCGTGGACGCCCAAGAACGGCGACAACACGGACGCCCTCCGCTACATGAACGACCCGACGTCGGACGGCTACTCCATCGACAACTACAAGAACTTCCCGAAGATGACGGAGGTTCACGGCTCCAGCGGCATCGCGAACAACGCCTTCTTCCTGCTCACCGAGGGCGGCAAGAACAAGACGTCCGGCATCGAGGTGAAGGACGGCATCGGCATGGAGAAGAGCCTGAAGGTCTTCGGCCGCGCGCTCACCACGTACATGACGCCGCAGACGAACTTCTCCCAGGCCCGCGCCGCGACCCTCAAGGCGGCCACGGACCTGTACGGCAAGGACTCCGTCGAGGTGAAGAAGGTCGCCGAGGCGTGGACCGCCGTCGGCGTGACGAAGTAGTCCGCTGAGAATCTCCAGGCCCGGGCGGGAGTCTCACGGCTCCCGTCCGGGCCTTTTTCGTTTCACTGCTTCGCCATGGCCGCCTTCTGCTCGGCCTTCGCGTCGCGGACGTGCTCGCCGGACACGTCCACCGTCACCTCGTAGAGCGTGCCGGTGAACTCGAAGGGGGCGCGGTAGCGCTGGCTGACGGACGAGTTCTCGTCGCGGCCGCAGGTGAGCCCCTCGCCCAGGCTGATGACCAGCGGCATGGTGGCGCCGATGTCGCTCTGGGCCACCAGGTCGCCGTTGATGTAGAGCCGGCCGCGTCCGGGAGCGCCCTTCCCCACGCGCAGGTCGGGCTTGCCGGTGGGCTCGAACTCGAACGTCAGCGTCGAGCGTCCCTGCGGCACGTCCACCGCCGACTCGATGTGGAACTCCTGCTCTCCGACGAAGTTGTAGACGTAGTGCAGCTTCCCGCCCTGCATGAAGAACGTGTAGCCGCCGGTGAGGCCGCCGTGGGACAGCAGCACGCCCTCCGCGCCGTCGTGCACGTCCACGTGGGCGGTGATGGTGTGGGGCCGGTTGAGCACGTGCACCGCCGCGTTCTCCGGCGCGGGGGACGTGCGCGGGCGGTAGACGTAGCGCGTGCGCTCCCCGCTGATGCGCGGGCGCTCCTGGCTGAACAGCGCGAGGTCCACCGCGCCAATCGGCAGCACCTGGTAGCGCCCGGCCTCGGCGTACCAGAGGGCGATCATCTCGATGAGCTTGCCTTGCTGCGCGTCCGCCACGTTGCGCGTCTCCGACGCGTCCTCGGCCACGTGGTACAGCTCCCAGCCGTGCGCATCCAGCTCGCGCAGCCGGTCCTCGGTGAGCTTCGACTCGCCCAGCCCCTCCCCGGCCTCCGCGAAGGACGGACCAGGGAACGGGCACACCGCGCGCCAGCCGTCGTGGTACAGCGCGCGCGTCCCCATCATCTCGAAGTACTGCGTGTGGTGCCGGCTCTCCGCGTTCGCGTCGTTGAACGTGTGCTTGAAGCTGACGCCCTCGATGGGGGACTGGGTGACGCCGCGGATCTCCAAGGGCGGCTCCAGGCCCAGGCAGTCCAGCACGGTGGGCACCATGTCGATGGCGTGCGCGTACTGCGTGCGCACCTCGCCCCTGGCCTGGATGCCCCTGGGCCAGTGGACGATGAACGGGTCGGTGGTGCCGCCCCGGTACACCTCCCGCTTCCAGCGACGGAACGGCGTGTCCCCTGCCCACGCCCAGCCCCACGGGTAGTGATTGAAGTACTTCGGCCCGCCCAGGTCCTCCATGGCCGCCAGGTTCTGCTCCAGCGACTCCGGCGCGTTGTTGAAGAACTTCAGCTCGTTCACCGAGCCGTGCGGTCCGCCCTCCGCGCTGGCGCCGTTGTCGGACAGCACCATGATGAGCGTGTTCTCCAGCTCGCCCGTGTCCTCCAGGAACTGGAGCAGCCGGCCGATGTGGTGGTCCGTGTGCTCCAGGTAGCCCGCGAACACCTCCATCATCCGCGCGTAGAGGCGCTTCTCCTCCGGGGGCAGCGGGTCCCACTCCTGCACGTCCGGGTCGTGCCGCGACAGCTGCGTCCCAGGCGGGATGACGCCCAGCTCCAACTGCCGCTGGAACACCCGCTGACGGTAGGCGTCCCAGCCGTCGTCGAACTGGCCCGCGTAGCGGTCCGCCCATTCCCTGGGGACGTGGTGGGGCGCGTGCATGGCGCCGGTGGCGAAGTAGAGGAAGAAGGGCTTGTTCGGGGCGATCTGCTTCGTGTCCGCGATGCAGTCCATCGCCTTCTCCACCAGGTCCGGCGTGAGGTGGTAGCCCTCCTCCGGCGTCGCGGGCGGACGGATGGCGTGGTTGTCGTGGACGAGGTCCGGGTAGTACTGGTGCGTGTCCCCGCCCAGGAAGCCGTAGAAGCGCTCGAAGCCGCGGCCCAGCGGCCAGCGCGAGTACGGCCCCGCCGCGCTCGTCTGCTCCGCGGGGGTCAGGTGCCACTTGCCCAGGGCATACGTGTTGTAGCCCGCGCCCAGCAGGATTTCGGAGAGGAAGCCGTTCTCGAAGGGGATGGTGCCGTTGTAGCCGGGGTAGCCCGAGGAGCCCTCGGTGATGGTGGCCATCCCGTTGGAGTGGTGGTTGCGGCCGGTGAGGACACACGAGCGCGTGGGCGAGCACAGCGCGGTGGTGTGCATGTTGTTGTAGAGCAGCCCGCCCCTGGCCAGCCGGTCCAGGTTCGGCGTGCGGATGGGCGAGCCGTAGCAGCCCAGGTGCCCGAAGCCGGTGTCATCCAGGATGATGAACAGGACGTTGGGCGCGCCGGGCTTCGAGCGCAGGGGCGCGGGCCACGCCTGGGAGGACTGCTCCCAGGTGCGGCCGATGACGCCGGGGAAGGGACTGCCGGGCTTGTATTCCTTGAGGGACATGAGCGAGCGCGCCTCCACGCGAACCAGAACGGTCTCGCGGGTGAGGTGCATCGCCCCGGAGGACAATGAACCTGCCCTCCGGACGGAAGCAGCCGGTCCCAGGCCCCGGCCGCCTCCCCCTTCACGCCCCGCTCACGTCACCGGGAACGGGTTGCGCTCGTGGAACTGGCGCTGGTGGAAGTACGGGTACGGCCACGGCGTGGCGCTGGCGGCGTCCAGCGTGGCCACCTGCGCGGGCGTGAGGTTCCAGCCGATGGCGCCCAGGTTCTGGCGCAGCTGCTCCTCCGTGCGCGCGCCGATGATGACGTTGGACACGGTGGGCCGCTGGAGCAGCCAGTTGAGCGCCACCTGCGGCACCGTCTTCCCCGTCTCCTTCGCCACGGCGTCGAGCGCGTCCACGACCTTGAAGAGGTACTCCTCCGGCACCTGCGGGCCGCCGCTGGCGGTGGCGGGGTTGTTCAGGCGGCTCAGCTCCGGCTTCGGCGCGCCCCGGCGCAGCTTGCCGGTGAGGCGGCCCCAGCCCAGCGGGCTCCACACCACCGCGCCCACCTTCTGGTCCTGCGCGAGCGGCATCAGCTCCCACTCGTAGTCGCGGCCCACGAGCGAGTAGTAGGCCTGGTGCGCCACGTAGCGCGCCAGGTTGTAGCGCTCCGACACGGCCAGGGACTTCATCAGGTGCCAGCCAGAGAAGTTGGAGCAGCCGATGTAGCGGATCTTCCCCGCGCGCACGAAGCCGTCCAGCGTGTTGAGTACCTCCTCCACCGGCGTCACCGCGTCGAAGGCGTGCAACTGGAACAGGTCGATGTAGTCCGTCTTCAGCCGGCGCAGCGCGGCCTCCACGGCGCGCGTGAGGTGGAAGCGCGAGGAGCCCACGTCGTTGGGCCCCGTGCCCGCGCGGAACGTGGCCTTGGTGGAGATGATGGCCTTGTCGCGCCGTCCCTCCAGCGCCTTGCCCAAAATCTCCTCCGCGAGCCCGGCCGAGTAGCCGTCCGCGGAGTCGAACATGTTCACGCCCGCGTCCAGCGCGATGTCCACCAGCCGCGTGGCCTCCTTCACGTCGCTGGACCCGAAGCCCTTGAAGAACTCACCCGAGCCACCGAACGTGCCCGTGCCCAGGGAGAGGACGGGGACCTTGAAACCCGAACCACCGAGCTGCCTGTACTCCATGACGTTCACCTCGTGACGAACTGGAGGAAAGGCGGCCCACGTAACGGGCCGTGGCGCGGCGCGCAACCGTCCTTTCGGGACATGCGTCGTGCTTGAAGCGAAGCGGACGCGCGCCCATCATGCGCGCGCCTTCCCGGACGGGGAGGCAGGGGTCCAGGTCCCACGTGAGCACGTCCGCGCCACCCGCATCCGGCCGCGCCCCCATCCTGCGGGCGCTGGCCTATCTGCGCCGCTACCGCCTGGAGGCCCTGGGGGCACTGCTGTCGCTCCTGCTCGTCTCCGTGGCGAACCTGGGCGCGCCACAGATGATCCGCATCGCCATCGACCAGGGGCTCGCGCGCGGAGAGCAGCGGCCCGTGTGGCTGGCGGTGGGAGGGCTGGTCGCCATCGCGCTGGGGCGCGGCCTGTTCAACTTCCTCCAGGGCTATCTGGCGGAGCGCGCGTCGCAGGGCGTGGCGTTCGATTTGCGCGACGCGCTCTTCGCGCGCATCCAGCGGCTGTCCTTCAGCTACTACGACCAGGCGCAGACGGGGCAGTTGCTCACGCGGCTGACCAGCGACGTGGAGGCGGTGCGCACCTTCGTGGGCAGCGGCATCGTGCAGTTCGCGGCGGCGGCGGCGATGCTGGTGGGCTGCGCGGGGCTGCTGCTGTACCTGGATCCGGTGCTGGCGCTGGCGGCGCTCGCGCCGGTGGTGCCCATCATGGTGGTGTTGCGCCTGTTCACCCGGAAGATGCGGCCGCTGTTCGGCCAGCTCCAGGCGCTGCTGGGCTCGCTCAACACCACGCTCCAGGAGGACCTGCGCGGGCTGCGCGTGGTGCGCGCCTTCTCCGGCGAGGCGAGGGAGCGGGAGCGCTACGAGAAGACGAACGCGGAGCTGAAGGAGAAGAACCTGCGGGTGGTGGACGCGCTGTCCAGCAACTTCCCCTTCGTCACCTTCTTCGCCAACCTGGGCACGCTGCTGGTGGTGGGCGTGGGCGGCTGGCGCATCTTCCACCAGCGGCTGACGCTGGGAGAGCTGGTGGCCTTCAACAGCTACCTGGCCTTCCTGCTGATGCCCCTGATGACGCTGGGCTTCATCGCGGCCAGCCTGTCGCGGGCGAGTGCGTCCGCGCAGCGCGTCTTCGAGCTGCTCGACACGGCGGTGGAGGTGACGGACCGCCCGGGCGCGGGGGTGCTGCCGCCGCTGCAGGGCCGCATCGAGCTGCGCGACGTGCGCTTCCGCTACGCGGGCAGCGAGCGTGAAATCCTGCGCGGCGTGAGCGTGACGCTGGAGCCCGGCCAGCTGGTGGCGGTGCTGGGCACGACGGGCTCTGGCAAGAGCACGCTCATCAACCTGCTGCCCCGCTTCTACGACGTCACCGGGGGCGCGGTGCTGCTGGACGGACACGACGTGCGGGACGTGACGCTCGCGAGCCTGCGCTCGCAGATTGGCGTGGTGCTCCAGGACGCGCTGCTGTTCTCCGGCACGGTGCGGGAGAACATCGCCTACGGGCGCCCGGAGGCGACACAGGCCCAGGTGGAGGCCGCGGCGGAGGCGGCCCAGGCGGCGGAGTTCATCCGCGAGCTGCCCCAGGGCTACGACACGGTGGTGGGCGAGCGCGGCGTGGGGCTCTCCGGCGGGCAGCGGCAGCGGCTGGCCATCGCGCGGGCGCTGCTCACCGACCCGCGCCTGCTCATCCTGGACGACAGCACGTCCGCGGTGGACGCGCGCACGGAGACCGCCATCCAGGGCGCGCTGGACGCGTTGATGCGGGACAAGCACCGGACGGCCATCGTCATCGCCCAGCGCATCAGCACCGTGCGGGACGCGGACCTCATCCTCGTGCTGGACGAGGGGCGCATCGCCGCGCAGGGCCGCCACGAGGAGTTGCAGGCCACCAGCGGGCTCTACAACGACATCCTCGGGTCGCAGCTCCTGCCGCCGCGACAGGAGGAGGTGGCATGAGGCGGCCCGGAAGCATCGAGGCGATGGCGGAGCTGGAGGGAGGCCGCGCGAAGCACCGCGGGAAGGTGCTTCGCCGGCTGCTGGGTGAATTGCGGCCGCACGCGCGCACGCTCACCGCGGCGTGGATCTTCATCCTGGTGGGCGCGGCGTGCCAGGCGCTGGGGCCGTACCTGATGAGCCGGGCCATCGACCGAGACATCGGCGCGGGGGACGGCTGGGGGCTGCTCAAGACGCTGGGGGTGCTGTTCGTCGTCTACGTCGTGGGTCTGCTGTCGCAGCAGGCGCAGACGCGGCGGGTGGGCCACACGGGGCAGCACGTGCTGGCGGACCTGCGCCGGCGCCTCTTCGAGCGGCTCCAGCAACTGCCGCTGTCGTGGTTCGACCGCCGGCCGCTGGGCGACCTGATGAGCCGCCTGCTCAGCGACGTGGACACGCTCAACCAGCTCTTCGCGCAGGGGCTGACGCAGCTGTTGGGGTCGCTGCTGGGGCTGGTGGGCGTGCTCGTCGCGATGTTCGCGCTCAACGTGCGTCTGGCATTGGCCTGCTTCTCCCTCATCCCCGCCATCATGCTGACCACGTGGTTCTTCGCGTCGAGGGCACGCAATGCCTACCGCAAGACGCGGCAGACGGTGGGCGACGTGACGGCGAACCTCCAGGAGGAGATTGGGGGCGTGCGGCAGGCGCAGGCGTTCAACCGCACGGAGAAGAACATCGAGCGCTTCCGCGACCGCAACGCGGCCAACCGCGACGCGAACGTGGCGGCGGTGGGCATCACGTCCGCGTTCTCACCGGCCATCGACCTGCTCTCCACGCTGTCCACCGCGCTGGTGATTGGCTACGGCGGCGTGCTGACGCTGAGCGGGCAGCTCACGGTGGGCGGCATGGCGGCGTTCCTCATCTACGTGCAGCAGTTCTTCCGGCCCGTGCAGCTGGCCGCGTCGGTGGCCGCGCTGATGCAGTCCGCGCTGGCGGGAGCGGAGCGCATCTTCGCCATCCTCGACGAGCCGACGGAGCCGCCGGACGTGCCCGGAGCGGTGGAGCTGGGGCCGCTGAAGGGCCAGGTCGTCTTCGAGGGCGTGTCCTTCGGCTATGACCCGGCGCGGCCCGTGCTGCGCGACGTGTCCTTCCGCCTGGAGCCCGGCCAGACGCTGGCGCTGGTGGGGCGCACGGGCGCGGGCAAGACGACGGTGGCCAGCCTGGTGCCGCGCTTCTACGACGCGACGGGCGGCGCGGTGCGCGTGGACGGACAGGACGTGCGCCAGGTGACGCGCGGCAGCCTGCGCCGGCAGATGGCCATGGTGCTCCAGGAGCCGTTCCTGTTCAGCGGGAAGGTGGCGGACACCATCGCCTACGGGAAGCCGGACGCCACCCGCGAGGAGGTGGAGGCGGCGGCGAAGGCGGTGCACGCGCACGACTTCATCACCCGGCTGCCGCAGGGCTACGACACGGCACTGGGCGAAGGGGGCGCGACGCTGAGTCAGGGGCAACGGCAGCTGCTCGCGTTCGCTCGCGCGGTCATCGCCAATCCGCGGGTGCTCATCCTGGATGAGGCGACGGCGAACATCGACACGCGCACGGAGGCGCTCATCCAGCTGGCGCTGGGGCAATTGCTGTCGGGCCGCACGAGCATCGTCATCGCGCACCGGCTCAACACCATCCGCCACGCGGACCTCATCCTGGTGCTGGAGCACGGCACCGTGGTCGAGCGCGGCAACCATGAGGAACTGCTCGAGAAGGGCGGGCTCTACGCGGAGCTGTACCACCAGCAGTTCCGTGACACGCCCGAGACGACGGCCAAGGCCCTGGGCTGAAGCAGCCCCGCCGGAGTGGCGCGGACGCGTCGACGCGGCGGCTGCGCTCCCGGCCCCAACCTGTCCGACAGTCGGACAGGTTCGCGGGGTGCGCCGCCGCCACGGCGTGCGGACGTCGCGCGCTGGACCGTCTCCGGCACCTGGATTCCCGCTGGGCGTGCATCGCGCTTGCATGGCCGCCCAGCCCCCGTTACCCAGCGGCCGAGGGTGCGGCCCCGGCGGCGTGCGCTTCGCGTTGGCAGTCCCCATCTCCAGCATTCATTGCGACGGGCCCCAGCGCGCACCCTCTTCACCTTTCAAGTTCACCTTTCAAGGAGCAGGCATGGCAGGCAGTCGAGGGACAGCGTTGGTGACGGGCACGTCCGCGGGAATTGGCGCGGTGTATGCCCGGAGGCTGGCGGCGCTTGGACATGACCTCGTCCTCGTCGCGCGGCGGGAGGAGCGGCTGAAGGCGCTGGCGGCGGAGCTGACGGCGGCGCATGGCATCCGCGCGGAGGTGCTGCGGGCGGACCTCACCGTGCACGCGGACCTCCAGCGGGTGGCCGGGCGCGCGGCGGGTGAGGACATCACCCTGGTCATCAACAACGCGGGCGTGGGCGGCTACGGCCCCTTCGCGCAGGTGGAGCCCGCGGCCCTGGAGGGTCTGGCGAACCTGCACATGATGGCGCCCATGCTGGCCACGCGCGCGGCGCTCCCCGGCATGCTGGCGCGCGGGAGGGGCGCGGTCATCAACGTCGCATCCCTGCTCGCCTTCTCCGGCGCGCTGCCGCCGGGCCCCCTGCCCCACCGCACCACCTACGCGGGCGCGAAGGCGTTCCTCGTCCACTTCACCCGCACGCTCGCGGGCGAGCTGCGCGGCACGCCCGTGAAGGCCCAGGTCGTCTGCCCGGGCATGACCTTCACCGAGTTCAACGGCGGCTACCCCGGCACCATGTCGCCGGAGGACGTCGTCACCGCGTCACTCGTCGCGCTGGAGCGTGGCGAGACGGTCTGCGTCCCCGGACTGGAGGCCGCGGAGGCCCTGGAGGCGCTGGAGAAGGCCGAGGTCGGCCTGCTGCGCGGGGCCACCCACGCCCTGGCCGGGCGCTACCGGACTGTCTGATTCCCGGAAACGCATTTCCTGCACATGCATCTATTCGGGCATTCACCTGCACGGAGGAAGCACCCATGAGCGGAACCTCGACGCGACCCGCGGAGCAGAGCGGCACCTTCAAGCTGGGCGGGGACCTGCCCGTCCACCGGCTGGGCTATGGCGCCATGCAGCTCACCGGCCCCGGCATCTGGGGGCCGCCCAAGGACCGGACGGAGGCGGTGCGGGTGCTGCGCCGCGCGCTGGAGCTGGGCGTGGACTTCATCGACACGGCGGACTCCTACGGCCCCTACGTCAGCGAGGAGATCATCGCGGAGGCCCTGCACCCCTACGCCAAGGGCGTGGTGGTGGCGACCAAGGCGGGCCTGGTGCGCACGGGGCCCAATGAGTGGCACCCGGTGGGCGCGCCGAAGTACCTGCGCCAGCAGTTGGAGATGTCGCTGCGCCGGCTGAAGCTGGAGCGCATCGACCTGTACCAGTTGCACCGCATCGACCCGAAGGTCCCGGTGGAGGAGTCGCTGGGCGAGCTGAAGGCGCTGCAGAAGGAAGGGAAGATCCGCCACATCGGCCTGTCGGAGGTGTCGGTGGAGGAGATCCAGCGGGCGCGCAAGGTGGTGGACATCGTGTCGGTGCAGAACCGCTACAACCTGACCGACCGCGTGCACGAGAAGGTGCTGGACTACTGCGAGAAGGAGAACCTGGGCTTCATCCCCTGGTTCCCCCTGGCGACGGGCGGCCTGGCGAAGCCGGGGAGCACGCTCGACTCCGTGGCGAAGAAGCACGACGCGACGCCCGCGCAGATTGCCCTCTCCTGGCTGCTGGCGCGCTCGCCGGTGATGCTGCCCATCCCCGGCACGTCCTCCGTGAAGCACTTGGAGGAGAACCTCGCGGGCGCGGAGGTGAAGCTCACCAAGGACGAGCTGTCCGCCGTGGACGCGCAGGCGTCCGGCCGCTGAGTCACCTGCGCTTCAGGTAGCGCAGGAGGAGCGTCACCAGCTCCTCCTGCAGCAGTCCCTGGGACAGGGACTCGGGGCGCTCCACCACCGCGCGGTGGATGACCGCGTGGGCCACGGTGTCGATGAGCCACAGCGCCAGCTCCGGGTCCGGCACGTCCGTCTTGAACCTTCCCAGCGCCTCCAGCATGGGTGCGTCCTCCGGCCCCCACTTCCTGGCGGGGCGCGAGGGCATCTCCTCCGTCAGCGCGTGGTGCAGCTTCGGGTTCACCGCGTGCGCCGCGAAGCCCAGCGCCACCATCGTCCGGATGAGCTCCTCCAGCGTGTCGAACCTCCGCGTCGACAGCACCTCGCCCGCGGCGGCGCGCTGCTCCTTCACGTGACGGCGCAACACCTCCGCCACCAGCGCCTCCTTGCCGGGGAAGAACTGGTACAGCGACGCCACGTTGACGCCCGCCCGCTCCGCGATGCGGTTCGTCGTCAGCTTCGCGTAGCCGTCGCGCACCAGAATGTCAGCAGTCGCCTGCACCAGCGCGTCCACCGTCGCGCGCGAGCGCTCCTGCGTGGGCGTCTTCCGAGGGGAAAGCTTCGCGCGCGGCATGCCGGGCTCCTGGGGCGGGAACGCAAGCTGACAACATAAGCACTCCCTTACATTCTTGTCTCCGTCGCACTTGGCCCGAGCAAGGGCCCGCGACAGGAGACCTTCCATGTCCCAGGCAACCCTGCCGGTGCTCGTCATCGGCGCCGGCCCCACCGGTCTGACGCTCGCGTGTGACCTCGCGCGCCGGGGCGTCCGCGTGCGCATCGTGGACGCGGCCCCGCGGCCCTTCGTCGGCTCTCGCGGCAAGGGGCTTCAGCCCCGCACGCTGGAGGTGATGGACGACCTGGGCGTGCTCGACGCCTTGCTCGCCGCGGGCAGCGCCTATCCGCGCATGCGCATCCACTGGCGGCGCTTCGTCGTGGGGCGCTGGAGCATGATGACCCCTCGCGCCCCGACCCCGGACGTGCCCCATCCCAATGGCTTGCTCGTGCCCCAGGCGCGCACCGAGGGCATCCTGCGCGACCGGCTGGCCTCGCTGGGCGTCACGGTGGAGTTCGGCACCGCGCTCACCGGCTTCACCCAGGACGGCACCGGTGTCACCGCCACGCTCCTCCGGGATGGCGCGGAGGAGACCGTCCGCGCGGAGTACCTGGTGGGCGCGGACGGTGGACACAGCCGCGTGCGCAAGGAGCTGGGCCTGAGCTTCCACGGCGTCACCCATGAGGAGGAGCGCATGGTCGTGGGCGACGTGTGCGTGGACGGACTGGACCGCGCGCACTGGCATGTGTGGCCCTTCGCGAGGGGCGGCATGGTGGCGCTGTGCCCGCTGCCCGGCACGGACCGCTTCCAGCTCGCCCTCCAGGTGAAGCCCGGTGACACCGTGCCGGAGCTCACCGAGGCCGCGATTCACCAGCGCTTCCAGGAAGGGGCCCGCCCTGGCGTCAGGCTGCGCCTGCACGACGCGAGCTGGCTGTCCGTGTACCGCCCCAACGCGCGCATGGTGGACCGCTACCGCGTGGGCCGCGTCTTCATCGCGGGCGACGCCGCGCACGTGCACCCGCCCACGGGAGGCCAGGGGCTCAACACGGGCGTGCAGGATGCCTACAACCTGGGCTGGAAGCTGGGCCACGTGCTCCAGGGTGCGGACCCTTCCCTGCTCGACACCTACGAGGCGGAGCGGCTGCCCGTCGCCGCGCAGGTGCTCGGGCTGTCGTCGAAGCTGTTCGACGGAATGCGGCAGGGGCGCATGAAAGCCATGAAGCGGGGCGACGAGGTGCGGCAGTTGAGCCTGAGCTATCGCGGCGGTCCGCTCGCGCTGGAGGCCCCCGGCGATACGGCCCGAGTGCAGGCCGGTGACCGCGCCCCGGACTCGCCGGGCGTGGATGCCCAGGGCAAACCTGTCCGACTGTCGGACAGGTTTCGCGGCCCGCACTGGACGCTGCTCGCCTTCGGCCCGGGCCCTTCGGACCTTCACGCGCGCTTCGGTGACACCGTGCGCGTCGTCCGCGTCCTCCCGAGGGGAGCGAGCCCTGAAGCCCATGCCCTGCTCGACACGGACGGCCACGCGCACCGGACCTATGACGTGGCACCGGGCACGGGCGCGCTCATCCTGGTGCGCCCGGATGGCTACGTGGGACACGCGTCCCGGCCCGGCGACCTCGCGGCGCTGGAGCGCTTCCTGACGCCGCTCCTGCCCCGGCCCTCCTCGCGAGCAATCCCATCCAGGCACCTGGGCGTAACCACCGCCCAGCCACCTGCGTAGTGGGAGCAACGCTGTCGGGCTTCACGATTCCGCGAGGCCCAGGGAGACTCCCGCCATGTCCATCCGCTCCTTTCGTGGAAGCGCCGCCTGCGCCGCGCTCGGTCTGCTCACGCTGTCCGCCTGCGGCTCCGGCGACGACACCGACCCGTCCTCCCGGCGCTTCCGCGTGCGCATCGAAAACGTGGCGCCCTTCCAGCAGCTCAAGTCCGGCCGCTTCGACACGAAGGTGAGCGGCACGTCACCGGGCCCGCTGGCCCCGGGTGACACCTACGAGTTCAGCTTCACCGCGGGCCGCAACCACCGGCTCTCTTTCGCCACCATGTTCGGCCAGTCCAATGACTGGTTCTTCGGCACCGAGCCGCAAGGCATCCCGCTCTACTCCGCGGACGGACAGCCGCTGACCGGGAACATCACCTCGCGCGTCATCCTCTGGGACGCGGGCACGGAGGTGGACGAGGAGCCCGCCGTGGGCGCGCACACCGGCCCGAAGCAGGGCACGTCCACGGATGGACCGGGCATCAAGGACTTCAACTCCCAGGTGCGGCGCGTGGGCTCGCGGCCCGTGCTCAGCAGCGGCCAGACGTTCGCCTTGCCGGACCTCGCGTCGATGATCCGCGTGCAACTGGCCCACGACGCGGCCACGAACCGCTTCACCATGCGCATCGACAACGTCTCCGACGACCGGACCACCCTCAGCACCTCCGAGGGCATCAAGCCCGTGCGCATCTCGCCGGGCGTGTGGACCGTGACGGCGGGCAGCGAGCCGTTCTTCACCGAGGGCCAGCCGGACCGGGGCCAGGGCCTGGAGGCCATCGCGGAGGGCGGCGACACCACCGCGCTGCACACCTGGCTCACGCCTCGCAACGGCGTGGCCACGCCGCTGTCACCGGGCGTCTTCGCCGTGCACAACGCCACCGCGCCGCTGTTCACGGAAGGGGCGCAGGACCGGGGTCAGGGCCTGGAGGCGCTCGCGGAGATGGGCGATGATTCGCGTCTGAGCAGCGCCCTCTCCACGACGCCGCCCACGGGCGTGAGCGCGTCAGGCACCTTCAACACGCCGGTGGACGCGTCCGCGCCCGGTCCGCTGCTGCCGGGCCATGCCTATGAATTCACCGTGACCGCGCGCCCGTCAGAGCGGCTGTCCTTCGCCACGATGTTCGGCCAGTCCAACGACTGGGTCTTCGGCACGGACGAGCAGGGCATCGCGCTGTTCGACAAGGACAACATGCCGGTGACGGGCGACCTCACGTCCAAGGTGTACCTGTGGGACGTGGGCACGGAGCTGGACGAGGAGCCCGCCGTGGGCCCGCACCAGGGCGCCCCCGAGTGGACCCTGGACTCGGACAGGACCGTGCGCCGCGTGCCCGGGTCGCGCTACGCCACGCCGCTGTCCCAGCACCTGCGCCTCACCATCACCGAGGCGAACTAGACAGCCGGGCTCAGACGGCCTCGCGCTCCAGGGTGTCCTCGTCGTCCGAGTCCACCGCGGGGCCGTCCTGGAAGGCGCTGGGCAGCAGGCTGAAGGGCAGCACCTTCGCCAGCGCCGCCAGGAGCAGGATGCCGCCCGGCGCGGCGAAGATGGCCAGCGCGGGGATGGCCTTCGCCACGTCGATGAGCTGGGCGCGCATGCGCTGCCGCTCGTCGGCGGTGAGCGTCTGGCGCCGCGCCGCCTTGGTGAGCAGCACCGCCAGGTCGCCCGTCTCGCGCGCCTCCTGCATGAGCCGGTGGTAGTTCTTCTCCAGCGTCTCCTGCATGCCGCCCATGAGCTCCTCGCCCATGGCGCCCGCCGCGTCCGACACGGTGAAGACATCCACCAGCGAGCGGTGCCGCGCGTAGAACTCCGCCATCTCCAATTCCAGACGCCGCAGCTCCGCGTGCGGCACGTGCAGCGCGCCCGCCAGCGTGTCGATGAAGGCCCGCTCCCGCCGCGTGCGCCGGCCGTCCACGAGCGCCGCCAGCAGCGTCTGCTCCAGCAGCAGGTGGCGCATGTCCACGCTGCGCACGCGGCGCACCACGTCCCGCACGTCGCGCTTGCGCTCGAAGGACTGGCGCACCGCGGCCTTCACCTCACCCTCCAGCGCGTGCGGCAGCTTCAGTCCCTCCACCTGCCGGAGGATGGCGCGGCGCGCGGGCTGGCTGGGTTCGCGGTCCACGCACGCGAGCGCCGTGAGCACGTCCACCAGCAGCGCCTTCTGCCGCGCCGCGAAGTCCCGCCGCCGCTCCGCTCCCGCGCGCGACAGGCGCCCGCTGGCGAACAGGTCGATGGCCTGCCGGCAGAACAGCTGCGCGTCCGCGTACTGCGCGCCGTTGTGCAGCACCAGCCCGTACACGGGGTCCCCGGCCAGCGACGGCGCCCGCTTGTCGAGCGCGTCCTCCACCCGGCCCACCATCCGCCGGGGCACCGGCAGCCCCGCCGCGAGCCGCGCGTCCAGCGCCAGGGCCAGGTCCAGCTCGCCCGCCAGCACCGCGAAGAGCACCAGCAGCTGCTCCACCCGGGGGCCCTGCGGCGCGTCCATCACCCGCGCCAGGTCCAGCGCCATGCGCGCCAGCGTGCGCACCACGGCGTGGAACAGCTCGTCCTCCAGGGCGCGCGCCGGGACGTCCGCGGGCTCACCGCCATCCACCGGCGACGGCAGCGGCACGGGCGTGCCGTAGACGAGCCCCGAGGCCCGCAGCGTGCGGCGCAGGAAGGCACGCCCCCGGGCACGGCCCGAGGAAGCGTCCAGGAGCGGGGGCGACGGGACGGGCGTGGGAGCCTGGGCATGCGCCGCGACCACGTCCGCCAGGAGCGTGGCCAACCAGGTCCCCCTTCCGAAAACCAGCACCGACACCGGTACACCCCTCGAACGCGCGCGGCCGGACCCCGCCGGAAGCGCACGAGGCGGGGAATAACCCAGTCGCCTCCGGGATGCCACCCGGCCCCAGGCCAGCGCGGGCGTCGTGCAACGGATGCTGATGGCTGGTGGAAAAAACAGCGCGCCCGTCCACCAGGAGCGGACGGGCGCGCGTCAACGCGAGCGGTCAGGAAGGCCTACAGCGCGGTGGCCTTGCCGGGCTCCAGGGAGACCACCTTGGCGGTGCCCTTGGACTTCTTCAGCTCGGAGGTGAGCGCGTCCGGGGTGCCGGCGAGCGCGGGGAAGGTGCCGTAGTGCATGGGCACCACGGACTTCACCTTCAGCAGCCGGGCGGCGACGGCGGCCTGCGCCGGGTCCATGGTGAAGTGACCGCCGATGGGGAGCATGGCCACGGTGGGCTTGAACTGCTCCGCGATGAGGGCCATGGACTGGAAGGCCCCGGTGTCACCGCCGTGGTACAGCGTGGGGCCGTTGGCGATTTCAATGACGAAGCCCATGGGCGCGCCCGCGTACTGCGACGGGGACTTGGGGTCCGCCTGGTAGCTGCTGGAGTGCACCGCCTCCACGAAGTGGATGGTGGCGTCCTTCACGGTGAACGTCCCGCCCACGTTGCCGCCCATGCCCTGCGCCTCCGGCAGGCCGAGCAGCGACACCAGCTCGAAGGAGCCGTACACCTTGGCGCTGGTCTTCTGGGCCAGGGCCTTCGTCTCACCCACGTGGTCGAAGTGGCCGTGGGACACGAGGATGGCGTCCACCGCCTCCGGCCAGGTCGCGCCCTGCGGCGCCTTGGGGTTGGTGAGCCACGGGTCGATGGCGAGGGTCGCGCCGCCCGGCGTCTTCACCACGAAGGCGGCGTGGCCCCACCACGTCACCTCCGTCTTGCCCGTCGTGGCCGCCGGCTTGCCCGCTGCCGGGGCCTTGGCCGCCGCCTTGGCGTCGGCCTTGGGGGAAGCCGGCGTGGCCTGCGCGAAGGCCGCGCCCGCGACGCCCAGCACCGCGCCCACCACCACTGCCTTCAGGTTGTTGCCCATCGTTGTCCGCTCCAGGAAGAGGGAAAGAGACGACATGCCACCGTGCCGCCTTCGAGGCGCCGCACGGCCGGGGCGCGACATACCACCCCGCCAGGGAGGCGGAAGGGGGCTGGCGTGTCCGGTTGCCATGGGAAGGACACATGCCTTCATCCACCCACGGCGGGGGATTGTGGCCCCGGGGAGGAAGCAGCGCGCTACGCTCGATGGCCGCGTGGACCATCGATTCCAAGTCAGCCTCCGTGGGGTCATCGACCTCCTGTCCCACCACCTGTACAGCTCGCCCGGGGTCTACGTGCGGGAGCTGCTCCAGAACGCCACGGACGCCCTCCGCGCCCGCCAGCAGTTGGAGCCCCAGGCAACGGGCGCCGTCGGGCTGGAGCTGCGGGAGAAGCAGGACGGCGGGCCGCCCACGCTGCTCTTCACGGACGAGGGCGTGGGGCTGACGGAGGAGGAGATCCACCGCTTCCTGGCCACCATTGGCGAGTCCTCCAAGCGCGAGCAGCTGGAGGCGCGCCGCAACGACTTCATCGGGCAGTTCGGCATCGGCCTCTTGTCGTGCTTCATGGTGTGCGACGAGCTGCTGGTGGTGACGCGCTCAGCGAAAGGGGACGGGCGGACGCTGGAGTGGCGGGGCCGGCACGACGGCACCTACGACGTGCGCGTCTCCGAGCACCCGCTGGACGCCCCCGGCACGCACGTCTACCTGGTGGCCCGCGCGGACATGACGGAGTGGTTCACCCCGGAGCGCGTGCGCCAGCTGGCGAAGCACTATGGCGGTCTGCTGCCCTTCCCCGTGCGGCTCACGGTGGACGGGAAGACGGAGACGCTCAACCCGGACGGCCCGCCCTGGCGCCGCTTCTACGAGACGCCCGGGGACCGGCGGCAGGCGCTGCTCGCGTACGGGCGCGAGGTGTTCGGCACGGACTTCCTGGATGTGATTCCGCTGCGCTCGGAGGCGGGGGACGTGGACGGCGTGGCGTATGTGTTGCCGGCGTCGCCGCACTTCAATGCCAGACAGAAGCACCGCGTGTACCTGAAGCAGATGCTCCTGTCGGAGAGCGCGGAGAACCTGCTGCCGGAGTGGGCGTTCTTCGTGAAGTGCGTGGTGAACGCGAACGGGCTGAGGCCCACCGCGAGCCGCGAGTCCTTCTACGAGGACGCGGTGCTGGCGAAGGCGCGCGAGGCGCTGGGGCAGTCCCTGCGCCAGTACCTGATGGACCTGGCGCGCGAGGAGCCCAAGGCGCTGCAGCGGCTGATTGCGCTGCATGGGCTGTCGGTGAAGGGGCTGGCGCTGGACGACGATGACTTCTACCGGCTGGTCATCCACTGGCTGCCTTTCGAAACCTCGCTCGGGGTGATGACGCTGGCGGACTACCGGCGGTCGTGGCCGGTGGTGCGCTACACGCCGACGCTGGACGCGTTCCGGCAGGTGGCGCGGGTGGCGGGGGCGCAGGGGTTGTGCGTGCTGAACGCGGCGTACACGCACGACACGGCGCTGCTGGAGAAGCTGCCGCACGTGGTGCCGGAGGCGCAGGTGGCGCCGTTCTCGTCGGCGGACCTGCCGCAGAGCTTCGAGGAGCTGACGCTGGACGAGCGCGAAGCCGTCTATCCGCTGCTGCGTCTGGCGGAAGGCGTGCTGGCGCCGTTCCGCTGCGCCGTGGAGGTGAAGAAATTCTTCCCGGCGGAGGTGCCCACGCTCTACAGCTCGGACGCGGAAGGGGCGTTCCGGCGGGACGCGGAGCGGGCGCGGGAGGAGTCGGACGACCTGTACGCGGGCGTGCTGGACGGGGTGATGGCGGGCACGGGCGGCCAGGAGCGGGCGCTGCTCTGCCTCAACCTGCACAACCCGGTGGTGCGGAGGCTGGCGGCGGTGGAGGGGCGGGAACTGCTGAAGCTGTCGCTGGAGATGCTCTACGTGCAGGCGCTGCTCTTGGGACAGCACCCGTTGAACGCGCAGGAGATGGCGCTGCTGAACCACGGGCTCCTGGGGCTCATCTCGGCGAGGCTGGACGAGGGTGGCGGGGGCGGTTCGTCGGGCCCGGGCTCGCGGGGGATGCACTGATGGCGGACTGGCGCCAGCAGGTGGAGGCGTTGCGCGCGCAGGCGGGCGAGCTGCCCGAGGGCGACGCGAAGGTGCGCGCGCTGGAGGAGGCGGTGCGGCTGGTGGACGTGCACGGCGACGTGCCGCTGGGGTACGAGCTGCGGGACGCGCTCATCGACGCGGCGACGTTCGGGGGTTATCCGGACAAGGCGCTGGTGGCGTTCGCGTGGTGCCGGGGGCAGCAGAAGAAGGACCCGCAGCGGTTCGACCCGGAGGACATGCTCTGGAAGCAGAAGTGGGTGGTGGGGCGGCTGGACGAGTTCCCGCACATCAGCCGCAAGCAGATCGCCGACGCGCTGGATGACGTGGACCAGAGCTTCGCGAAGCTGGACGCGGGCAGGCGCGCTGCGCTGAAGCTGCGCTACCAGATGGCCCGGGACATGGGGGACACGGCGGAGGCGGAGCGCCTGTGGGAGGCGTGGCTGGTGGCGCCCAGGGACCACCTGACGGACTGCCGCGTCTGCGAGCTGGACGACGAGCTGGACCACCACGTGGACAAGGGCGAGTGGGAGCAGGCCATCCAGAAGGCGAAGCCCATCCTGGACGGGCGTCAGTCCTGCGCGGAGATCCCGCACCTGACGTTGGGCACGCTGCTGTATCCGTTCTTCAAGCTGGAGCGGATGGACGAAGCCAGGGCCTGCCACGTGCGCGGCTACGCGATGGTGGCGAAGAACCGCGAGTTCCTCTCCACGGTGGGAGAGCACCTGGAGTTCCTGGCGCTGACCGGCAATCTGTCGCGAGGCCTGACGCTGCTGGAGAAGCACCTGGGCTGGGCGCTGGAGCACGCCAGCCACCGGGACCGATTCACCTTCTACACGGCGTCCTCCTTCCTGCTGGGCCAGGTGGTGAAGGACGGCCGCGACGAAGTGAGCCTGCGATTGCCGCGCGCGTTCCCGCTGCACGCGGTGGACGGAGGCTACGGGACAGGAGCCCTGAAGGACTGGCTGGACTCCCAGGCACGGGACATCGCGGCACGGTTCGACGCGCGGAATGGGACGAAGCGCTTCACGGGACTGCTGGCGCGCAATGAAATCCTGGCGAAGGAAGCGCGGCTGTTCCCGTTGGATTGAGCTGGACCGATGACGGTCTCTCCAAAATACAAAGTGCTCATCGCCCTGGCGGCAGGCATTGCGCTGGGCAGGTTTCTCCTGCCAATCCTGGAGGGCCGTGTCTACCACGGCATCCAGATCCGCCAGGACAAGTCCAGCGGATGCGCCCTGTTCATCTCCGACAACAAGGAGATATTGGGGCATCACGTTCAACAGGGTGAAGGGGCGGATTTCGTAGACTGCGGGAAGGCCAAGGAAGTAGCGCCTGGAACCTGGATCGTGTGTGACTGCTCCAGGTTTCCTGCCAACTGAATATCCAACCTCAACCACCCACTCAAGCGCGCCGACCTGGCGCACCAGAGGGCATGGTCAAGTCCCTAGCAGCCGCTGAAGGGCCACCCGGAGAATCGGCAGGTAATGCGCTGAAACCTCCACATGGAATCCACCGTCGACTCCAAGCGCACTCGATGCCTGCTCATCGAGCGAGACTTCGATTGAGTTTTCACCGGCCATCCATCTTGTCACGCCGCCATGGTGACAAGCCCCACTCTCTGTACACAGGCAGTAGGTATCCATCCCGCTTGCTCGATCTTGGTCGTCGAACGAGAGGGCTTTCTGGATCTCAAGGCGAATGCCAGTCCCGTCGTGCCGCTCTGAGAGAACAACTGCATACGTGTTGATGTCTTGCATCTCTTCGACACTCACTGCAGCCGCATGGAATCGCCGCATATCCCCCTCCTCCCGCGGCCCAACAATCGCAACATGTCACTCCTTCGGCGCTCTTGGGCGCGCCTCATAGAGTGCGATGTAATGCTCAACAGGATAGGCCGAGCCAGTTACATGGATATCACCGGTCACCCTGTCTACAATCAAGGGCGCATTCCCTCCTACCGCGAAAGCCGGGTCTCCCGTTTCCACGTACCGCTTCGAGGAATAGAAGAAAACCCATCCAAACTCACGCTCGATCGTGCGTTCCTCGAGCACGACCAACTCCACCCCAGCTCGAACGCTCGCCCTACTCACATAGGCGTCCACCAGGACACGCGCCTCATTGCGATTCATTTTCTCAGTACCCGCTGAGTGGGAATCCAAGATCCTTGAGGGCCTTGAAGTAAGGCATGGAGCGCATCTCAGGGCATTTGAGGACCGCCTCCTGGAACTCCCTGGGCGGCACGTATTCGTGCGCATCGATGTAGTGGACGATCATCGCCGGAGCGACGAAGACCTTCGTCTCCCCGGGGATGAAGACGTTCTCCGTCCCGATGGCCCCCGACGCACCGCCGTAGGAGCTGCCCGCGAGCCTCCCCGCGAACTGGCAAAGCGAGCACAGGTGGACGCCCGCGGACACCACCGGAGGCTGCCAGGGCTTCGCACACAGGCGGAGCAGCGCCCTGAAGAATTTCTCGTCCACGGCGCCCCGGGGATACGCGTTCCCCTTTTCGAGCCAGCCCACCGCTAGCGACGACTGCTCCCACAGGCGCATGTAGCTGCAAGGAGCCAGGTCTTGAAAGTGAGCCATGGGGCTCAGCGCTTCAGCTTCGAGAACGGATTGTTGAACGGCTCCGGCTTCTTCGGCTGTGCCGGAGCCTGATTCACCGGCTTCTGCGCGGGCCGCTGCTGTTGCGGCGGCGGGGCACTCGGACGCGCTGCTTGCGCGGGCTTCCCCGACGGCTGCGGCGCCCCGCCTTCCAGCACCGCCCTCACCGACAACGCCAGACGCTTGCGCGCCAGGTCGACGGAGAGGACCTTCACCGTCAGCCGGTCGCCCACCTTCGCGACCTCCGACGGATCCTTGATGAAGCGCGCGGCGAGCTGCGACACGTGCACCAGGCCGTCCTGATGCACGCCCACGTCCACGAACGCTCCAAACGCTGTCACGTTCGTCACCACGCCCTGCAACACCATCCCCTCCTTCACGTCCTCCAGCGAGCGCAGGTCATCGCGCGTCGCGTGCGCCGTGAAGTCACCTCGCGGGTCGCGGCTCGGCTTCTCCAGCTCCGCCAGGATGTCCTTCAGCGTCAGCTCTCCCAGCTCCGGCCCCAGGTAGCGCTTTGCTTCAATCTGACGCACCAGCGCCGCGTTCCCCACCAGCGACGCGACATCCACGCCCAGGTCCTTCGCCATCCGCTCCACCACCGTGTAGCGCTCCGGGTGCACCGCGCTCGAATCCAGCGGCTCCGGCCCTCGCACGCGCAGGAAGCCCGCGGCCTGCTCGAACGTCTTCGGCCCCAGGCCGCTGACTTTCAGCAGCTCCCGCCGCGTGGTGAAGCGCCCCTTCGCCGCCCGGTGCGCCACCAGCTTCTTCGCCAGCGATGGCCCCACTCCGGACACGTGCTCCAACAACTGCGGCGACGCCGTGTTCACGTCCACGCCCACCGCGTTCACGCACGAGTCCACGACCTCGCCCAGCTTCTTCTTGAGCAGGCCCTGGTCCACGTCGTGCTGGTACTGCCCCACCCCGATGCTCTTCGGGTCGATCTTCACCAGCTCCGCCAGCGGGTCCTGCAAGCGCCGGCCAATCGACACCGCCCCGCGCAGCGACACGTCCAGCTCCGGGAACTCCTCCCGCGCCACCTCCGACGCCGAGTAAATGGACGCGCCCTGCTCGCTCACCGACACCACGGGCACCTGCACGCCCATCGCCTTCAGCGTGTCCCGCGTGAAGAGCTCCGCCTCGCGGCTGCCCGTGCCATTGCCCACGGCGATGAGCTCCGGCTTGTGCTTGCGCACCACCGCCTCCAGCAGCTTCGCCGCGCGCGCCCGCTCGTCCGCGCTCCGCTCCGAGTAGAGCGTCGTCGTCTCCACCACCGTCCCCGTCGCGTCCAGCATCACCAGCTTGATGCCCGTGCGCAGCCCCGGATCCAACGCCAGCACCGCCCGAGCCCCGGCAGGCGCCGCCAGCAGCAGGTGCCGCAGGTTCTCTCCAAACACCCCGATGGCGCCCTTGTCCGCGCGCTCCTTCAGCTCCGCGCGCAGCTCCGACTCCAGCGACGGCCCCATCAGCCGGTCCCACCCGTCCTCCACCGCCGCGCGCAACTCCCCCGCGAACAGCGACTGCGGCCGCGTCACCACGCGCGCGCTGAAGAGCCCCTTCACCTCGTCATCCGGCAGCCCCAGCTTCACCTTCAGCACGCCCTCCTCCTCGCCGCGCAACAGCGCCAGCACGCGGTGGGACGGGGCCTGCGACAGCGGCTCCTCGTGGCCGTAGTAGTTCTCGAACTTGGTCGTCTCACCCTTCTTCGCGGGCACCACGTCCGAGCGCAGCGTGCCCCGCTTCGTGCACAGGTCGCGGGCCTCGCGGCGCAGCTTCGCGTCCTCCGCCACCCGCTCCGCGCAGATGTCGCGCGCGCCCGCCAGCGCCTGCGCCACGTCCGCCACGCCCTTGTCCGCGTTCACGTAGGGCTTCACGCGCGCGTCCAGGTTCTCCCCGCGCTGGCCCTCCTGCTTCCACACCAGGTCCGCCAGCGGCTCCAGCCCCTTCTCCCGGGCGATGGCCGCGCGCGTGCGGCGCTTGGGCTTGTACGGCAGGTACAGGTCCTCCAGCTCCGCGCGCGTGCGTGCCGCGTCGAGCGCCTTCTTCAGCTCCGGCGTCAGCTTCCCCTGCTCCTCGATGCTGCGCAGGATGGTGTCGCGCCGCCCGTCCAGCTCCGCCCGCTCCGTGGCCCGGTCCAGGATGGCCTGGATTTGGACCTCGTCCAGGCCTCCCGTGGCCTCCTTGCGGTAGCGCGCGATGAAGGGGACCGTGCCTCCCTCTTCGTGCAGTGCGAGGGTCCGGTCCACCTGCTCCGGCTTGATGCCCAGCTCCTGGGCCAACGCGGCGGCATAGACGTGCATGGCGCCCGTCTATACCCCGGTCCGCCCGCGCCTCCCAGAGACGCGCTGCTTGCCTACTGGCGCACCAGCCGGATGGCGTCCAACGCCACGTTGTAGCCCGTGCTCGCCGCGTTCTTCCCAACAGTCGTGAACGTGAACACCTGGGGCTCCAGGTCCGTGAACGTCACCGTCCCCAGCTCTGCTTCCGCGAACTGCGTGGTGGCGGAGTACTCGTCCCGCGTCCCGCCCACCGCCACCCCGTTCACGTCCAGGCGGTACTGCCCCCGCCCGCTGTTGCGCTTGGTCCGCACCCGCACCGCGAACGTGCCCACCGTGCGAGGATAGAGCGTGTACGTCACCTTCGCGCCCACCGCGTTCGTGTTGTGGTAGCGGATGCCGCCCAGCTCCGGACCGGACTCCACGCCGGTGGACGACGCGTCCGGGGTGCTCGTCGGCTTCAGGTTCTCCGCCTGGTACACCAGCGCCCTCGCGTCGTGCTCCACCGCGCGCCCCAGCCGCTTCTGCGTCTGGTCCACGTACAGCGACTGCGGCACCAGCTCGTTCCCGGACTGCGTCACCTCCGCGAAGTCCGCCGGAGCCGTCTTCGTCGTCACGGACACGTCCACGCCCGTCGCGCTGCCGCGCATCCCAATCACATACCCCTGCCCGTACTGCTGCGAGCGCACCACGCTGGAGCCTCCGTACGCCGGCGCCTTTGCCCCGTTCGTGTTCCAGAACACGCTCTCCGTCGTCGTCACGCCGTGGCTCGTCGTGCCGTAGGGCGAGCGGTCCGCCGCCTCGAAGCGCTCCTGGTACAGCGTCGTGTTGTCCACCAGGTTCGCCGCGCTCAGGTGCATGTGGAAGTCAGACACCTTCTCGCCGTTGGACACGCGGTTGTTGAACAGCACGTTGCCGGTGGTGTGCATGGAGCGGAAGTCGAAGTTGTGCCGCCCGCCGTACGCCACGCTGTCCTTGAACAGGCTGTCGCTGCCACGAATGGAGAACAGGTACCCGTTTCCGCCCCCGCCCTTGTACTGGGGCTTGTTGATTTCACACGCCTCCACCGTGATGTTGCGCGCGTAGTTCAGGTCGATGCCGTTGGACGTCACGTGCACGTCCTGCGTGTTGGACGCAGGCCGGTAGGAACTGACGCCGCGCACCCAGCCGTCCACCACGTGGTTCATCAGGAGCGCCGTGGACTCGTGCACCTGGTACCCGCCCGTGCCCTGCACCGAGTAGTCCTCCTCCGCCATGCCCGGCGTGGGGTTCTCCCGCATGCCGATGGCCAGGTGCTCCACGCCCACCTCCGACAGGTGCGCGGGCACGCGGTACACCCGCGCGTTGTCGCGCATCAGCAGCCCCTGGCGCAGCGGGATGTCCAGCGTCAGCGTCCGCGTGGCCGCGTCCACCGCCACCACCTGCCGGTAGAACGCGGGCCCGGGCAGCGACGTCCACGTCGTGCCCATGTTGAGCTCGCCGCTGCGCGCCGCCGTCAGGTCCGCGCGCACCACCAGCCAGGTGCCCACGGTGTAGCCCGTCACGCTCGCCACCTGGATGCGCGTCGCCTGGTTGGGCGCGTCCTGCGTGAGCGCCGTCGCCGCGGTCGAAGCGGACGTCCAGGACACCGTCGTGTCGCGCGGGCCCACCTGCACCACGCGCTTGCTGCGCATGTCCGTCGCGGAGTTGTAGAGGAACGTCGCCGTCGCACCCTGCCCTCGCAGCACCACGTTGCTGTGATGGATGAGCAGCGCGTACGGCTTGCCCGAGGGCGGCGCCACCCGGTACGTGCCCCGGGGCAGGTACACCACCCCGCCGCCCGCCACCGCCCCGGCGTCGTCAATCGCCTGCTGCAGCACCGCCGTCACGTCCGCCCCGCCCGTGTTGTCCGCGAAGTACGGCGCCTGCGTCACGTCCAGCACCCGGTCCATCCGCACCGGCGGCTCCGCCTGCCGCATCCGGTAGCCCGCGTAGGAGAAGTCATGCAGGAACCGCGACGGCGTGCCCGGCTGCGAGTACCCCGGCGTCCACGTCGACGGATACAGCACGCTGCGCCAGGGCGCCGCGTCGGCCACCCCCACGGCGGCAATCAGCCCCGCCCCCAGCAGTCCCTGCCATCCCTTGCGCGCGCCCACGGTGTGCTCCTTCCCGGTGTCGGGTCCGGCCTCCCTGCAATGGAAGACCCATCCAAGGAAATCAGCACAAACGAGTAAAAACCAGAAGCCCCTCTGTATACAAAAAGGCCGCGAGGGGAGTGCCCCACGCGGCCCTTCGCTTCACTTCATGGCCGTCCGGCTCAGGCCGGCTGGATGTCGCTGTTCTTCACGCGGAAGGTGTGCGTGGTGAACTTCGCCTCCAGCTCGCTGTCCGCGCGCTTGGAGTAGTCCTTGGCCACCTCGGCGGCGGGGATGAGGTGGAAGGTGGCCAGCGTCTCATCCGCCTTCACCTCCACCATCACGAAGCCGTGCGAGTCCGCGTCCGCGAAGCGCATGCCCGGGTTGGACCGGGTGAGCGTCTGCTCCATCTCCGTGACGGCGTGCTGGTACACCGGCGCCCCCGTCGCGTAGCCCGCGCCAATCAGCGCCAGGCTGGCCAGGCTCTTGATGGAGCCGGAGGTGATGCCCGGCGCGGTCAGCATGGGCACGCCCTCCTCCACCGACGCGAACGACGCGTGGATGTCCCCGGAGATGAACAGCGTGTTCTGCACGCCCTGCGCCTTGAGCGTGTTGAGCATCACCTTCTTCTTCGTGGGGAAGCCGTCCCACTGGTCCACGCTGAAGTAGAAGCGCTGGCGCAGCGTCGGGTCGCTGATGTCCGCCTGCTGCCGGAAGTCCCAGATGAGCGCCGACAGCGACGTGGAGCTCACCACCATCTTCCAGGTGTTCTGCGCCGTGGCGAGCGTCTCCTGGAACCACTTCTCCTGCGCGGGGCCGAACACGTCCTCGCTCTTGCCCCCGGTCTGCTGGTACTTCACCGCCGCGAACAGGTCGAAGGTGTCCTTCACCACCACGTAGCGCGAGCCCTGGATGTTGAAGAGCGCCGCCTTGCCCATGTGCGCGTACGCCAGGCCCCGGGGCATGTCCGCCGTGGGCGTGATCTGCAGCGCCTTGTTCACCGCTGCCAGCACCTGGTTCACGTAGTAGAGCGCCAGCGGGCCCGCCACCCACTTCGCCGCCTTCACCGCGGCCTCCGCGTCCGTCAGGCCCGCGGCCTTCGCCTGGCTCACGTACACGCCCTGGAGCACCTTCTTCTGGGCCGCGTACGCCGCGTCGTCGATGTTCACGTACGCGAACGTGTCCGTCCGGAACGTGGCCTTCACCGCTTCCGGCTGGTCCTGGAGCGCCGCGCTCAGCAGCGGGTGCTCCAGCGCCACGGTGCCCGGATACCCGTCCTCCGGGATGAGGTGGTCCGGCCGGTAGCTGCGGTAGTCCGTCACCAGCAGCTTCAGGTGCCGGCCGTACTCGAAGTCACGGTAGATGCGCGAGTTGGGGAAGCGCGGCTCCTGGGCCACGTCGATGGCGCCTTCGGGCGACTGCACCGTGTCCAGCGGGATGTACTCCAGGAAGGCCTGCTCCGCGTTGAGCTTGCGGTTCTCCTGCGTCTCGTCCCGCTTGCCGTCCTCGTACGTGGCCACGTCCTGCCAGCAGTCGTCGGAGAACTCGTGGTCGTCCCAGACGATGATGAACGGGTAGCGCTCGTGCACCGCCTGCAGCTGCTTGTCCGTGCGGACGTTCTTGTAAAGGTCGCGGTAGTTGGACAGCGAGTTCGCCGCGAGGAACGCGGTGACGCCCGAGCCCTGCGGCAGGGCCTCTTCCGGCGCGCTGAAGCGCACGGCCCGGCCGCCGTCGCCGGACTGGAAGGACGTGTCGCCCGTCGTCTCGTAGACGTAGTCGCCCAGGAACACGACGAAGTCCAGGTCCGCGTCCAGCTGCAGCAGCCGCTGCCAGGCGTTGTAGTAGCGGCCAATGAAGTCCTGGCAGCTGGCGAAGACGAACTTCACCGGCACGTCATCCCCCGCCGCCGGCGCGGTGCGCGTGCGCCCCACGCGCGTGGTGTGCCGCTGGCCGTCCTTCTCGTAGCTGAAGCGGTAGTAGTACGTCGTGCGCGGGGACAGCCCCGTGACCTTCACCTTCACCGCGTGGTCGTGCTCCGCGAGCGCCCGCAGGTCCGTCTTCTCCACCACCAGCGTCTTGAAGTCCTCCGCCGGGGAGACCTCCAGCCGCAGGGGCAGGTCCTCACCGGCGCGGGCCGTGTCCTCCACGCGCACCCACAACACCACGCTGTCCGGGCGCGGGTCCCCCGACGCCAGCGACTGCGGGAAGTAGGGCGAGCCAGCCGAGCCCTCCGGCGTCTCGGCGTCGTCGTCGGAGCAGCCAAAGGTCGTCGTCGCCGCGACAGCAACCACGGCTTGCAGGAACGTGCGGCGTTTGAAGGGGTTGAACAAGGCGATGGACTCCAGCGGGAAGCGGGGGTGAAGGCGCTTCCAGAGCGCGCAGTCTAGAGGCGCTCCTCCCTCCACACGAAACATCCCGGCGACAGCCCGGTGATGACGGTGCGCGTCACGCGCCCAATCCCTCTCACGGTGAAGAAAAAGGGGCCGGCCCCATCGCTGGGAACCGGCCCCCTTCCGCTTCACCCGCCGCGCCGCTCCCCCCGGAGGTACGCGGCGGGCCCATGCTCACGAGCCGTGCGGGACTACTTCACGGCCTTCACGCGCGGGCGCTTCTCGCCTTCCGCGGGCTCGCTGGCTTCCGCCGCCGGAGCCGCCGCGGCCGCGGGCTTGCCGATGCCGTACTTCTCCAGCACCAGGCCCTCGACCTCCTTGTAGGTCTCCGGGTGCTCGCGCAGGTACTCCTTCGCGTTCTCCCGGCCCTGGCCGATGCGCTCTCCCTTGAAGGAGAACCAGCTGCCGCTCTTCTCGATGATGTTCTCGTTGGAGGCGAGGTCGATGAGGTCGCCCTCCTTCGAGATGCCCGCGCCGTACATGATGTCGAACTCGACTTCCTTGAACGGCGGCGCCACCTTGTTCTTCACGACCTTCACGCGGGTGCGGCTGCCCACCACGTTCTCGCCGTTCTTGATGGCGCCCACGCGGCGGATGTCCATGCGCTGCGACGCGTAGAACTTCAGCGCGTTGCCGCCCGTCGTGGTCTCCGGGTTGCCGAACATCACGCCAATCTTCATGCGGATCTGGTTGATGAAGATGACGCAGGTCTGGCTCTTGGAGATGGTGCCCGTGAGCTTGCGCAGGGCCTGGCTCATGAGGCGCGCCTGCACGCCCATGTGCGCGTCACCCATCTCACCCTCGAGTTCCGCCTTCGGCACGAGCGCGGCCACCGAGTCCACCACCAGCACGTCGATGGCGCCGGAGCGCACGAGCATCTCCGCGATTTCGAGGCCCTGCTCACCGGTGTCCGGCTGGGACAGGAGCAGGTCGTCGGTGCGCACGCCCAGCTTGCGCGCGTAGCCCACGTCCATCGCGTGCTCGGCGTCGATGTAGCCGCACACGCCGCCCTTCTTCTGGGCCTCGGCGACGATGTGGAGGCACAGCGTCGTCTTGCCGGAGGACTCCGGCCCGAAGATTTCGATGATGCGTCCGCGCGGCACGCCGCCCACGCCCAGGGCGATGTCGAGCGAAGTGGACCCCGTCGAAATGGCCTGGACGTCCTTCATCATGGGCTCGTCGTTGCCGAGCCGCATGATGGACCCCTTGCCGAACTGGCGCTCCACCGCGGCCAGCGCCAACTCGATCGCCTTTTCCTTCTCCTGATTCACGGCCATTTCTCGTCGCTCCTTGGAAGAGTGGACCACCCCGGTCCACCTGAACGCGCTTTTAGTACGCGATGGGTAGACCCTAGTCCACCCCTCTGACATCCGTTTCGGGTCCTGGCGGTCAGCTCTTGCGCAGGGCAGCCAGGAAGGCGGCCACCAGCCCGCCCAATCCAGCGGCCCAACCCGCCGGAACGTCCGGCACCAGCACCATCCCCAACCCGACCCCGGACACCACGGTCAGCAGCGCCAGGGCTCCGCGATACAGGGGAGAGCCCACGGCGGCAACCGTCAGCAGGGTCAGGGACAGCAGGGTCAAAAGCCCCTGCAGGATGAGCAGCCCGCCAGGCACGACGGCGCCCGTGAGCCCCAGCACCACCTGGAGGGCCAGCGCGCCCAGCCCCACCGCCAGCGCCGGGAAGGGGCCCCCCGGAGGAGGCGACAGCCGGGTGCCCGGGACGGGGGCGTTCTTCAGGTGCTCCAGGTCCTCCGGGCGCACCTCCAGCGCGTAGGGGAAGCCCAGCGCCAGCAGCGACTCCACCGCCGTGGCGCGGCAGGAGCGCCCGTCCGCGTCCACCAGCCCGTCCAGGTTGCCCCCCTCCAGCAGCCGGTGGAAGGCGTCCGCCTCCGGCCGTCCCCCGCCCTGCGCCGCCATCTCCTCCAGGAGCTGGTTGAGGTTCCAGGCCAGCCGCTGCCGCTCCTCGCCCTCCGCGCGCCGGGCCTGCTGCGCCAGCAGGTACATGGGCAGCGGCGAGTCCGTGGGCGGGGTGGGCGTGCCGCCCTGCGCCGGAGGCTCCCAGGCCGCCAGGTCCGACGGAGCCTCCACCTCCCCTCCAGGGTGGGGGGCGGGTGTGCGCGAACGTGGGCGGAAAGCATCGGACACGGTGGCGAAACTGTAACCGGGGCGCGGCGTGGGGTTCAAAGTGGGTGCGGCCCGCAACTTCCAAAGGGCAACGGGCCCCGCGCCGGGGGTGGCGGAAAAGAAGAAGCCCGGGCCCCCGTGAAGGGAGTCCGGGCTCTTTCAGAGCTTCAGGCGCGAAGGCCGTGAAGCGCTACTCGACGGTCACGCTCTTGGCCAGGTTGCGGGGCTGGTCCACGTCGTTCCCGCGCATCTCCGCCACGTGGTACGCGAGCAACTGGAGCGGGATGGTGGCCACCACCGGCGCGAGCAGCGCGCAGGCGGCGGGGATGCGGATGACGTGGTCGGCCAGGCTGTCCGCCTGGTTGTCGTCCTCGTCGAGGATGGCGATGACCTTGCCGCCGCGCGCGCGGACCTCCTCGATGTTGCCGATGATCTTCTCGTAGGCGATGTGCGGCTGCTTCGGCGCGATGACCACGACGGGCATCTTCTCGTCGATGAGCGCGATGGGGCCGTGCTTCATCTCACCGCCCGCGTAGCCCTCCGCGTGGATGTAGGAAATCTCCTTCAGCTTGAGCGCGCCCTCCAGCGCCACCGGGTGCATGGGGCCGCGGCCGAGGAAGAGGAAGTCCTGCGCGTTCATGAACTCGCGCGCGACGCGCTTCACCTGCGGCTCGCACTTGAGGACGTCCTCGATCATCTTCGGCACCTGGGTCAGGTGCGTCAGGTGCTCCTGCGCACCCTCCACGGACAGCGTGCCGCGCATGCGGCCCAGCTTCACCGCCAGCAGGTACAGCGTCACGAGCTGCGTGGTGAACGCCTTCGTGGACGCGACGCCAATCTCCGGGCCCGCGTTCGTGAGGACGTGCAGGTTCGCCTCGCGCGTCATCGCGCTGCCGATGACGTTGCAGATGGCCATGGTGTGCGCGCCCAGCCGCTTCGCTTCCTTGAAGGCCGCGAGCGTGTCCGCCGTCTCACCGGACTGGCTGATGGCGATGACCAGGTGGCTCTTCTCCACGATGGGGTCGCGGTAGCGGAACTCGCTGGCGAGCTCCACTTCCACCGGCAGGCGCGCCAGCGATTCAATCATGTGCTTGCCGGCCACGCCCGAGTGCCAGGACGTGCCGCAGGCCAGGATGGTGACCTTGGTGAAGGACTGGACCTGCTCCTGCGTGAGGTTCCAGGTCTCGAAGTGGACGTCGCCCTCGGTGAGGAGCATCCGGCCGCGCAGCGTGTCCGCGATGGCGCGGGGCTGCTCGTGGATCTCCTTGTGCATGAAGTGCTTGTAGCCGCCCTTCTCCGCCATCATCGGCGTCCAGTCGATGCGGCGCGTGGGGCGGTTCACCAGCTTCCCGTCGCGGTTGAAGATGTCGACCTTGGCGGCGGTGACGACGGCGAGGTCACCCTCCTCCATGTAGACGAAGTCACGCGTGTGCTCGAGCAGCGCCGGCACGTCGCTGGCGATGAAGTTCTGGCCCTGGCCCAGACCCAGCACCATGGGCGACGCGTCCTTCGTGCACACGATGCGGCCCGGGTCGTTGGAGCAGACCACCACGAGGCCGTAGGTGCCCTTCACCTGCTTGATGGCCGCGCGCACGGCGTCCGGCAGGTCCACGCCGCGCTCCACCTCCGCGGAGATGAGGTGCGCGAACACTTCCGAGTCCGTCTCCGACGAGAAGACGTGGCCGCGCGCGCGCAGCTCCGCCTTGAGCGCCAGGTGGTTCTCGATGATGCCGTTGTGCACCACCGCCACGTTCTTGTACGTGTGCGGGTGGGCGTTCTCGTCGGAGGGACGGCCGTGCGTCGCCCAGCGCGTGTGGCCGATGCCGGTGGTGCCCTTCGGCAGGTCCTGCACCACGCGGTTCTCCAGGTTGCGCAGCTTGCCCGTGGCGCGCACCACGTTGAGCTGGTTGCCACCCACCACCGCGACACCCGCGGAGTCATAGCCCCGGTACTCGAGCTTCTTCAGACCCGACACCAGGATGGGAGCAGATTCCTTGTCACCGACGTAGCCAACAATCCCGCACATGTTCTTCCTGCCTCTTTCTCGTCCCGCGGCCGCCGGAGCAAACCACGGGAATCCCGTTCACGCCCAACACGCCCAACCCCGCCCCGCCGACCGAACAGCAGGCGAGCACTCTTGCTAACCAGCCTTCACCTTCGTCTGCCGTGCCTTCTTGGCCGCCACCCAACCCTCCTTCACCACCTGTGGCGCACGGGACACAGCGAGGCTCCCAGGAGGCACATTTTTCGTCACCGTGGTGCCCGCGCCGACATACCCGCCGTCCCCCACCTTCACCGGCGCCACCAGCTGGCTGTCCGAGCCGATGAACACGCCATCGCCCAGTTCAGTCAGGTGCTTGTTCACCCCGTCATAGTTACAGGTGATGGTGCCCGCGCCGATGTTGCAGCCCGCGCCGATGTTCGCGTCGCCCAGGTAAGTCAGGTGGTTGGCCTTGCTGCCCTTGCCGATGCGGGCCTTCTTCGTCTCCACGAAGTTCCCCAGATGCACTTCCTCTGCCAACTCCGTGGCGGGGCGCAGCCGGGAGAACGGGCCGATGATGCACCGCTCACCCACACGCGCCTCCTCCAGCACGGAGTAGGGCTTGATGTGGGTGCCATCCGCCACGTGGGAGGCCGTGAGCACGCTGCCCTGGCCGATGATGACGCCCTTCCCGATGACGGTGCCGGCCATCAGCGACACGCTGGGGCCTACTTCCGTATCGGTGCCGATGGTGATGCCCTCTTCGATGTACGCGGTGGCCGGATCCTGGATGGACACGCCCGCGCGCATGTGGACTTCGTTGATGCGCTGCTGGAGGACGCGGGCGCGCGCCGCCAGCTCCACCTTGTCGTTCACGCCCGCGGTCTCCGTGGCGTCCGCGTCCACCGCGCCCACGGGGCCCACCTTGGCGGCCATCTCCACCAGGTCGGTGAGGTAGTACTCGCCCTGCGCGTTGACGGGTTTGATCTCCGCCAGCGCCTTCCAGAGGAAGGCCGCGTCCACGGAGTAGATGCCCGCGTTGCACTCCTTCACCGCGCGCTGCTCCGGGGTGCAGTCCTTGTGCTCCACGATACGGGAGACCTTGCCACCCTCGCGGATGACGCGGCCGTAGCCGGTGGGGTCCTCCAGCGTGGTGGACACCAGCGCCAGCACCCCGCCCGCCGCGTCGTGCGCGGACAGGAGCGCCTGGAGCGTCTCCTTGCGCAGGAGCGGCACGTCTCCGTAGAGGATGAGCACGCGGCCGTCATGGCCCTTGAGCGCGTCCTCTGCCGCCTTCACCGCGTCCGCCGTGCCGCGCTGCTCCTTCTGGAGCGCGAAGCGCAGGGGCGCGTCCGGGAAGTGGGCGCGGATGGACTTCTCCACCTCCGCGGCCTGATGTCCCACCACCGGCACCACGTGCGTGGCGCCCAGTTCCAGGGCCCGCTTCAAGGGATACGCGCAGAGGGGACGGCCGAGGATGGGGTGAAGGACCTTGGCCTTCTCCGACTTCATCCGCGTGCCCTTGCCCGCGCACAGCACAACCGCCGCCAGAGCTGTCATATGCGGCGGAGAATTAGGGAGCGCCGATCAACTCGTCAACCGCGTCCGGGCGTCAAACCTGATCGCGGAGCTTCCGGAGGGGGCCGGGCGCTGACTGCTACACACAACGTGTTGCATTGGACCGTGATGCCGAAGCGCGGCTTGTAGAACGTCGTCAGCCGCGCCGGAGTGGAGGCCGCGGTCGGAACGGACGCCGGGCTTTCCACGGGGTTCGGAGGACTCATAAGCACCGCCCGTTGCTGCACATGGCTCAAGAGTGCCCCGGCTCCGCTCACAATCCAAGGAAAAAAATGTTGTCTTGTTGAAACCCTGGTCCGGGCGCGGTGCATGGTGCATTAGGGAACGGCTGGAAATCACAAGGAAAGGCGTCCACAGGTGGTGAAAGCACACATGGGAGCCGTGGAACGACAGACGTTCCGCGCGCTGGGACTCGCGGTGTTGCTGGTGGCGACTCAGGCGGGTGCGGCACGTCCCTACCGGGGAGGTGCGGTGGCCACGGCGTATCCGCCCGCGAGCGAGGCCGCGCTCCAGATGCTGGAGAAGGGCGGCAACGCGGTGGACGCGGCGGTGGCGGCGGCCTTCGTGGCGGCGGTGGTGGGTCCGTATCACTCCGGTGTGGGCGGCGGCGGGTTCGCGCTGGTGCACGACGCGAAGTCGGGCGGCACACAGGTGCTGGACTTCCGGGAGGTGGCTCCGAAGGGCGCCTCGCGCGACATGTATGTGCGGGACGGCGCGCTGGTGCCGGGGCTGTCCACGGACGGCGCGCTGAGCGTGGCGGTGCCGGGCGCGGTGGCGGGCTACCTGGAGCTCTTGTCGAAGCACGGCAAGCTCAAGCCCGCGGTGGTGCTGGCCCCCGCCATCCGGCTGGCGAAGCAGGGCTTCTGGGTGACGCCCAAGTACCAGCAGATGGCCACGGGCCGGGCGGAGTGCCTGCGCCAGGACCCGGAGGCCGCGCGCATCTTCCTCACGCCCAACGCCCAGGGCACGCCGGACGTGCCGCCGCTGGGGCATCTCATCAAGCAGCCGGACCTGGCGCGCACGCTGGAGCGCGTGGCGAAGGGCGGCGCGAAGGCCTTCTATTCGGGCCCGGTGGCGCAGGCGCTGGTGAAGACGGTGAAGGACGCGGGCGGGCTGCTCACGCAGGAGGACCTGACGGCGTACACGACGCGCAGCCCCGCGCCGCTGGAGACCACCTACCGGGGCCACCGCATCCTCACCATGCCCCCGCCCAGCGCGGGCGGGCTGGCGGTGGTGCAGGTGCTGGGCATGCTCCAGCAGTTGCGGCCGCAGGGCGTGCCCTACCGCGATCCGGAGTCGCTGCACCTCTACGTGGAGGCCGTGCGGCGCGCGTACGTGGACCGCGCGAAGTACCTGGGCGACCCGGCCTTCGTGCAGGTGCCGCTGGAGCGGCTGACGTCCCCCGGCCACATCGCGGACCTGGCGGGCGGCATCGACGCGAAGAAGGCCACGCCCAGCGCGTCGCTGCTGGCGCCGGTGACGGGCGGGCCGGCCTCCACGCTGCGCAAGGACGCGGGGCCGCTCACGCCGGAGCCGGAGAAGAAGAACACCACGCACATCTCCGTCATCGACAAGGACGGCAACGCAGTGGCCATGACGACCACGGTCAACTACAGCTTCGGCTCGTGCCTCGTGGCGAAGGGCACCGGCGTGCTGCTCAATGATCAGATGGACGACTTCGCCGCGCAGCCGGGCGTGCCCAACGCGTACGGGCTCGTCACCGGGGAGCCCAACGCCATCCAGGCCGGCAAGGTGCCCCTGTCCTCCATGTCGCCCACGCTGGTGTTCGCGAAGGAGGATCCGAAGCGGGTGATGCTGGCGGTGGGCAGCCCCGGCGGCTCCACCATCCCCACCACCGTCATCCAGGCCATCAGCAACGTGGTGGACCACGGCATGGACGTGGCGCGCGCGGTGGGCACGGGCCGGCTGCACCACCAGTACCTCCCGGACGAGCTGTGGGTGGACAAGTGGGGCCTGGAGCCGGCGACGCTGTCCACGCTGGAGGCGAAGGGCCACAAGATTCGCCGGGTGGACGGCTGGGGCGACGCGGAGGCCGTCTACAGCGACCCGCGCACGAACCTGCGCTATTCCTCCAGTGACCCGCGCAACGAGGGCGCCGCGACGGGCCAGGACTGAAAGCCGAAGGAGAACGACTGCCCGTGGCCGAGCCGATCCCGCTGTTCGATGCGCACCTCCACCCGGAGGCCCTGACCGACCAGGACCTGGAGTCCATGCGCTTCTTCGGCGTGGAGCGGGCCCTGGTGGTGGCGCATCACTTCCCGGAGCCCACGGCCAAGGGGCTGCGCCAGCACTTCGACCAACTGGTGGAGAAGCAGCTGCCCCGGCTGGAGCGGCTGGGCATCCGCGCCTGGGCCGCCCTGGGCGTGCACCCGCGCTGCATCCCGCGCCGGGGGCTGTCGGAGGTGTTGAGCCACCTGCCGGACTACTTCGAGGGCGGCCGGGTGGTGGCCCTGGGGGAGACGGGCCTGCACGGGGGCGGCGAGGAGGAGGAAGAGGCCTTCCTGGAGCAGCTCGCCCTGGCCCGCCAGCTCAAGCTGCGCGTGGTGGTGCACACGCCGCTCAAGGACAAGGAGCGCCACACGCGGCGCATCCTCACGCTCCTGCGCCAGTCCGGCCTGGCGCCGTCGCGCGCGCTGGTGGACCACGCCAACGCGCGCACCGTGCGGACCATCCTGGAGGTGGGCCACTGGGCAGGGCTCACCCTGCACCCGGAGGCCCTCCAGGCGGACCGGGCGGTGGCCCTGGTGCGGAGGCTGGGCAGCGAGCGCCTGGTGCTGGACTCGGACGCGGGCGACGGCGCCGGCGACATCCTGGGGCTCGCGCGCACGGCGAACCTCCTGGGCAAGGCGAAGCTGTCCGAGCGCATCGTCCGGCGGGTCACCCGGGACAACGCCGCCCGCTTCTTCCAGATCCACGACTGAGCGCGGCATCCACCCGCCGTGCGGGTGGAGCGCGGTGCGTTGAAAAGTGGACGCCCCGCGGGCCCTGTCAGCGCTGTAAATGCGACGGGCCCCACGCAGTGAAGCGCGGAGCCCGTGGCTTTACAGCTTTCGTCCCCGGAAAGGGGGCCTAGTTCACCGACACGGAGACCTGGGTCTCCGGGTGCAGGGTGAGGCCCTGCGCGTCCGGCGCCAGCCGCACCTGCACGGGCACGCCCTGGGAGCGGTACTCCGCGAGGGAATCCGCCGCCTCGTCGAGCAGCTGCTGGTAGCGCTCCTCGAGCTCCACCGCGATCAGGAGCATGGTCTCACCGGCGTCCGTCACGCCCGGCCGGTACACCTGGCACCGCTGGAACCGCGCCCAGCGACCGTTCTGCATCTTCACAAGCTCGCCGTCGTAAGCCATGCGCAGCACCTCTTGAGTGAAATCCGACGGACGCAATGTAGAGGCGAACGCCCCGGCTGTCATCCCCCCGTTTGAAAATTCGTAAACCCTTCGGAATTCCAGGCAGTTGCCAGGACTCCAGGGCATGCCCAGGGGCGCTCCGGCGGCCGGACCGGCGCAAAATGTAAACTGGCGCACTGTCAACGCGGTTAACCTGTACCGGGGTCCGATGCCGCGTCGCGCTGTCAACACTCCGTGAACCGGGCGGGCGGGGAGGGGCAGCCAGGGGACGGGGGCGGGACTGACGCGTGGCAGCCGGGTGGGGCATCCCTTAGATTCCAGCGGATGAAGTTGCCCCTGCCGTTCCGTCGCGACCGTCCCATCATTCCGTCCGCCAACGCGCAGGATCACGCGGAGCGGTTGATCGCCGAGTCCCTGCGCATGCTCGGCCAGGTGTGTTCCAAGGTCGCGGACGCCATCGAGGCGCAGCGGCTGGAGCGCCACGGTTACGCGCACAACAGCTACCTGCGGCGCCTGGACGACGAGGAGGACGCGAAGAAGCCCTCCGGGCCGGGCAGCACCGGCGGATGACGGCTCCCCGGGAGCCGCACGGGCACGACGACGCGCCCGTGCCGTGCCTGGCGTCCTCGCCGTCACCCACCTGGCGGGAGCTGGGCATCCAGATGCCCATGCCCGCGCTGGCGGACGAGGAAGGGCCCCGCGTGGACCCCGGCCTGCCGCCCGTCGTGGACGCGCACGTGCACCTGTTCCCCGACCGCGTCTTCGAGGCGGTGTGGCGCTGGTTCGACCGCCACGGCTGGCCCATCCGCTACAAGCTGCACACACCCCAGGTGGTGTCCTTCCTGCTGTCCCGGGGCGTCGAGCGCGTGGTCGCCCTGCACTACGCCCACAAGCCGGGCATGGCGCGCGCCCTCAACGCCTACGTGGCGGAGGTGGCGAAGGCCGAGCCCCGCGTCATCGGGCTTGGCACCGTGTACCCGGGCGAGCCCGACGCCGTCGCCATCCTGGAGGAGGCCTTCGCCCTGGGCCTGAAGGGCGTGAAGCTGCACTGTCACGTGCAGGCCTTCTCCCCGGACGCGCCCCAGCTGCACGAGCTCTACGCGGCGTGCGCGCGGGCGGGGAAGCCGCTCGTGATGCACTCGGGGCGGGAGCCGTCCAGTCCCCAGTACCCGGTGGATCCGCACCAGCTCTGTAGCGCCGAGCGCGTGGAGCGCGTGCTGAAGGATCATCCCACGCTGAAGCTGTGCGTGCCGCACCTGGGAGCGGACGAGTTCGACGCGTACGCGCACCTGCTGGAGCGGTACGACACGCTCTGGCTGGACACCACCATGGCGGTGGGCGGCTACTTCCCCGTGCCCCTGCCCCGCCAGGCGCTGGAGGCGCGGCCCGGGCGCATCCTCTACGGGACGGACTTCCCCAACATCCCCTATGCGTGGGACCGGGAGCTGCGGGCGCTGGCGGGGCTGGGGCTGGACGAGGCCGCGCTCGCGGGCGTGCTGGGCGGCAACACGCTGTCCCTCTACGGCGAGTGTTGAAAAGAAACGAAGGCCCTTCCGCAATGGAAGGGGCATTCCCATCTTCGACCCCATAGAATCGCGGTCCCCAAGCAGACGCCGCCACTCCAGAGGCTCAAGCCCATGTCGAACTTCATCCTGGTCGTCGACGACGACGCGAGTCACCGCACGCTCATCTGCGATGCCCTCCAGGAGATGGGCTATGCCACCATCGAGGCCAAGAACGGCCGCGAGGCGCTGGATCTTCTGGAGGACGACATCCCGGGCGCCGTGCTGCTGGACCTGCGCATGCCCGTCATGAGCGGCTGGGGCCTGCTGGACGCGCTCAAGAAGATGCCGCGGGCGCGCAACCTGCCCATCATCATCATCTCCGGCTACGGCTTCGAGTGGGAGGCGGAGCTGGTGGGCGCCGCCGGCTACATCTCCAAGCCGGTGGACCTGGACAAGGTGCGCACCACCGTGCAGCAGATCGTCGGGCCGCCGGAGGTGGCCATGGTGCACTGAGTCGGGAAGCGCCTGTCAGGCCGCACCATCCGTCAACCCGAGGATTGTGGGCGGCCCCCGGGGGCATGGTGTGATGGCGTCCTTCATGACGCCCCCCTCCTCCGCAGAACCGGCCGAGCTGGCCATCGACGCTCGCGGCCTCGTCAAGCGCTTCGGCACCTTCACCGCGCTGGACGGCCTGGAGCTTCAGATTCCCCGGGGCGCCTTCTACGCGTTCCTCGGCCCCAACGGCGCCGGCAAGTCCACCTCCATCGCGCTGCTCACCGGCGTGTACGGGCCGGACCAGGGCAGCATCCGCATGCTCGGCGTGGACGCCGTGGCGAAGCCGCTGGAGGTGAAGCAGCGTGTGGGCGTGGTGCCGGAGGAGCTGAGCCTCTTCGAGCGCCTCACCGGCCGGCAGTACCTCACCTTCTGCGCGCGCATGTACGGGCTGGATGGCGCGGAGGCCGCGTCGCGCGCGGTGGAGCTCCTGGAGCTGACGGAGCTCACGTACAAGGCCGGCGCGCTGGTGGCGGAGTACTCCAAGGGCATGCGGCGCAGGCTCGCGATCGCCGCGGCGCTCATCCACGCGCCGGAGCTGGTGCTGCTGGATGAGCCCTTCGAGGGCATCGACGTGCTCGCCGCGGGCGTCATCCGGGAGCTGTTGCGCGAGCTGTCCCGCCGGGGCGTGACGCTGCTGCTCACCACGCACGTGCTGGAGATCGCCGAGCGGCTGGCCACGCACGCGGGCGTCATCCGGGGCGGGCGCATGTTGGATCAGGGCCCGGTGGACCAGCTCCGCCAGCGCCACGGCGTCTCCACGCTGGAGGCGGTGTTCGAAAAGCTGATCGCCGTGCCGGCCGCGCGCAACGCGAAGCTGTCGTTCTACGGCGAGCCCGCCGCGAGCGTGGTGCCGCTGCGCCGGGAGTCCGCGTGAGCGCCGCGCGTCCGAAGGTCCCCGGCTTCTTCCAGCACCTCCTGCTGCTCTGGGGTCTGCGCCTGCACCTGGGCCTCAACCAGGGCCCGGGGAAGAGCCGCCTGCTCGCGGTGGCGGCGTTCCTGGGCTCCAGCGCGCCGGGCGTGCTGCTGGGCCTGAGCTTCTTCAAGCTGATGCGGCTGCCGCTCATCGTCCACAGCAACGTGTGGCCGTACTTCATCCTCAACCTGCTGTGCTTCGTCACCGCCGCCACCTGGGTGACGTGGCCGCTGTTGTCCGCGGGCGTGGATGACCACTCGGAGCTGTCGCGCTACGCCGCGTTCCCCATCTCGCCGTTCCGGCTGCTGATGGGCTCCACGGTGGCCAGCCTCTTCGAGCCGCGCGCGCTGGTGTTCTACGCGCCGCTCACCGGCGCGGCGGTGGGCTATGCGTCGCGCCACCGGCTGGCGTCGCCGTGGCTGGCGGCGGTGCTCTACGTGCTGTTCGCGCTCTTCTGCGCGGCGTGGAGCCGGGTGGGCCTCTACACGGTCATCAACGTGCTGCGGGAGAAGCACAGCGCGCGCATCATGGGCGGCGGCATGGTGGCCTTCCTCGTGGCCGCGTCGTTCATCCCGCCCATCGACACGTCGTGGCTCACCAGCGTGGGCGAGGCGGGCGTGGGCGCGCTGGACATGAGCCTCATCATCAACGCGGCGGTGGCGCTCAGCCAGGTGCCCCCGGGCTTCTTCGGGGACGGCCTGGGGCAGCTCGCGCACGGGCGCGTGGGCATCGCGATGCTGGAGGCGTTCGGGCTGCTGTTCTTCACCGCCATGGGCATGGGCGTGGCGTACGCGCTCCTGATGCGCTTCCACCGGCAGGCGGGAGGCCGCTCCGGCGGTGACCGGGGCGACGGCAAGGACAGCGACCCGTTCGCCACCACGAAGTCGCGCTTCGACACCCTCCTGCGGCGCGAGGTGCTGGACCTGTGGCGCAACCCGCGCGCGCGGCTGCTGGCGGCGGTGCCCTTCATCCTGGCCATCCTGCTGAAGCTGCTCTCCGGCCGGGACCTGTTCGTGTACCTGCTGGGCAACAGCGCGGATGCGTGGGTGATGGGCGGCATGAGCATCTACGGCGCGGTGGTCATCGCGTCCACGTTCTCCCAGAACACGTTCGCGTATGACGGGCACGGCTTCGCGGTGTTCCTGGCGGCGCCCATGAGTCTGGCGGACGTGCTGCGCGCGAAGAACCGCGTGCAGGGCGTGGCGGCGCTGGGGATGGCGGTGCTGGTGGGCGCGTTCTACCGGGTGTACTTCGGCTCGGGCACGCTCGTGGACTTCCTGTGCGCCATGGCCGCGGTGGCGGCGGTGCTGCCCATGCTGCTGGCCGCGGGCAACTTCCTGTCGCTGTACTTCCCGGTGAAGTTCCACGCGAGCCTCAAGCGCCGCGACCGCATCCCCCTCACCGCGTCCATGCTGGGCATCCTCGCGGCCAGCGTGGGCTGCATGCCGTTTGGCCATGCACTGCGGGCGGCGGGGAAGGACGGACCGGGCTGGCAGTCCGTGGCCTTCATCGCCGCCTTCGCGGTGCTCAACTTCGGCGTCTACCTGGCGACGCGCCCCCTGGCGATGCGCCTGCTGGAGCAGCGCCGGGAGATCGTCCTGCGGGCGGTGACGCGCGAGTAGGCTTCAGTACGCGACGCCGAACTTCGCGGCCTGGGCCTTCACGCTCTTCATCACGTTGGCGTCGAACGCGTCCTCCTTGGTGGACGCGTTCTTCGACAGCCACTGGTCGCGCTCGGTGGCCAGCTTCGCGACCTTCTCCTCCAGCACCTTGCGCTCGGCGGCGAGCTGCTTCACCTTCGCGGCCTGCTCCTCCTTCTTGAGGCCCTTGAGCTCCTGGGGCAGCTCCTCGTCCTTGAGGGTGTCGAGCGCGGCCGGCTTCTCCAAAAGGTCCACCGCGCCGCCGACGGCCACGGGCGCGCTGCTCACCGCCGCAGCGCTGGGAGCGCTCTTGCCCGCGCCCCGGCTCGACTTCATGTAGCTGATGCGGTCCGCGACGGCCTCCGCGGCCATGCCCTTGGTGGCCTCCGAGCGGGCGAGGTTCATTTCGCGCGCCTCCTTGCGGCCGCCGTAGAGCGTCTTCGACGCCAGCTCCGCGTTCACGCGCGACAGCTCCGCGTCATAGGGCGTGGCCACCGCCACCATGCCGCCCGACGCGTCGATGGAGTCGAACGTCCCGTCCGTCAGCTTCGCCACGTAGCGCCAGGACTCCTCGGTGCTCGTGTCCGCGCCGCAGCGCACGGTGTTCACCACGATGTGGCGCTCCTTCGCGCGCTTGGACCACAGCTTGAAGTCCCAGGCGGCCTCGCGCTCGGCGGGGGGCGCGTCGCCCACCAGGAAGATGACCTTCATCACCTCGCGGTTCTGGCTCCACTTGAGCAGCGACACGGCCTCCCCCAGGCCGCGCCCCACGTGCTCCGGGAAGTCCCCGCCTCCGTTCGCGTCCAGCTTGCGCAGCTCCGCGAACATGGAGTCCATGTCGTCGCTCAGCTCGAAGCGCTTCGTCACATAGGCGTCCCCGTTGTCACGGTAGGCCACCAGCGCGACCTTCAGGTGCGGCGTGGGCTTGCCCTTCGCGATGCGCGACGCGATGGAGAAGATCTTCTGCTTCGCGCCCTCCAGCAGGCCGCCCATGGACCCCGTCGTGTCCAGCACGAAGGCCACCTCGATCTCGGGCTGGGCTCCCTGCGGCTGCACCTGCGCGTCCTGGACCTGCGAACCCTGGGCCTGGGCCGGCGTGCCCTGCCCCGCGGGCGCGGGGGTGGGCTTCGCGGGCTCGGCCTTCGTGGCGGGAAACTCCCGGGGGGCGAGCGGCGGCTTCACGGGCGGACGGGAGGGATAGGGCGTGACGGGATAGGTGGGCGTGACGGCCCAGGCGGAGGTGGCGGACAGACCGGTGGCGAGCGCGGCCGTCAGGACGGCCCGCGAGAGGGGCTTCAGGTTCATGGGTGGGCTCCGGAACGGCGGTTCGCGCGGCGGGTTTCCCGCGCCGCCTGCTCCTGTAACGGACAGGCCCGCCGGAAGATCTACGCCCCCGGTTGCGGCCTCCGGAAACGGGCGTTACGCCCGGGTCCGTGCGCGTCTTCCACATCGACAGGTACTCCGTCCCCCTGCCCGACGGGCACCGCTTCCCCATGGAGAAGTACCGGCTGCTGCGCGAAATCCTGCTCGCGCGCGGCATCCTGCCCCCGGCCGCCTTCCACGAGGCCCCCCGCGCGGAGCGCCACGAACTGGAGCGCGTCCACACCCCGCGCTACCTGGACGCCTTCTTCGGTGGCGCCCTCACGGACGCGGAGCTGCGCCGGCTGGGCTTCCCCTGGTCCCCGCTGCTGGTGGACAACGCGCGCGCGTCCGTGGGCGGCACCCTGGCCGCGGCCCGCGCCGCCCTGGAGGACGGCTTCGGCGCGAACCTGGCCGGCGGCACGCACCACGCGTTCCCGGACCACGGGGAGGGCTTCTGTGTCTTCAACGACATCGCCGTGGCCATCCGCGTCCTCCAGGCGGAAGGGGCCATCCGCCGCGCGGTGGTGGTGGACCTGGACGTGCACCAGGGCAACGGCACCGCGGCCACCTTCGCGAACGACGCGTCCGTCTTCACCTTCTCCATGCACGGCGAGCACAACTTCCCCTTCCGCAAGCAGCCCTCGCACCTGGACCTGGGGCTGGAGGACGGCGTGGGGGACGCGGAGTACCTGGCCGTGCTCGACGCCCACCTGCCCCACGTCCTGGAGTCCGCGCACGCCGACCTGCTCTTCTTCCAGGCCGGCGTGGATCCGCTGGCCGAGGACACCCTGGGCCGGCTGTCGCTCACCCACGCGGGGCTGCGCGAGCGCGACCTGCGCGTCATGCGCGCGGCGAAGGAGCGCGGCCTCCCCGTGGTGCTCACCCTGGGCGGCGGCTACGCGAGGCCGCTGGCGCCGTCCCTGGAAGCCCACGTCGGGACTTATCTCGCCGCATGTTCGTTGTTCCGCTGACGCCCGCCTTCCCCCGGGCCGCTTGCGGGCGCTCGCGCCCCGGCCCCATGCTCAACCCCGCTTCGCCACCCCTGGAGCCCTCCCATGTCGCGTCCCCTTCGCCGTCTTGCCTTCCTTGCCTGCGCGCTGGCCCTGGGCTGCGGCGGCAACGGTCCCTACTACCGTCTGGACTGGGGAGGCGCGGACACCATCACCGCCGCGCCCGGCGAGTCCGTCCCCTATGACATCGCCATCCAGCGCATCGCGGACAACCTGGGGGAGGTGCGCGTCCGCGCGGCGAGCGCCCCCGCGGGTGTGACGTTCGGCCCGGAGTTCTCCCTCCCGGAGGGGGAGACCGTCGTCAACACCACCGCCACGCTCACGGTGGCCCCCACCGTCACGACCTACGGCGTGAACGCGCTGCAGCTCGTTGCCGAAGACCCCGCCAACAACGTCACCGCCACCAGCGGCATCGCCGTGGTCATCCTCCAGCCGCCCGAGCCCCAGCCGGACTTCTCCATCTCCGTGGAGCCCCGCCAGGTGAACATCACGCCGGGCCAGTCCGTCCTGACGACGGTGACGGTGACGCGCGCGGAGGGCTTCACCGGCCCGCTCACCATCACGCTCGAGACCCCTTCCAACACCTCCCGGCTCACCGCGGAGACGGTCACCCTGGCCCCGGACGAGACGACCGCGAAGGTGCGCGTCGGGGCGGACCGCTCGCTCTCCGCGCTGCCCTACGTGGTGAAGTTCGTGGCCACCGCCGAGGACCAGCGCGCCGCCAAGACGGGCTTCACGTTCAACCTGAACCTCACCTGAGGGTGACGCTCGCGCTCACGCGAGGTCGAACAGCAGCGCCTCCGTGGGCGTCCTCGCCTCCAGGGCCAGCGCCGTCTCCTCGGACACCGCCACGCCGTCACCGGCCTTGAGCGCCACGCCGTTGAGCGTGGCCTCGCCCCGGATGACCTGGAGCCAGGCGTGGCGGCCGGGCTGGAGCGCGTAATCCACCCGCTGGCCCGCGCCCAGCTCCGTGGCGGACAGCACCACGTCCTGGTGCACCGTCAGCGACCCGTCCCGTCCGTCGTGTGACGCCACCACGCGCAGGCGGCCCTGGCGCTCCTGGGGCGCGAAGCGCTTCTGCTCGTAGCCGGGGGGCAGGCCCTGGCGGTCCGGCGACAGCCATATCTGCAAGAGGTGCAGCGGCTCATCCAGCGGGTTCGTCTCGCTGTGCACCACGCCGGTGCCCGCGCTCATGCGCTGCACCTCGCCCGGGCGGATGAGGGCGCGCGTGCCCATGCTGTCCTCGTGCTCCACCGCGCCGCTCACCACGTAGGTGAGGATCTCCATGTCCCGGTGCGGGTGCTTGCCGAAGCCCCGGCGCGGCGCGACGGTGTCCTCGTTGATGACGCGCAGCGAGCGGAACCCCATGAAGTCCGGGTCGTAGTAGTCCGCGAACGAAAAGGTGTGATGGGTGTCGAGCCAGCCGTGCTCCGCGTGGCCCCGCGCTTCCGACGTCCGGACGTACATCATGGGGTGTCCCTCCTCCCGCCGGTTTCACCAGCGGGTGTCAGGAGAGCAGTACCGACGGCGTCCCCCCGGCGCTACCTTGAGGACCGACATGACGCCGACCCTGCCCATCGCTCCCCCAGCACGACGCCAGGCCGCCCGGGAGGCCCTCGCCCTGGATGACGAGGCCCTGCTCAAGGTCTGCGACGTGGAGTTCTTCATCGCCTCCGGGCCCGGCGGTCAGCACCGCAACACCACCGCCAGCGGCGTGCGCCTCACCCACCCGCCCACGGAGCTGTCCGTCACCGCCACCGAGCGCCGCAGCCAGTCCCAGAACAAGGACGCGGCCGTGCGCCGCCTGCGCGCGGGCCTGCAGGCCCTCACCTTCGTGCCCAAGGTCCGCAAGGCCACCCGCCCCACCCTGGGCTCCAAGCGCCGCCGCCTGGAGGACAAGAAGCGCACCTCGGAGAAGAAGGCCGGGCGCGGCGGCAGGCTGGGCGACTAGGCGTCCTCCGCTATGCAGGACGTGCGGACCTCGCAAGCTTTGCGTAGCCGCTGACGCCGGTTGCCCACAACGACACGGTTTCTTTCCAGGGCCTTCCCAGCAGGGGAGCCCTCCGCCGCCAGGGCACACCGTGTGCACACACCGAGGGTGGCCCCTGACCCCAGGGGGTCCGTTGGTCCCCCAACCCCCGGTGAACTCCTTGGCCCCCAACTCCCCCAGAGTTTCCGCGTCGCGGCGAATCCTGCTGGGCCTGGCACTGCTGACAGCGCTGCCGGCATCCGCCACGGACATCGTCACCTTCAGCCAGGGCGCGCTCATCATCCCGGAGCAGGCCACCTTCCAGCAGGGCTGTGGAAGCCTGTCGGCCTACGGCCTGGTGTGGCGCCTGCTGCAGTCCAACGAGGCGGGCGGCTTCAACGCCAACCACCCGGTGACGGTGTACCTGGCCATCGACGACACGAAGCGTTCGCCCAACCGCTGCGTGCCCACCAACAAGCACCTGCCGCCGGCGCCGAACAACGGCCAGTGGAACGACCCCAGCTGGAACGACGGCTGCGACTTCCACATCAGCAACTCGGCCGCGGCGCCCGTCGTGCCGGTGCCGCCCCTGCAGGGGCTGCCCTCCGGCGGCCTGTTCCCTGAAGGGGACGTGGACAACTTCGCCACCACCACGGCCGAGGCCCGGCCCAACTTCGCGCAGGCGACGCTCAACACCGCCAGCAACTTCCGCGACATCCAGTACATGGGCGGCGCGTTCATCATCGACGCGAAGGACGCGAAGAACGCGCTCGACTTCCTGAACTCCTCCGGCGGGGCGGACGCGCCGAAGAAGTTCCGCACGCCGTGCAACTGCGACACGTTCACCAACGGCAGCGGCTGCTTCTACGTGCGCATGCACCAGGCCACCATCGAGTTCAACGCGCCCATCGGCCGGCGCCTCAACCGCGTGCCCCCCAAAATCGCCCTGCTGGACCGGGACGACCACGACTCCGGCGACGAGTCCTACGTGAAGGGCGGCATGCTGGACGACTACCTGCGCAACGCGGGCCTGGACTTCCCGGGCGCGGGCGGCTGCCCCCAGGGCACCACGAAGACGTGCACGCGCAACGGCGGGCAGCCCGGCCTCATCTACGACGCGCTCCACGCCAACGCGGACCTCGTGTCCACGTCCGCGTTCCCCCACGGCCTGCTCAACGCCGTGGACCCCGTCACCCAGCGCCCCCGCTACCGCGTGTTCTGGGCGCCGCACTGGGAGCTGGGCAACAGCACGCGCCCCGAGTACCGCGACAACGGCGACGGCGCCGTCAACCAGGCGGAGAACGTCCTCAACAACATCGCGTACTTCACCAACCAGCGCGGCAACGGCCTGTTCGCGGAGTGCGCCAGCATCTGGTCCTACGAGCACACCGAACGGCCGGACGGCTCGATGGTGTCCACCTCGCGCTTCCAGAGCGACGGCCTCTTCGAGAGGAACGCGCTGCTCAACGGCTCGACGTGGAACGGCCGCAACTGCACGGACCCCGACTACCGCAACGAGTCCTCGCCCCGGCCCGCGTGCATCCTCTACCCCAACCCGGGCGACCCCTTCTCCCAACTGGGCGACTTCCGCTTCAACAACGTGCCGGGCCACACGGAGAACTACCGCACCCCGTTCAAGAACGGCGTGCGGCGGCTGGCGGTGAGCTGGAAGGACTACGCGCCCGGCAACCAGTACGACAACCCGGTGCACGTGGCGGCGAACGCCCAGCGCGGCCACGACTTCTTCTCCTTCAACCAGAAGGACAATGATCCGCAGAAGGCGACCATCGTCTACCTGGCGGGCCATGACTTCAAAGGCAGCGTCGCGGGCACGCGCATCGTGCTCAACACGCTGCTCAACCTGGGCAGTGAACCGCTGCAGAGCGAGCGCACCGTGTCCGCGCCGGTGACGCTGGACGACACCAACGGCAACGACACCAACGGCTCGCGCGCGCTCCTGTTCAAGACGTCCTACAACGCCGTGACGGGCTACCCGCCCGGCGCGGACACGTACACGCCCGCGCAGGGCTCGCACTGGGTGTTCCCCTACTACCCGGGCACGCTGCGCGCGCACTCGCTCATTGGCGGGGACGCGCTGGCCAACGGGGAGAACTCGCTGTCGGACGGCACGCTGTGGAACGCGGACGCGCGCATGCCCGCGCCCGGCGACCGCAACCTCTTCACCTACTTCGGCGGCGAGGTGACGGTGAACCCGCCGCTGGGCGCCAACCGCAGCGCGCCGCACGGGGTGCTGCAGGTGGGCTGGGAGCCGGAGGAGGTTTCCGGCACGCGCATCAACAAGAGCTACAGCGCGACCCCCAACCCCCGCTGCGTGGACGTGCTGAAGCTCAACCGCGCCCAGGCGCGCGACGGCACCTTCCACTACGACTTCGTGAAGGGCGCCGACGGCGTCTGTGACTTGCAGCAGGCGACGCAGTACTCGCCGCAGTTGGGCGGCTCCGACTTCGGCATCACCAACGAGCTCATCAACAAGGGCCAGCTGCTCAACGACTTCAACGCGGTGGCGATGATGCTCCAGCGCGTGCGCGGCTACTGCTACGCCACGGCGTCCGGCCGCGACGGCGCCAACGAGACGCCCATCCTCGAGCCCACCAACGCGCAGTGCAACAACGAGAGCGCGGACAACAAGGCGCACCTGGGCGGCTTCATCCACTCGTCGCCGGTGGTGGTGCCCGCCAGCACCTTCATCCCGGACCGCAACGCCGCGCGGCCCACGGTGGCGTACGCGGCGGGCCTGGACGGCCAGGTGCACGCCTTCTACGTCTCCGGCGGCTCGCGCTACGACGGCCCGGCGGAGGCGCTCCAGTTCCCCAACCCGGACGCCAGCGCGCGCTTCAAGACGGACTTCGCCCAGCGCTTCCGCAACGGAAATCTGCCCCTGCCCGGCACGGAGCTCTGGAGCTTCCTGCCCGCCACGCAGCTGTCGGGCCTGCGCAACAACACCGCGCGGGTGAACAGCGCGCCCGTCGTCTTCGACGTGTTCGCGGACTTCGTGGGCACCGGCCGCCGGGAGTGGCACACGGTGCTCGTCGCCAACGTGGGCCAGACGGGGCGCGACCTGTTCGCCCTGGACGTGACGAACCCGCTCAAGCCCGTGCTGCTGTGGCACCTGGTGGGCAGCCACTACGCCACCTCCAGCGCGCCGCACTCCGTGGTGTCGCTGGCGGACCGGAGCGTGGGCGGCACGGACTGGACGTACACCTGGGACGAGGACACCAGCCTCTTCCTGCTGCCGCCGCGCACGGACCCCGGCCGCACGGCCAGCGGCCTCTACGACTACAGTGGCCTGGGCGGCTCGCGCGGGCTGTCCGTGGGCATCAGCTGGGCGGGGCTCTCGCCCGTGTACACCGTCTTCGTCGCGTCCAGCAGCTCCGGCGCGCCGGCCGTCCCGGGCTCGCCGGCCTCTCCCGCCAAGGGCGTGCAGGTGTTCGCCATCGACGTGGCCACCGGCCAGAAGCTGTGGCAGTGGCAGCAGGCCTACGCCAGCAGCGTGGACAACAGCGCGCCCGCCGCGCCCACCGTGTCGCAGGACTCCAGCGGCGCCGCGCGCCTCTACGTGGGTGACATGGAGGGCCGGCTCTGGGAGCTGGACGCGTCCACCGGCATGAACGTCAACGTGGCGCGCATGGGCCCGGTGTGCAGCGACGCCTCGCCCTGCAAGTACACCGCGATGAACATTGGCGGGCTGCCCGTCACCAGCCAGCCCATCAGCACCAACGTGGGCCTGGCGCGCATCCCGCGCGACGCCTCGGACACCTCCGCCTTCGGGCAGTACAAGGGCAAGGTGGTGGCCCTGGTGGGCACCGCCGGCATGGACTGGGTGCCGGACACCGTGGGCGGCCGCTTCCACGCGCTGCTGCTGGACGCGGGCCTGCGGCTGCCCCTGGGCCAGGACGGCAAGCGGCTGGACGGCTCGCCCATCAGCGCGAACCTGGCCCACTCGGAGGCGACCACCTACGGCATCCTCCAGGAGCCCGCGCCCTTCCCCATCGTCTTCGCCGCGCCCGAGCACGTCTACGGCAACATCACCATCGCGGGGCGCACCGCGTACTTCAGCACCGCGGAGGAGTCCGTGAACGACCCCATGCTGCTGAGCGCCTCCGTGCGCGGCCACACGTACAGCATCGACCTGGGCGAAACGCCCACCACGCTGGGCGACATCAACCCGATGAGCGGCGCGACGCTGGCCAACTACGGCGGCGTGGCCGTCTACCACCGCGACAACGGCGGCACGTCCCAGGACTTCGTCGTGGGCGCGGAGGTGAGCGCCCTGCGCGTCACGCGCATCGACAACGGGACGCCCGAGGGGCCCTCCAGCCCCGACGCGAAGCACTCCGTGGCCGGCGAGAACGGCGTGCTCTACCAGCTCCTCAACTGGAGCCAGAGGTTCCTCGAATGAGCGCCCGTCTCCCTTCCTCCTCCCGCCGGGGCAGCGGCATCCTGGAGGTCCTCATCTCCATGAGCGTCCTGGCGCTGGCCGCCGTGGGCGCCGTCATGGGCATGGTGGCCGCCACCCGCGACGTGAAGGACGGCCAGGTGCTCCAGGGGCGGCGCATGCTGCTGGAGGCGCGCACGCAGCGCCTGTGGCTGGCGTCCAAGATGGAGCTGGCGAACGAGGCCGTCGCGCGGCCTTCCACCTATCCGCCGGAATTGGCCCTGGGCGCGACGCCCTGGAAGCTGGACCCCAGCACGCCGCAGGCGGGCGACGTGGGCACCGGCGCCTACTTCCGCGTGCTCCCCACGGGCCAGGTGGAGCCGGCGCTGGACGTGCCCAACGGCACGCCCTGCAGCGCCACCACTCCGGACGGGGTGCTGCCGCGCGACGTCTACTGCCGTGAAATCCTGGTGACGAAGGGGCTGCCCAAGGACCTGCCGGCCGCGGCCCAGGCCATGGTGCCCGCCGGCGCCCTGCCCTTCACCTTCTGGACGCGCGCGTACCGCAAGGGCGACAGCCTGGAGCGCGCCATCGTGCACAGCGAGGTGTTCGTCCAATGAGGCACAGGTCGACGACTCGCGGCATGACGCTGCTGGAGACGATGGTGGCCGCGGCGCTCGCCACCATCATCCTCGCGGCGGCCACGGCGCTGCTGCTGGCGGGCGGGCGCGTGGTGCACAACACGGAGCACGTGGCGGACAGCCACGACCACGCGCGGCTCGCGGGAGAGACGCTCCTGTCCGCGGTGCGCCAGGCCGGCGCGGGCATGTCCGAGGGCCTCTGGGTGGTGTCCGGTGGAACGCCCCAGCACATCAACCCCGTCTTCGGCGGGGATGGCGCGGGCTCCGGCGTGCTCGCCGCCACCACGTCCGGCAACCTGCCGGGCACGGACGGCAGCGACGACCTGTGGCTGGTGATTCCGGACCGCAACTACCTGGGCCGCGACTGCGCGCCGGGCGCGGCCATGTCCGTGGTGAAGAGCGGCACCGGCCCCATCGAGGTCAACTGCGTGGGCACGCCCAGCGGCGCCCCGCCCGCCAATCCCATGCTGGTGGCCAGCAACATGAAGAGCGGCGCGCTGCTCACCCAGGCGTCGGTGACGAGCACCCCGCCCACGGCCACGGTGAACTACCTGGAGTCCGGCGTGCCGGGCTTCTCCAACGCGCCCCACAAGGGCGGCTTCCAGCGCACCGACATGGTGTACCCCGTGCGGCTGCTGCACTTCTTCATCGGGACGAACCCGGTCAACGGCCGCAAGGCGCTGATGCGCGCGGAGGGCACGCCGGGCGGTGACGTGTCCGGGCGGCCCTTCCTGGACATGGGCGACCCAGTGGTGGTGCAGGACTTCGTGGAGGACCTCCAGGTGGCCTTCGGCGTGGACGCCACGAACACGGGCGACCCCGCCAAGTACGCGTTCCAGGACGGCTTCAAGCCCGAGTACACGCCGGGCCTGCGCTCCGTGCGCATCAGCGTGGTGGCCACCGGCCGCACGCCCCGCCGCGACACGCGGGACCAGGCCGTCCTCTCCGAGGACCTGCCGCTCGCGGTGGAGAACCACACGCCCGCCGTCGTCCCCGCGGACGGCTACTTCCGCAGCCTCTTCTCGCGCCGGGCGGAGCTGCCCAACCTGGCCTCGGCCAGCCTGTGAGTCCGTCTTCCGTGAGGTCCCCCGCCATGTCCCCGCGCCCCTCATCCCGAGCCTCCCGCTCCACCCGCGGCGCCACGCTGCTGCTCGTCGTGCTGCTCGTCACCGTGCTGCTGGGACTGGTGGCGGGCGTGATGGCCTACGCCAGCAGCGAGCGCACGCGCGCCGTGACCTCCAGCCGCTCCGGCCAGCGTCAGGGCTGCGCGGAGAGCGGCCTGCAACTGGCGCGCGCCTACTTCGGCCGCAACTTCGCGAAGTGGAACACCTTCCTGAGCGCGCCGTCCGTCTACGACCCCATCGCCTCGCCCACCAACCCGTCCCCCGCCAACCCGCGCACCGCCGCCGGCCGCGCGGCCATCAAGACGGTGAACCCGGCGCTGTTCGCGGACCTGGACGGAGACGGCAAGGACGACGTGTACCTCTACGTCCGCGACAACGAGGACGAGCTCAAGCCGCTGCCCCCCGAGTGGAACCGCGACAACGACCAGAACGTCATCGTGGGCGCGCTGTGCATCAGCGAGACGCTGATTCCGCGCCGGGGGGACACCAACCAGCTGGACCCCAACGCGCTCGCCGTGGAGGGGCTCTTGAAGTTCAGCGGCGGCGGTGAGGCCTACTCGGCGCAGGCGGGCGCCGGCACGGGCTCCGGCAACCTCAACCGTTGAGCCGTGCGGGCGCCGGGCGTGCGAAGCTTCACGCCATGCCCACGCTCGAAGACGCCATCGCCCTGGCGGTGGCCGCGCACCAGGGTCAGCGCGACAAGGCAGGACAGCCCTACATCCTCCACCCGCTGCGGGTGATGCTCCGTCTGTCATCCGACGCGGAGCGCACCGCGGCCATCCTCCACGACGTGGTGGAGGACACGCCGTACACGCTGGAGCGCCTGCGGGAGCTGGGCTACCCGGAGGACGTGCTGTCCGCGCTGGACTGCCTGACGAAGCGCGAGGGCGAAAGCTACGAGGCCTTCATCGAGCGGCTGCGTCCCCACCCCCTGGCCCGCCGCGTGAAGCTGGCGGACCTGGAGGACAACATGGACGTGCGCAGGCTGAAGGACGTCACGCCCAAGGACGCCGAGCGCCTGTCGCGCTACGTGGCCGCCTGGACGCGCCTGCGCGCGGAGTAGCTCCCGGGAAAGACGACGGCCCGGCGACCCTCCCGTGAAGCGAGGGCGGCCGGGCCGCGAACCACCGTGTCGTGCCGCCTGCTTACGCCTTGGCGAGCTGGCGGAGCACGTACTGGAGGATGCCGCCGTTGCGGTAGTAGTCGAGCTCGTTCGGCGTGTCGATGCGGCACAGCGCCGTGAACTCGATGGGGCCCTTCTCACCGGTGGCCTTCACGGTGAGCTTCTTCTGCGGCGCCAGCCCCTCCGCGATGCCGGTGATCTCGAACGTCTCGTGGCCGGTGAGGCCCAGCGACTGCGCGTCCTGGCCCGCCTCGAACTGCAGGGGCAGCACGCCCATGCCCACGAGGTTGGAGCGGTGGATGCGCTCGAAGCTCTTCGCGATGACGGCCTTCACGCCCAAGAGCTGCGTGCCCTTGGCCGCCCAGTCGCGGCTGGAGCCGGTGCCGTACTCGGCGCCCGCGAGCACCACGAGCGGGATGTTGTCCGCCTGGTACTTCATGGACGCGTCGTAGATGCTCATCCGCTCACGCGTGGGGATGTGCACCGTGACGCCGCCCTCCACGCCGGGAACCAGCAGGTTCTTCAGGCGGATGTTGGCGAAGGTGCCGCGCACCATCACCTCGTGGTTGCCGCGGCGCGCGCCGTAGGAGTTGAAGTCCTTGGGCTCCACGCCCTCCGCCATGAGGTACTTCGCGGCGGGGCTCGTCTTCGCGATGTTGCCCGCGGGGGAGATGTGGTCCGTCGTGACGGAGTCACCCAGGAGCGCCAGCACGCGCGCGCCCTTGATGTCCTGGACGGCCTTGGGCTCCTTCGGGAGGTTCTCGAAGAAGGGCGGCTTGCGCACGTAGGTGGACTTCTCATCCCACTGGAACGTGGAGCCCTTGCTCACCTGGAGCTGCTGCCAGAGCGTGTCGCCTTCCATGGCGTTCGCGTACTGGCTGCGGAACTGCTCCGGCTTCACGGCCGTGCGGATGGTCTCCTTGATCTCCTCGTTGGACGGCCAGATGTCCTTGAGGAACACCGGCTTGCCGTTGGGGTCCGTGCCCAGCGGCTCGTTGTCCAGGTCGCGGCCCACTTCACCGGCCAGCGCGTACGCCACCACGAGCGGGGGGCTCGCCAGGTAGTTCATGCGCACGTGCGGGTTGATGCGGCCCTCGAAGTTGCGGTTGCCGGACAGCACCGCCGCCACCACCAGGTCGCCCTCCACCACCGCGTTGGAGACGGGCTCCGGCAGCGGGCCGGAGTTGCCGATGCAGGTGGTGCAGCCGTAGCCCACGACGTGGAAGCCCACGGCCTCCAGGTAGGGCAGCAGGCCCGCGTCGCGCAGGTACTCCGTCACCACGCGGCTGCCCGGGGCCAGGGACGTCTTCACCCAGGGCTGCGGCTTGAGGCCCTTCTCCACGGCCTTCTTCGCCAGGATGCCCGCGGCCACCAGCACCGCCGGATTGGACGTGTTGGTGCAGGACGTGATGGACGCGATGACCACCGCGCCGTGGCCCACCTGGTAGCTCTGCTTGCCGGCCTTCACGGTGACGGCCTGCGCCAGCCGCTCCGGGGCCACCGGGGCCGCGGGGGCCTTCGCGCCGCCCTTGGGGCCCTCGTCGTCCTCGCCCTTGCTCTTGCCCGCGGCGAGCATCTCCACCAGGGACTTCTCGTACCCGGCCTTCATCTCCTTCAGGGGCACGCGGTCCTGCGGACGCTTGGGGCCCGCGAGGCTGGGCACCACGGCGGCCAGGTCCAGCTCCAGCGTGTCGCTGAAGAGCGGGTCCTGCGCGCCGGCGTTCAGCCACAGGCCCTGCGCCTTGGCGTACGCCTCCGTCAGCGCCACGACGTCATCCGGGCGGCCGGTGAAGCGCAGGTAGTTGCAGCTCTCCTCGTCCACCGGGAAGAAGCCGATGGTGGCGCCGTACTCCGGAGCCATGTTCGCGATGGTGGCGCGGTCCGGCAGCGACAGCCCCTTGAGGCCCTCGCCGTAGAACTCCACGAACTTGCCCACCACGCCCTTCTTGCGAAGCATCTGCGTGACGGTGAGCACCAGGTCCGTGGCCGTGGCGCCCGCGGGCAGCTTGCCGGTGAGCTTGAAGCCCACCACCTGCGGAATCAGCATCGTGATGGGCTGGCCCAAGAGCGCCGCCTCCGCCTCGATGCCGCCCACGCCCCAGCCCACCACGCCCAGGCCGTTGATCATCGTCGTGTGGCTGTCCGTGCCCACGAGCGTGTCCGGGTACACGGTGCTGCCCTGTCGGAACGTCACCTGCGCCAGGAACTCCAGGTTCACCTGGTGGCAGATGCCGATGTCCGGCGGCACCACGCCAAAGCCCTTGAACGCGCTCTGGCCCCAGCGCAGGAAGGCGTAGCGCTCGCGGTTGCGCTCGAACTCCAGCTCCGCGTTCTCCTTGAAGGCCGCGGTGGTGGCGAACGAGTCGATCTGCACCGAGTGGTCGATGACCAGGTCCGCCGGGTTGCGCGGATTGATTTTGGCCGGGTCACCGCCCATGGAGGCCAGGGCCTCGCGCATGGCGGCCATGTCCACGACGGCCGGCACGCCGGTGAAGTCCTGGAGCAGCACGCGCGCGGGGTGGAAGGAGATTTCGGTCTCCGGGGCCGCCTTGGGGTCCCAGGCGAGCATCTTCTCGATGTGCTCGCGCTTGACGACGCGGCCATCCTCGTTGCGCAGCAGGTTCTCCAGCAGGACCTTCAGCGAGAACGGGAGGCGGTTGACCGCCGGGTGGGCCTTCGCCAGCGTGGCCAGGCTGAAGTAGTCGTAGGTGGCCGAGCCGACCTTGAGCTGGGCCTTGGTGCCGAAACTGTCCGTCATGTGCGTTGCCGTCCTTCCGTGCCGGAATGACGCAACTTCTAGGCGTGTCCCCCCCGGCATGCAAAGGGTTCCTGCACCGCGTTGAAGACGGTGGACGGTTGGCTCGAACCCCGGGCTTACGGCCCCGCTCAGAGCACCTTGCGGAAGAAGTACAGCACGCGCTCCACGGCCTTCTGCCAGAGGGGCCGGCGGCGGAAGAGGGCCAGGTCCACCTCGCGGCAGTTGCCGCAATCCAGGCGGAACGAGTCCTCCAGGTCGCGCCCCAGCCGGGGGTCCGCGAAGACGGCGTTCACCTCGTGGTTGAAGGCCAGGGACAGCCGTTCCAGGTTGAACGACCCGATGGTGCCCCACACCCCGTCCACCACGGCCGTCTTGGCGTGCAGCACGCCCCGGCGCCACTCGAAGATGCGGATGCCGGCCTCCATCAGCGGCTCGTAGAAGGCGCGCGTCGCATGCTCGAGGAACGGGTGGTCGCTCTTGCCCCCGTTGAGCAGCAGGCTCACCTCCACGCCGCGCTTCGCCGCGTCCTTGAGCGCGGCCACCATGCGCCGGTCCGGCACGAAGTAGCCCGCGGCGATGAGCACGCTGGCCCGCGCGCGCTGGATGGCGTGCAGATACGCGCGGTGGATGCTGCGGCGGCTGGACAGCACCGCCAGTCCCACGTCCCCCTTGGCCAGCAGCGCCCTGGGCGCGTGCGCCCCGCCCTGGATGCGGCGGCGCAGCCGGCTCAGCCGGTCCCGGAACATCATCCGCCACGTGGCCAGGAACCTGCGCTCCAGCTCGTGCACCGCCGGGCCTTCGATGCGCAGCACGTCGTCGCGCCACGCCACGCCCTGCCCCTCCGGGGCCCAGTGCGCCGCGATGTTCACCCCGCCCGTGAAGGCCACCTGGCCGTCCACGACGAGAATCTTCCGGTGGTCCCGGCGCAGCAGGTGGCGCAGCCCGCGCTGGAGGCTGAAGGGCTTGAACGCCCGCACGTCCACGCCGCGCTGGCGCAGCCCCTCGAAGAAGCTCCTGCGGCTGGTCCAGGACCCCACCGCGTCGTACAGCACCTTCACGTGCACGCCGCGCTCGGCGGCCTCCGCCAGCGCCTGGCCGAAGAGTTCGCCCACCGCGTCGGTGACGAACATGTACGTCTCCAGGCGGATGGAGCGGCGCGCGCGGCGGATGGCCTCCAGCATCTCCGGGTAGGCCTCCACGCCGTCGCGCAGCAGGCGGCACGCGTTGCCCTGGAGCGTGGGGTGGTGCTGCGGCAGGTAGTAGCGGGCGAGCAGCCGCCGGGACACCCCGTCGCTCCACACCGGAGCGTGTTCGGGCACCGGCCCCACCGAGCGCGCCGGCCTGGGCGCCGCTGGAACCAACCCCTCCGTCTGACCCTCCCCCGCCAGCTCACGCATCACCCTATTGAGGGTGGGACCGGGGGGAGTGACCGGCAACCCGGACGGGCCCTGCCCGCCTCCCTGGCGGGGTTGCACCGTCCGCCAGGCAACGGCTGGGACTACAGGCCGTACTCGATGCGCTTGTTCTCCGCGCGGGTGGCGCACGGCTGGTCGTACTCGGGGAAGTACTCGCGCATGTGGTCCAGCGTGGAGGCGGCCTGCTTGAAGTGGCCCTGGTTGTAGTAGCCCTCCACCTCCAGCAGCAGCTTGGAGCAGGTGCGGTCCAGCTCCTGCTGGGCGCGGCGCATGGCCTCCTGGGCCTCGTCGTACAGGTCCGGCTTCGGATCCGGGTGGGCCTCCAGCATCAGCCACGCCTCGCGGAAGGACTTCCAGGCCTCGTAGCGGTTGCGCGCGCCGATGTCCGGCGTCTCGAAGTTCTTCTGGCCCTTCTTGAAGAGGTCCCGGGCGTTCGCGACCAGTTGCTGCGTGGAGAGCTGCTCGGGCAGGAGCGCGCGCTCCACCCAGACGTTCCACACGCGCCAGGTGTCCTCGCCGGGCGGGTTGCGGGTGTTGTCGAAGATGATGCGGTTGGGCTCACCCTTGCGCAGCTGCTGGGGCGGGATCATCAGCTCCAGCGAGCGCTCCTGGCTGGCCATCGTGTCCGGGGGCACCTTGCCCACGTCCACGCCGTTGACGCTCACCACCACCTCGTCCTTGGAGATGCCCTGGGCCTGGTAGTGGAGGATGACCACCGCGCGCGTCGCGGCGACGAACTCCCACTCGAAGACCTTCATGTCCGGCCGGTTCCAGGTGACGCCGTCACCCAGGCCGAACGAGTCGTTGATGGGCTGGTTGGACAGGCGCACGGGCTCCTCGCCCTTCTGCACCTTGTCGTCACCGCCCAGCACCAGCCAGTACATGAGGGCGAAGAGGCCCAGCACCACCACGCCGCCGCCGGCCATCACGCCCGCGCGCACCTTGGAGTTCGCCTCCGCCCAGAACAGGCGCAGGTTGGCCACCAGGCCCGGCGTCTCACGGCGGATGCGGGCGCGCTCGGCCGCGGACAGACCGCCGCCGCTGGAGCCACCGGCGCGGGGCGTGCGGGCCACCGCGCGGGACGACTGCGAGCCGGTGCGGCGCGCGGGCGGGGGCGCCGCGGGGGCCTTCTCGATGGTGGCGGGACCGTCCTCTTCCGGAGGAGGCTGCTCCTGCGGCACGGCGCGCTGGGCGTTGGAGGTGGGCCGGCGGATGGCGCGCATGTTCATGCGCGTGGACTCCGCGCGGATGCCCTGCAGGTCCTCCTCGTCCGCGCCTTCCGGCACGAGCGCGGCGCCCTTCTTGTTGCGCTGCTTGCGCACGGAGTCGATGGAGACGATGCGCGTGCTGTTGGCGCCGTCCTCCGCAGGCTTCTCGTCCTCGCCGGTGGGCGCGTCCTCCGCCGCGAGCGCGAACAGGAACGTCACCGGGCCCAGCGTCAGCGTGTCGCCGTCCGTCAGTGTCTGCTTCTGCACGGCCGCGCCGTTGACGAGCGTGCCGTTGGCGCTCTTCTGGTCCTCCACCGCGTAGCCGTCACCGTCCTGGAAGATGCGGCAGTGACGGCGGGAGATGCCGGGGTCGTACAGCACCACGTCGCACTCGGAGGTGCGCCCGATGAGCACGGAGTCCTGGTCGAAGACGAACTCCTTGCCGGCGTCTTTTCCCTCGGAGATCGTCAGTTGGAAGGCCATGTCGTCCTAGGAGCCTATCGAGGCATGTACGGCTCGGGCAACGGCGGCGCGCGCGCTCGCCGGCTCCAGCACTTCCGCCTCTCCCCCGAAGGATAGCACCCACTGCGTGAGCCAGCGCTCACTGTCTCCGGCCACCCGCACCTCCACCCCACCGTCAGCGAGCGGGCGGGCGTCCTGACCGAAGCGCTCCTTCACGTAGGGTGCGGCCGTCGGAGTGAAGCGCACCCGGACGGAGGCCTCGCTGGCGCTGCGCGCCGGGTTGGGCACGTCCGCGCGGGCGTCCGGCGGCGGCTGGAAGGCCGTGGTCGTGACGGCCAGGTCCTCCATGCGATCCAACCGGAACAGGCGCGCGTCCTGGCGGGTGTGGCAGAAGCCCTGGAGGTACCACTGGCCGCGGTGGCTGAGCAGCTCGTAGGGGCGCACCCGGCGGGGCTCCGGGGCGCGGCCGGGGCTGGCGTAGCCGAACGTCACCTCCAGCCGCTCCAGGATGGCGCGCGTGAGCGGCCCCAGCGCCGGGGGCGCGTCCGCGGAGGCGTCGATCTTCCGGTACATGTCCCGGAAGCGCTCGCGGGCCGCGGGCGGGATGATGCCCTCCAGCTTCGTGAGGGCGCTCTGGAGCGCGTCGCCGGTGGCCGGGCGCAAGAGCTCCGCCGCGGCGGCCAGGGCCGCGGCCTCGCCCGCCGTCAGCCGGGGCGGCGCGAACAGGCGCTGGTCCAGGTCCACGTAGACGCGGTCGTTGTCCACGTAGATGTCGATGTAGTCGTCCGGGTTGAAGGGCGGCCGGCCCACGCAGGTGAGCAGGTCCAGCTCCTCCAGCAGGTCCTCGCGGCTGATGTTGAGGGCCTTGGCCAGGGCGTCCACCGTGACGCCCGGGTGCTTGGAGACGTAGGGGACGAGGAACAGCAGGCGGCGCAGCCGCTCGTGGACGTTGCTCATGCGCTCACCCGCTGACCTTCCACCGGCGCGTGCTTCGCCAGGATGTTCGCGGCCATCCGCTCCAGGCGCTCGCGCGCCTCCGGAGGCCCTTCCATGCGGCAGTCCGCGCCCAGGGACAGGACGAAGCGTGCCAGCCCGTCCAGGAACGTCACCGGGAAGCGCGCCCGCACGACGCCCTCCCCTACCGGCTCCAGCGCCGCGCCCGGGAACAGCGAGCCCGCGCGCGAGGCCTGCGGCCCGGTGAGCTGGAGTGTCACCTCCATGGGCTCATGGAAGCGGTACTGCCAGGGGAAGTAGGCCACGTGGGCGTCCAGCGAGAAGTCCGCCGGCACCTCGAAGTCCGGCGTGCGCGGCCGCGCGGTGTTCACCTTCAGCTCGCGGATGCGGTGGACGTGGAAGGTGCGCAGGCCCTGGCGCAGGTGGCAGTAGCCCACCAGCGTCCAGACGCCGCGCCGGAGCGCCAGGCCGTAGGGGTCCACGCGCCGTTCCGTGACGCCGTCCTTGCGCGGGCTGCCGTAGGTGATCTGCACCCACTTGTGCGCGGAGCACGCGTCCCAGAGCTGCTCCAGGCGGGCGGAGACCTCCTTCTCCTGGCCCTCCTGTCCGGTGCCCAGCTCCATGCGCACACGCGGCGTGGGCAGGGACTCCCCGGCGAAGAAGCCAATCTTGCGCAGCGCGTGCGCCAGGTCGTCGCGGCCGGGGAAGGCGCCGGACGCCAGCGCGGCGGACCCGGCGGCGTAGAGGACGGCCAGCTCCTCCTTCGTGAGGTCCGCCTCCGGCAGGTAGTAGACGTTGCGGTCGACGAGGTAGCCGTCGCGCCGCTCGTCGTCGCCCTGCACGTAGCTCAGCGGGAAGCCCAGCTCGACGAGCTCCGCCTTGTCGCGTTCGAACTTGCGTTCCGCGGCGTCGTCCGAACCGCCGTAGTCCGCGGGGAAGTGCTCACGCAGCTCGGCCCACGAGATGGGTTCCCGCGCGTCGAGCAGCAGTGCCACGAGATCAAGGATGCGTTCCGTGCGGTCCATTCAGGAGATCGGTGACGATGGCGGACAGGACCCGGGAGATCAAGAGACCGGGGACTTCCGGGGTGGGAGAAGGGAGCAGGCCAGGAAAGGGACAGGGAGGGAACACCGGAGGGGGCTGGCTCCGTCCAAGGGGGAGATAGTCGCCCCAACCTGAACAGGCAAGCAGGTATCACCATGTACCCCTCGTTTCGTCCGCCAGGCAGCAGACAACCCCGGGCGTGGGGCTCGCACTCGGGGCGCGTCTGGGTTATTCCTTGGGCCCTGTCGAATTGGGTGAGAAGCGACAGCGTGCCTCCTCCAGAGCCTCTGGTGGAAGCTCCGCTGGCTGCCGTGGGGGCGACGCGGCGGACGGAAGGCTTTGACGAGGGCTCGACCATGGACCGCACCTCCCTGCTGAAGAAGTGGCTTCCCGGGCTGGCGCTGGTGCTGCTGGCCTTCGCCTCCGCGCCCGCGCACGCCCGCTCCGAGCCGCTCTACTTCGCGCTGGAGGTCCGGCGCGACGGCCGGCTGATCGCCCAGCCCAAGCTGCTGGGAGAGGCGGGCCGCACGCTGCGCGCCGAGCGCCGCCGTCCGGGCGCGACGGTGCCGGACTACCGGCTGGTGCTCACGCCCAAGGGCGAGGGCGACTCCTTCCAGCTCCAGGTGGACCTGTCCCTGCCGGAGGGCGAGGGCCACTCGCAGCTCGCGCTGCTGCACGGCCAGGAGCGCAAGCTCCAGCTGGGCCGGGTGCCGGGCGAGCTGGAGGTGTCGCTGCTCCTGATGAAGGTGGACTCCCCGGAGTTCCGCGCGCTGATGCAGCTGACGGAGAACACGCCCGGCACGGTGAAGTCCGTCTCCTCCTCCATCTAGTCAGGCGGCTTGCGCGCACGGCCCCTACAGCACCGCCAGGTCGTCGCGGTGCACCGCTTCATCCAGGTAGCGGTAGCCCAGCACCGCCTCGATGTCCGCGCTCCGCCGCCCGGCGATGCGCTTGAGCTCGTTGGCGTCGTAGGTGGACAGGCCCCGGGCGAACACCGTCCCGGCCGCGTCCGTCAGGTCCACCGGGTCTCCCCGGCCGAACTCCCCCTCCACGCCCGTCACGCCGCTGGGCAGCAGGCTGCGCTTGCCGGTGACGATGGCCTCCTTCGCGCCCGCGTCCACCACCAGCCGGCCCCGGGGCCTCAGGGCGTGGGCGATCCAGGCGGTGCGCGCGCTGCGGCGTCCGGCGGGCTCGAAGAGCGTGCCCACCGCCTCCCCCTGCAGCACGCCGCGCAGGCGGCCGGGCACCGCGCCGGAGGTGATGACGCACGGGATGCCCAGCTCCGCGGCGCGAGCGGCGGCGCGCACCTTGGACGCCATGCCGCCCGTGCCCACCGCGCTGGTGGCGTCCCCGGCCAGGGCCAGCACGTCCGAGGTGACGCGCGGCACGGAGGGCATGAGGCGGGCGTCGGCGTCCCTGCGCGGGTCGGCGGTGTAGAGCCCCTCCACGTCGGAGAGGAGGACCAGCGCGTCGGCCTCCACCACGCCGGCCACCAAGCTGGCCAGCGTGTCGTTGTCGCCGAACTTCAGCTCGTCCACCGACACGGTGTCGTTCTCGTTGATGACCGGCACCACGCTCGCGGCCAACAGCCGGTCCAGGGTGTGCTTCACGTTGAGGTAGCGCCGGCGCTCCTGCACGTCCTCGTGGGTGAGCAGCACCTGGGCCACGGTGCGCGCCGCGTGGCTGAAGGCCTCTTCGTACGCCTGCATCAGGCGGCTCTGCCCCACCGCCGCGCACGCCTGCTTGCCCGGGATGTCCCGGGGACGCGCGGGCAGCCCCAGCCGCTCCATGCCCAGCGCGATGGCGCCGCTGGACACCACCACCAGCTCCCGGCCCCCGGCGGCCCACAGCAGGTCCTGTCCCAGCGCGTCGAAGTGGGCGCGGTTGAAGCGGCCGGTGGCGCTCGTCAGCGCGTTGGTCCCAATCTTCACCACCACGCGGCGGGCCTCGCGCAGGGCATTGCGTGCGGAATCAGTCACGGAAGGCAGCGTAGGCTGGAACGGGAAAGGACGCGCGCGGCCGGCTGTTCACCAGGCTTCGTGGCAGGCGGAAAACAGGGGCCATTGTCATGAAACGCGGACGGTCCCTGTCCATCCAATGTCTTGAACGGGGCGCGGGCCCTTCGATGTCCGCGCCAGGAGAAACGGTTTGAAGGAAATCTACGGCAACACCCTGGGCCTGAAGTCGAGCGAGCAGCAGCGGCTGCGCAACACCTTCCGCCGCCGCGTGGATCCGCGCGAAATCGTGTCCGCGGAGCTTGCCCGCCACCTCACCGAGCTGTCGCACGAGCTCAACCGTCAGGTGGGCGTCCTCATCAACCGCAAGGGCGACATCGAGCACGTCGTCGTGGGCAACGCGCACAAGCTGGAGCTGCCGGACATCGGCCGTGCGCGCGCCGGGCAGATCCGTCTGCGCGGCCTGCGGCTGGTGCACACGCACCTCAAGAGCGAACCCCTGACGAAGGACGACCTCACGGACCTGGCGCTGCTGCGCCTGGACTGCGTGGCGGCCGTGGGCGTGGGCAACGACGGCCTGCCCGGCGTGATGCACTGGGCCTACCTGGTGCCGGAGAACGGCTCGGGTGAGTTCTGGCACGTGTCCACCCTGCCCTCCGTGCACGGTGAACAGCCGGACCTGCTGGCCACGCTGGACGCGCTGGAGGAGGAGCTCAACCGCAAGGCGGCCGCGCGCACGGTGTCCGGGAAGGAGCGCGCCATCCTGGTGGCGGTGTGCCTGGACGGCAACCGCGCCCGGGCGGAGTCCTCGCTGGCGGAGCTGAAGGAGCTGGCGCGCACCGCGGGCGTGGAGGTGGTGGACAGCGTGCTCCAGATGAAGCGCGAGGCGGATCCTCGCTACCTCATCGGCCGGGGCAAGCTGGAGGACCTGAACCTGCGCTCCATGCAGTCCATGGTGGACCTGCTCATCTTCGACAAGGACCTCACCCCGTCGCAGGGGCGGCACATCGGCGACGCGACGAGCCTGAAGATCCTCGACCGCACGCAGCTCATCCTCGACATCTTCGCCCAGCGGGCGCAGACGGCGGAGGGCAAGCTGCAGGTGGAGCTGGCGCAGCTGAAGTACCGGCTGCCCCGGCTGGTGCAGGGGGATGACTCGCTCAGCCGCCTCATGGGCGGTGGCGTGGGCGGCCGCGGTCCCGGTGAGACGAAGCTCGAAATCGACCGTCGCCGCGTGCGCGAGCGCATCACGAACCTGGAGCGTCGCATCGACGTCATCAGCCGCGAGCGCAGCGTCCGCCGGGCGCAGCGCAACCGGCGCGAGGTGCCGGTCATCTCCATCGTGGGCTACACCAACGCGGGCAAGTCCACGCTGCTCAACGCCATCACCAACGCGGAGGTGCTGGCGGAGGACAAGCTGTTCGCCACGCTGGACCCCACCAGCCGCCGCCTGCGCTTCCCGCAGGAGCGCGAGGTCATCATCACCGACACGGTGGGCTTCATCCGGGACCTGCCCAAGGACCTGGTGGCGGCCTTCCGCGCCACGCTGGAGGAGCTGTACGACGCAAGCCTCCTCCTGCACGTGGTGGACGCGAGCGACCCCGCGCGCGACGACCAGGTGGAGGCCGTGGAGAAGATCCTCCAGTCGCTGGGCCTGACGGAGAAGCCGCGCCTGATGGTCTGGAACAAGGCGGACCAGCTCACCGCGGACGAGGTGGAGACGCTGCTTCGCTCCCAGGGCGGCGTGGCCATCAGCGCGGTGAAGCGCGAGGGGCTGGCGACCCTGCTGGCCAAGGCGGACACCACCCTGTTCGCCGAGGGTGCGTCCGAGTCCATCGGCGTCGTGTGACGGCGGGCGGGTTGTCGGCGCGGGGGCCCTCCCCGTAGAGTCGGGGGGCCTTGGCTCCCGCGCTGAAACTGCTCCTCCCGCTGTTGACGGCCCAAATCGAAGGTCTGCCCGGACAGGACTCCGGGCCGGACTACGACAGGCCCGTCTCGTCCATCACCACCGGCTACATCGAGCTGCTCGAGAAGAACAGCCACATCGTCTACCCGGTCATCGCCGTGGTGACGCTGCTGCTCATCGGCTGGGGCATCCTGTCCGCGTGGCGGACGCAGGACATCGACGGCCTGCAGAAGAACGAGTTCAAGCGCGCCATCATCAACGAGCTGCGCGCCAACATCAGCGGCATGCCCGGCGACATGCTGGGCCGCACCATCGGGCTGGACCGCCTCAAGACGAACCGTCTGCTGGAGGAGATGCAGACGGAGGGGCTGGTGCTCAGCCACACCAACTCCGAGCGGCTCACCGTGTGGCGCGTGCGCGGCGCGGGCCCGGAAGCCCGGCCGCGCCGCTACTAGCGCCCTGCCTCAGACGCCGGACAGCTCCGACTTCGGCTGGCGCGTCATCAGGTCCACCACCGCCATCTTGGCGTTCTTGCCCTCATAGGCGATGAGGTAGACCTGCTCGCAGATGGGCAGCTCCACGCCCGTCTTGAGGGACAGGTCGCGCGCGCTCTTCGCGGTCTTCACGCCCTCGGCGACCTCCTTCATCTCCGCGAGGATGTCCGGCAGCTTGCGGCCCCTGCCCAGCTCCATGCCCACGTGGCGGTTGCGGCTGAGCTCGCCCGTGCACGTGAGCACCAGGTCGCCCATGCCGGACAGGCCGGAGAGCGTCAGCGGGTTGGCGCCCTTCCTCACCGCGAGCCGGGTGATTTCCGCCAGGCCGCGCGTGATGATGGCGGCTCTCGCGTTGTGGCCCATGCCCAGGCCGTCCGCCATGCCCGCGGCGATGGCGATGACGTTCTTCAGCGCGCCGCCGTACTGCACGCCCACCACGTCCGTGGACGTGTACGAGCGGAAGGTGTCCGTCTGCAGCGCCTTCTGGCAGCGCTGGGCCACCTTGTCCCAGTGCGACGCGATGGTCACCACCGTGGGCATGCGCCGCGCCAGCTCCTTGGCGAAGCTGGGGCCGGAGAGCACCGCGACGTACGGGTGGAACTCCTCCGGCAGACAGTCCTCCAGCAGCTCCGTCATGGTGAGGAGCGTGCCGTTCTCGATGCCCTTGGACACCGTGACGAGGGGCACGCTCTTGGGCAGGAACGTCTTCGCGCGCGCGAGCACCTCGCGCGTGGCGTGGCTGGGCGTGGCGAGCACCACCATCTCCGAGCCCGCCAGCGCCTCCTCCAGGTCCGTGGTCGCGCGCACGCGCTCGGAGAGGGGGATGCCCTTCAGGTAGGTGGCGTTCTCGTGGCGGGTGTTGATGGCCTCCACGGCGGAGGGTTCGCGGCCCCACAGGCGGACTTCGTCGCAATTCACCGCGAGCACGTTGGCGAGCGCCGTTCCGAAGGAGCCTGCACCGATGACACTGCCGCGCATGAGATGACCTCGGGTCGAGAGGGGTGGGGGGTTTTCAGAACAGCGCGGACACCACGCCCACGGACAGCGTGGGCATGAACTCCGCGTCCGTGGAGCGGCTGCGGAAGTCCCCGCCGAAGGAGACAGCGTAGGACGTCTTCTCTCCGACGGGAAACTCCGCGCCCAGCCGGACGAGGACGGCGGCGTCCAGCTTCCACGCGGGCGGCACGCCGGACAGCGGGTCGCGCTGGATGGGGTCCAGGTCGAAGGCGAAGAGGGCCCGGACATCCAGGTACGGCCGCCACGCGCGCGGGCCGTCGCCCTGGAAGGACGCCACCAGCCCCGGGGCCACGTTCCAGTCGCGCCGGCCGCTCAGGTAGCGCGCGCCCCGGTCCTCCGTGTCCGGGGGACGCAGGAAGAACGCGCGCCCTCCGTCCACCACGAAGGCCAGGCTCACGTTGGGGCTGTCCATGAGCGTGAGGCGGGCGCTGGCGCGCAGCTCGGTCATCAGGCCGTAGACGCTGTCCACGCCCAGCCCCAGGTCCAGTCGGTCCAGGACGCCGTACACGCCGCGCGCGGACACGAAGGGGTAGCCCAGCTCCATGCCCACGCCCACGTGCCCGGCGCCCAGCGACCGTCCGCCGTAGAGCCCGTAGCGGTTGGGGGCCTGCGGAGGGCTTGGGGGCCGGGGCGGCCTGGCGCGGCGGCGCGTGGGCTGCGGCTCCGCGGGCAGCGGCGGTGCATCCCGGGGAGGCGGAGGCGGTGGCGCGGGGACGGGGGCGGAGGCGCCGGGAAAGGACTCCCAGCCCTCGGCTTCGCCCTGGGCGTCGGGCGGAGCCGGGACGCGGGTGGGCTCCTCCTCTTCGGAGGGGCCGGGTTGCGCGGGAGTGGCCTGGGACGCGGGCTTGCCGGGTTCGCTCCAGGACTCGTCGGGGGTCGCGCTCCGGGAGGGCGGGAGGGGCGTCTGGGCGCGCGCGGGAACGGCGGGCGCCAGGGCCAGGAGCGACAGGGTGAGGAGACCGGGGAGGCGCATGAGGGAAGAAGACAGGCAGCCTAGCCCACGCTCTGGCACTGAACGAGGCCGGCCTGCCCGGCCACCCTCCCGCCATCCGGCCGCGTCCGGAAAGCGGCAGCCTGGCCACAATGCTGATGACGGGGGCCGGGCCCGGTCTACCATCCGCGCCCGCGCGAATGGCGTCGGTGAGGAGAGCCAACGGGATGAGGGTCGGACGGGGTGCATTGCTGATGGCGCTCGCCCTGGGCGCGTGCAGCAAACCCGGTGCGGGCACGGACACGGCGTCGGATGCGGGAACGCTCCTCCTCGGGTTGCCGGGACGGCCGTCCACGCTGACCGTGCCCTCGTGCGAGGAATTGCTGCCCGCGGACCTGCGCGACCTCACGCTGAACGGCTTCACGATGAAGGAGGACCGCGCGTGTCCCTCGTGCGGGCCGCTGTGCACGCTGCGTTCGGCGGCGTTGCCGGACGTGGCCGTGTCGGTGGCGTATGACTGCCAGCCGCACTACGCGAACGCGGATGTGCGCGCGCTGCTCGCGCCCACGTTGAACGCGGGCGGCGAGGAGATTCCGGCGCTGGGCAAGGCCGCCGCGCGCCGCAATCCCGTGCAGGGCATGACGCAGGTGGTGACGTGGGATGACGACACGCCGTGCGTCGTCGTCGTGACCTGGCTGGGGGATGACCCCGACCGCGCGCTGGACGTGGCCCGCCTCGCGGTGACGTCGCACCACGGCGTGGTGGATCCAACGGCGGACGCGGGCACGGAGCTTCCGGCGGACGCGGGGGACAGCCTCCTCCTGGATGCGCCGCTGGAGCCGCTGGACAGCCTCACCACGCCGCGCGCCGGGACGACGGATCTGCTCTCCGCGCCGCCGGGCTCGGGCTCCCGCTCAAGCCCGGTGACATCGCCGCCCGTCCCTGCCCCGCGTCCCGCGGTGAAGGCGCCGGTGGTTCCGAAGCCGGCCACGCCCGGTGTCCCTGACGCGGGCCCGTAGGCAGCCATCGCCTGACGGCCCTTCTCAGTAAGGCCACTTCGCGATGGCATCGGCGTGAGTGACCTTGTGATTGAGCCAGACAAGCACCAGCGCCACGCTCCAGCGCAACGCTCCAGGGCGCGTGGCCAGCCAGTCACCCGCGACGAACCTCACCGGAAAGAGGACCGCGCCGAAGCGGAAGGCATTTCCCAGGTCGCCTTGCGGCAGCATCACCAGCAGCGACAGCAGGGCATAGAGGCCCAGGGCCCGGTCGCGGCGCCATGACACCCCCGCGAACACCAGCCACACCGCGCCAAAGACATTCCGCAGCACCAGCCAGCCATTGAAGCCCCGGTGCCAGGGATTGCCAAACCACAGTCCCCGGATGGCGCCCCAAAGCGAGTCCACGTGGTTCCACTCCCGCTGCGCCTTCAGGAACATGAAGGGGTCACCGGAACGGCTCCACTCGAAGACAAGCAGCCCGGCGAATGCCAGCAGCGCGAAGCCCCCCATGAAGATGAACCGCACGAAGCGCTCGCGCCACGACGGCTCGCGCATGGCCGCCAGGAGCGCGGCGGCAATCGCCACGAAGCAGCCCTGATTGCGCGTGAAGATGCAGAGCGAGACCAGCACGGCGGAAGGCAGCAGTTGCCCACGCGAGGCACACGCCAGCGCCCCGAACGACAGGAGCAGGAAGAGCCCCTCCGTGTGGTGCGAGTGCAGCGCGAAGCTGGCGGGACCGTAGAGGAAGACGAACCATCCCCAAGGTGTCCGGGCCATCAGTCCTTCGCGCCACGGCCCCCGCCTCGCCTGGTGGGCGTTCCACGCGACGAAGCCCAGCAGGCATAACGTGGACAGGACCGCGCCGACGACCTGGGAGGCAGGGTGCCCCCCAGTGCCAGCCGCGCCAGCCAGACCAGGCCCGGGTACAGCGGCAGGAAGGCCCAGAGCGGCCACGTGTACCCCTCCAGAACGAGCGTGCTGTAGTAGTGGGAGTCCCAGCGCTCCAACACCAGGAGCGGAGGGATGCCCCGGTGCCAGGACGTCCAGGCCCAGAGCCCGAAATGGTGGACCAGCACCACGAGCCCCCAGGGCGCATACCCGCCCCTGGGAGGTGATTCATCCGCGGCGTGTGAGGCGAGCCCCATGAGCGCCGGGGACCATGCCCCCCGGCGTCATCGTTCAGGCAACTACAGCGTCTCCAGGTACGCCACCAGGTCGTCCACGTCCGCGTCGGACAGCCCCGCGGTCATGCCGTGCTGGTTCGTCTCGCGGCCGTTCAGCAGACGCGCCTTGAGCGAAGGCGCGCTGCCGTCGTGCAGGTACGGCGCGGTGCGGCCCACGCCCAGCAGCGACGGCGTGTTGAGCCCCGCCTTGATGACCGCCGCCGCGTCCTGCAGCACGCCGGAGCGCACGAACGTGCCCACGTCCGCGTTGGTGTTGTTTGTGAGCGCAGCGCCCGTGTGGCAGGTGTCGCACTTCGCCTGCTTGAAGAGGACAGCACCGCGCGCCTGCGGTGCCGTCAGCGGCTCGCCCTGGAACGCGTTGTCCGGCGTGGGGATGGCGTCGATGAACGCGCCCAGCTTCGCGACCGTGTCCGCGTCCAGGTCCTGGCCGCCCATGCGGTCCTTCACCGTGGCGCTCATGAAGTCCCCCAGCGCGGAGAACTCGCCGCTCCAGTGGAAGGGCGCCGTGGCCGTCGTCATGCGGCCCGCGAGGCTGGGCGTCTGGCGCGGCCCGTCCGGGAAGCCCCACACGTGGCCGTCCTCGCGGCCCTCCAGGTGGCACGACGCGCAGGACACCGCCACGGACGGGCTGGTCATCCGCCGGTCCACCGCGCTGAAGAACAGCCGACGGCCCTCCGCCGCCAGCGGCGACAGCGTGTCGCCCGCGATGACCAGGCGCGAGCCCTCCTCGCGGATGTCATTCGCCCCGCCCACCAGCGTGCTGACCGTGTGGTCGAACGCGTTGTAGACGTACGCCCTGCGCCCGTCCCGCGTGAGCGCGATGCCGTTGGGCCCCGCGCCCACGTCCACCAACTGCCGCACCGGGCTCGACTCGTTCGGCAGGTCGGAGCCGGTCCGCCGGAACGAAGGCAGGATGGCCACGTTGTTCGAGTCCTGGTTCACCAGGAACAGCCACGCGCCCGTCGGATCCACCACCGCCGCCGAGGGCCCCTGCAGGGGCGTCGTGAACGATGGGCTCGCGATGAGCGACGTGGGGTAGTCCGGCTTCTCCTCCGGCGGCGGCTTGCACTCGTCCAGGTCGTCCACCACCGGCCGGGGCGCCTCGTCCTCCGTGTCGAAGGTGATGACGCCCGCCGCCACCACGCCGCCGCCACTGGAGGCACCGCACGGCGTCCCGCCGCCGTACATGGAATCGCCCAGGTCCGGGTCGCGGCCGTCCACGGGGCCGCCCAGCGGATCCTCGCGCGACCACAGCACCGGCGCGAAGAGGCGCCGCCCATCCGGCGCGCCCAGCAGGTCCACCATGCCGCGCGCCCGGAAGGCGCGCGGGAGCTGCTGGACGCCGGGGGGCAGCGGGGTATCGAAGACGTCGTCCGCCGCGGAGCCCCCGTTGGACACGGAGGCCGAAGGGCGGTTGGCCTTCGCGTTCAGGTCCGTGCCGTCGCGCATCACGCGGGGGTTGTTCGCGTCCGACAGGTCCACCGTCACCACGTCGCCCTGCCGGAAGAGCGACACCGCCGCCTTGCGGCCCTCCTCCAGGAGCGCGATGCCGCGCGGCTCCTCGCCCAGCGGCAGCTCCCAGCGCACCGTGAGCGTGGCCGTGTCGATGGCGGTGAGGCTGCCCCGCGCGGCGGACTTCCGCGTGGCGCTGTTCACCACGTACAGCGTGCTGCCTTCCGGAGACACCGCGAGCCCCGTGGGCTCCACGCCGACCTGGATGCGCGCGGCCTCCACCGCGTCGCCCTTGCGGATGACGGACACGCTCCGGTCGCCCCGGTTCGTCACGTACACGGTGTCGTCCACGCCCACCGTCACGCGCTCCGGGCGCGAGCCCACGCGCACCTCGGAGACCTTCTCCCGGCGGGCGGTGTCCACCACGGCGAGGATGCCGTTGTCCGCGTCCACCACGTAGAGCAGCGAGTCATCCCGGCTGAGCGCCAGGGACCCGGAGGCGTTGCTCCAGGTGCCCGCGACCTCGCGCTCCTTGCAGCCCGAAAGCACCAGCGTCGTCACCGCGCACAGCGCGGCCCATCCCTGCCGTCGCATCGGAAATGCCATCCCCTCCCGCGAAGGCCCGCGCGTGCCTCCAGCCCCAGCCTCGCGCGGCCTCACGGCCTGTCGGGAGCGTGCCGGCCCAGCTCACACGCCTTCCCGAGGGCCGCATGCTCGCCCAGCCGCCCACCTGAAGTCGATGCCCTCCGCACCCGCCGTATGCCTCCCGACAATGCCGCCGACAGTGTCGGGAAGACTCCCCCTTCCCCTCAAATGCCGCGAGCACCCGGCCGCCGTCGCGTGTAGACACGGGGGGCCGTGTCACGTCCCGCGCCCGTCATCCTCAGCTTCCGGCGCACGTTCGCGCTGCTCATCCTGCTGGTCGTGCTGCCCTCGGCCGGCCTGTCCGGCTTCGGCGTCGTGGCCATCATCAACGAGCGCGCCGCGGTGGAGAAACGCCTGGAGGCCGCGTGGCGCGGCACGCTGGCGGACCTGTCCGCGGAGGTGCCCCGGGCGCTCAGCCGCGGACGCCTGGAGCCGGTGGGCAACGAGCGGCTGGCGTTCCTCTTGCCGGACGACCAGGAGCTGTCCGACCCGGAGGGCACCTTCCATGTCGAGAACGGGCTGGTGCGCACGAAGGATCCGCAGTTGGCGGAGGCCCTGGCGGCGCTGGTGCCGGAGGCCGCCTCGCTGCCGACGGTGACCACCGTCTTCTCGCTCGCCACGGGCAGCCGCGCGGTGATGGTGGCCGCCGAGCGTCAGGGCGCCTCCGTGCGCGGCGTGCGGCTGTCAGGCATCGCGCTGGACGCGCTCCTGTCGGACAAGGCGCAGGGCCGGGCCACGTCGGAGCCCGTGCGCTTCACGCTCCTGCCCGTGCCGCGCGACACCACCGGCGAGGGCGGGCTCGTCAACCGGCTGATGTCGGAGGTGGCCCAGGCGCGGCAGAACGCGCTGGGGCCGCCGGTGCTCGCGGAGCGGGTGCTGTCCGCGCCGCTGCAGGACTTCCGCCTGGTGGTGCTGCCCACCGGCGAGGACCCCGTGGCGAGCGCCTCCACGCGCAACCGCGTCGTTTACGGCGTGCTGCTGGGTTTGTTCTACCTGACGCTCACCTTCGGCGTGGCGTACACCGGCCGCGTGCTCTACCGCGAGGCGCGCCTGTCGCGCATGAAGACGGACTTCGTGTCGCTGGTGAGCCATGAGCTGCGCACGCCGCTCACCTCCATCCGCATGTTCATCGAGACGCTGGCGCTGGGACGGTTGAAGGATCCGGCGCAGCAGCAGGAGGTGCTGGACCTGCTCACGAAGGAGACCGAGCGGCTGTCGGACCTCATCGAGCGGGTGCTGGACTGGGCGCGCATCGAGAGCGGCCGCAAGGTGTACCAGCGCGACGCGCTGCCGGTGACGGAGGTGGTGGACGCGGCGGTGGCGGCCTTCCGCACGCAGCGGCTGGGCGACGACATGCAGTTCACCGTGAACGTGGACGACGGCTTGCCTCGCGTGGAGGTGGACCGCGTCGCGGTGGCGGGCGCGCTGCTCAACCTGTTGCAGAATGCCTACAAGTACAGTGGGCCCACGAACCGCAGAATCGCCCTCCGGGCACAGAGAGACGGCGGACACGTGAACCTGTCGGTGGAGGACAACGGGGTGGGAATCGCCAGGAAGGACCGCAGGCGCATCTTCGAGCGCTTCTACCGGGTGGACAACCTGCTCACGCGCAAGACGGAGGGCAGCGGCCTGGGGCTCGCCATCAGCAAGCGCATCGTGGAGGCGCACGGTGGCCGCATCACCCTGAAGAGCGAGCCCGGCCAGGGCAGCTGCTTCACCATCCAGCTGCCGGTGAGCCGCGCATGAGCACGTCCGTCCCTTCAGAGGAGAAGCCCCGGCGCATCCTGGTGGTGGAGGACGACCTGTCCATCCTCACCGGCGTGTCCATGAACCTGCGCTTCGAGGGCTACGAGGTCCTCCAGGCCCAGGACGGCCGCACGGGCCTGGCCAAGGCGCTGGATGAAGCGCCGGACCTGCTGGTGCTGGACCTGATGCTCCCGGAGCTCAACGGCTACGAAGTGATTCGCGAGCTGCGCGCGCGCGGCCGCGACACGCCCGTGGTGGTGCTGTCCGCGCGGGGCCAGGAGTCGGACAAGATATTGGGCCTCAACCTGGGCGCGGACGACTACGTGGTGAAGCCCTTCGGGCTCCAGGAATTGCTCGCGCGCATCAAGGCGGTGCTGCGCCGCAGGTTCGGCGGCACGGGCACCGCGCCGCCGCCGGTGACGTTCGGGGACGTGAAGGTGGACCTGTCCCAGCGCACGGTGTCGCGCGACGGGCAGCCGGTGGACCTGACCGCGCAGGAGTTCAAGCTGCTGGCGCACTTCCTCGCGCACCCGGGCCGAACCTTCACCCGCGAGGAACTCTTGTCCGGCGCGTGGGGCTACCACTACGAGGGCAGCGCGCGCACGGTGGACAACTTCATGCGCCAGCTTCGGCTGAAGTTCGAAGCGGACCCGGAGGCGCCCCGGCACTTCCTCACGGTGCGCGGGCTGGGCTACCGCTTCGAGCGCTGAAGCGGCTCGCTAGCTTCCGGCGACGCCAATCTGGCGCAGGTCCTCGAGGTCGAAGGGCTTGCCGTCGAAGCGGCCGAAGCGCTCGCGCAGCGTAAGGCCGCTGGCGGTGAGGGCGGTCTCCAGCTCCTCGGGGAGGAAGTGGCGCAGCTTGAGGCGGCGGATGGGGCTCTGGCCGCCGGCCGGGCGCCGCTCGCGCAGGTGCAGGGCGAAGAGGGGGCGGCGGGGCTCCACCGCGGCGCCGGGCTCGTCGTCGTCGCGCGGCAGCACGGGTTCGCGCGGGGCGTTGAGCACGTCGTAGATGAAGGTGCCGCCGGGGGCCAGGTGGTGGCGCACGGTGGCGAGGAACGCCTCCAGGTCGTCGCGCCCGGCCATCAGCCCCAGCGCGTGCTGTGGGGCGAGCACCAGGGGGAACTTCTCCGGCAGCCGCAGCGCACGGGGGTCGGCGGCCATGAGGCGCGTGCGGCCGGAGACGTCGGAGGACTCGGAGGCGCGGCGCTCCTCGGCGGAGCGGATCATCGCCTCCGAGGGGTCCACACCCACGGTGTCGAAGCCATGGCCCGCCAGCGCCCAGGGCACTCGGCCATTGGCGGCGCCCAGCACGAGCACGGGACCGCCATGTTCGGAAGCCTGCCGTGTGTAGAAGACGAGGTCCGGCTCCTGTCCCACGAGGGACAGCGGGGTGCGGCCGCGTGCGTCGTTCCCAGCCATTGCCCAGGCCCTAGCACGGTTAGGGGGCGCTTCGGGACCCCGGCGTTCACACATTGGGTAAACGGTTGCCCACCCGGTGGCGCTCCCGGGACGCGCACTGCCCGTGATCCGACGGTTTTCGGCCTCCAGGGGCTGGCACCCTCCTTGCCAGGAAGGGCTCGAACGAGGAGGTCCGGCAAGGGGACCTCCCGCTGCGCGAGTGTGAGGTGGGCGTCATATGAAGCACGGGTGGCGGTGGACGGGGGCGGTCCTGCTGGTGGGAGCGCTGGGGTGGGCGGGCTGCGGTGGGGACGACGGCAACACGCGGGACGTGGACAACCCGACGGTGCCGGTGACGCCGGTGGAGGACCCGCGGCTGCAGGACGGCGGCACGGGTGAGGTGGACGCGGGCACGCAGGTCCCCGACGCGGGCACCGGCACCGATGCGGGCACCGGCACGGATGCCGGGACTGGCACCGACGCGGGTACGGGCACGGATGCCGGAACGGGCACCGACGCGGGCACGGATGCAGGCACGGACGCGGGCGTTCCGGAGAAGGTGCAGACCTATCCTCTGCCCTCGGCACCGGGCTGGACGTTCTACAACCAGGAGATGGGCGCGCCGCGCTACGTGTACGGCATCTCCGCGGACCAGGGCGGCAACGTCTGGGTCGCGGGTGGCGAGGAGGGCCTGTTCCTCATCAAGAAGGGCTCCAACACCATCCAACGCTTCACCATGTCCGACGGTCTCCACCCGTTCGGCCGCATGCGCGACGGCGTGGGCGGTCCTCCGCCGGGCGTGCCGTACCTCAAGGTCATCTCCGTGGCGGGCGGTCCCGCGGGCACGGTGTTCGTCGGCTACGCCGGCAAGCCGCCCAAGGCGGGCATGCCCACCTGCGAGGACGAGTGGGACCAGGCGGAGAACGACCACCGCGAGCCGGACGCCAGCGTCTACAAGAGCGGTGACGCGGACAAGGTGACGCTCAAGGCGGACGGCACGCTGGACGTCGTGCACTACGACATCCACACCGGTCCCACGAAGGTCTCCCGCGAGCTGCGCGGGCGCGAGAAGCTCTGCACCATCTACCGCATCGCCTACGACCCGGTGAAGGAGGTCGTCTGGTTCGGCGGCAACCACGGCTTCGCCATGGGTGACGCGAAGTTCAACGGCATCGTCCCGGCCTACTGCTGGGATCCCCGCCCCTGGAACCAGCCGCCCGCGCCGGGTGAGGAGAAGTTCAAGTGGGAGTTCGAGTGCGCGGGCCTCTACGAGCACGTGCACCCCGCCATCGCCGGCCCCAAGGACGAGGTCCTGTCGGACCGGTACTACGGCATCGCCATCACGGAGAACCACGACGTCTTCTTCGGTGGGCAGATCCGCTCCACGCGCTTCCGCTACGGAACGAACGGGGACAACTACTGGCGCGCCCAGTCCGAGACGGAGGACTCGGGTTACGAGTGGAACCGCTTCGACATCTGGGCTGACGCCGTGCCGAACTACCCGAAGCCCGAGCAGCGCGTGGACGACAACGTCTCCGGCATGGCGATGGCTGGCAACGGAGATGTCTGGGTCAGCTCCTTCTACTACGGCCTGGCGCGCCTGGGCCCGGATGGCACCGTCCAGACGAAGGTGATGCAGGACCTGGTCAACTACACGCCCGCGAGCGGTGGCAACTCCGCGATGGCGCCCACGTCCTCCGTGGCGACGGACCCCTGGGACGGCAGCCTCTGGGTGGGCGCCAACTGGTGGGGCGGCATCACGCGCCTGAAGGGCGGCAGCACGGTGAAGTACAGCGGTGACGTCTTCGGCAACGTGGTCACCTCCGTCAGCAGCGTGTCCGACATCCAGTTCGACCGCTCCGCCGGCAAGCGCCGCGTGCTCGTGGCCATCGAGGGCGTCAAGAACGCGAAGACGGGCGTCGTCACCCCGGGCCTCATCGGCATCTACGAAGGCGACTGACGCCGCAGCCAGCGGCAATGCCTTGCACGGCCGTCCTTCCCGTCACGGGGAGGGCGGCCGTCTTCTTTTCACCAGACGTCAATCCAGTCCCTCCAACGCCAGACACCCAACAATCCCTCCGACTTTCCGCCCCTGACATCGCCAGACCAAACGTGCCGTTGCGTCTTCGAAGCACGCCATCCCCGGCGTCAACGTCGACCCACCACCGCCATGTCAGAAGCCATCCATCCCATCCCCCGTCACCTCTTCCATCCTTTATCTGGCGCCCTGCTGCTGCTGGGGCTGGCACTCGGTTGTCAGGACGTCGAACCTGAGCGGCCCCGTGAAGAGCCGCAGGTCCGCCTGGCCACCAGGACCGCCACGCAGGCGCTCCTGCCTTCCTGCGCGTCCGTGAGCGCTGGCACCCCCTGCGTCGGTGCGAGAAGCGCCATGAACACGGCGTTCGTCGACGCCGCGCCCTCTGCTCCGCACCTGATCCGTCACGTCGGGATCCTCTGCGGGACCTGGGGAGGCATCCCAAACGCGGACCGCCCCTACTGCTCCGACAACAGTGACGGTCTCACGCCCCAGACCGCGTGGGCCACCCTGCAGTACGCCGTGGACCACGTGCCCCCGGGCGGAACCATCTACGTGCACCAGCCGGCCTTCACCCCCAGCCCGGATGACCGCTACAGCGAGCAGGTCGTCATCTCCCGGGCCGGCAGTCCGAGCCAGCCGTTCCGCATCATGCGGGCCCCCGAGGAGATGGTCAGCTCCAGTGGGTTCTACGCGAATCCCACCCTCTACTCTCCCATGCATGCCACCCAGAACCGGCGGCTGGCCCCCCTCGTCTTCGTCGACGGCGCGGCCTACTGGAGTGTCGAGGGCCTGAGCATTGACTGCGAGGAGGCCCCCGTCGTCGGCATCACGCTGTTCAACACGGTCAACGTCCAGCCCCGCATCCGCTCCATCGCCTTGCGCTTCATGGATGTCCGCCGCTGCGACAACGGCGGAGCAGTGGTCACGAACTCCGAGGACATCCTCTTCGACCGGAACCACTTCATCGACAACGCGCGGATGTATCCCTCTGGCGACGCGATCCAGGACGCGCATGGCATCCTCGTGACCAAGAAGAGCTCGCGGATCCTCGTGCGCGGCAACACCATCACGGGAAGCTCCGGTGACGCCTTCCAGTGCCAGGGCCGGGAGACGCCGCAGGACGGCTGGACCCCTGAACAACTGGGGCCCTCCACGGACATCACCCTGGAGAACAACACCTTCACGGGTGACTTCGAGAACGCCGTCGACATCAAGGAGTGCGTGGGCGTCACGGTCCGCAACGGCGTCTATTCAGGCTATCGGCCCAAGTCGAACACCGCGACCCAGTGCGGCGGGGATGCCGTCATCTTCCACTTCGGCTCCAGCAACATCCTCTTCGAGAACAACCGCATCTCCGACAGCGGGCTGGGCGTCATGCTCGGCAACAACTTCAAGGTCCAGGCCACGGACTCCGGCCCCACCTACGTCAGCAACGTCGTCATCCGGAGGAATCAAATCTTCCGGATGACCCAGGATGGCGACGGCGATGCAACGAATGGAACCCAGACGCCGGGCATTCGTGGCGGCGTCGGCTGCGCGGATGGCATCCGGATCGACTACGCGCGGGACGTGGACATCTACAACAACACCTTCGATGAGGTGGGACACTCGGCGATCCGCCTGGGCATCGACGGATGGAACAACGACCTGAACGCCCGCCGCCTCCAGCAGGCCGTCAACGTGCACGTCTGGAACAACATCATCCGGAACACGGGCACCGTGCAGTACCTGGAGGCCAGCAAGGTGGGCCAGCGCAAGGGCGGTGCGCTGGACTTCCACACTTCATCCACCTATTCGCCGGGGCTGACGAGCAACTACAACCTCGTCTTCAACACCTCGGGGCCCGTGCTGCTGCGCAAGGACAACGAGCCGGATACCTTCGCGCCGCGAAACCTCGCGCAGTGGAAGTCGGCGACCGGCCTGGACGCGGCCAGCTTCGAGCTGGATCCCCTCTTCGACCCCAACTCCGCGCATACCGGCTACATGACGCTCACGGGCTCCCCGGCCCGCAACGCGGCGCTGGATGATACCAACAACGACAATGATCCCACCGTCCCCTGCGGAAGCCCTGCCCGGCTGGACCTGGGCGCCGTCGAGAGTGATTGCGGCGTGGGCTCGACTCCTTCCGGCGAGTGGCAGCGGCAGCGCGGCACCAGTGATTCCGACCAATACAACGCGGTCGTGACCGACAGCGCTGGCAATGTCTACGCCGCGGGTTACTCAAGGGGCAGCTTCGGGTTCACCAACCAGGGCAAGGCGGACGCCATCCTGAAGCAACACTCCGCGACGGGTAACAACGGCTGGACGCGCCAGCTGGGTGGATCCGAGGACGACCAGGCCTATGCCCTCGCCTACTCGGGCACGCCTCCCTTCGCGCCCACCCAGCACTATCTGTACATGGTGGGATTGACCACGGGGCCGCTGCCTGGAACGTCGACGAGTTCGCTCGTGCCCGCCGGCTTCGTGGCGCAGTACGACACGGCCGGCAACCGTGGCTGGACCCAGCGGGTGGGCACGTCTGGCTTCAGTGATTTGCGCGCGGTGGCGGTGGATGCCGCGGGCGACGTCTATGTCGCGGGTGGGACGTGGGGATACGAAACGGGAGGCGGGATGCCGGACGGCGCCCTCATCCTCATCGCGAAGCTGAGCGGTGAGACCGGTGCCATCCTGTGGAAGCACGTCCATTTCGGGAACACGAGCGCCAGCCTCGGACCGACGGGCATCGCACTCGATGCCCAGGGGAACATCTTCGTCGCCGGGGAGATCCGCTCCTCCTCCAACGCCCAGCCCATCGCGGGGTTCATCGGCAAGTACAGCGCCGATGGCACCCAGCAGCTGGCCCATACGTCCCTGGGCGGGCTTGGCATCACCTCCGTGTCGTCGCTTGCCCGCGACACCACTGGCGCGCTGGTGATTGGCGGCTTCGCCAGCGGACTCGTTCCTGGAAAGCAGAGCGCCGGTGGCCAGGAGGGCGTCGTCGCCAAGCTCAGCGCGGCGGACTTCTCTCCCATCTGGCTGGAGCTGGTGGGAACCTGGGGTGACGACGCCGTCAACGCGGTGGCCGTGGATCCCCAGACGAACAACATCTGGGTCGCGGGCCGTACTGGGGGGCCGCTCAACGGCTTCCCCAACTACGGCGGCGGCGCGGACTTCTTCCTCTGGAAGTGGAGCCCTACTGGGAGTCCGACCTCGACCTTCCGCCAGGCAGGGACCGGGCTGGAGGAGGAAGCCATGGCGGTCTGCGTGGATCCCTCTGGGAACGCAGTCTCCGCGGGGTGGACCTCCGGTGCGCTGCTCGGCCAGTGGAACGGTTCCACGGACGCGGTCCTCCTGAAGAAGAACCCTTGAGCCCCCACGTCTCACCGCCCGAGAAAACAAACCGGTGAAAACGTCCCCTGGGGAATGACGCGCCGTGCCCGGCTGGCCACCAGCCGGGCACGGTCCGTACCGACAGAACGTTCGCGCGGGCCAGAAGCCGACTAGAATCCCGGCCGCTCATGCCCCCCGTTCCCCCCGCCCCCATCCCCACGCACACCGTCGTCGCCGCGCGGGCGCTGGGCGAGCCGCTGTCCGCACAGCGCTTCCACCTGGTGCTGCTGGACACCGAACGCGCGGGCACCGTGTACCCGCTGGCCACCGAGGACCTTCGCGTCGGCAAGTCCACCGACAACGACGTCGTCATCGACCACCCCACCGTCAGCCGCAACCACCTCGTGGTCCGCCGCCAGGGTGACCGCTTCCTCGTGCAGGACCTGGGCTCCACCAACGGCACCTTCCTCGACGGCGCCCAGGTGCGTGAGGCCTACCTGCGCCCCGGCGCCCTCCTGGAAGTGGGCGACGTGCGCCTGCGCTTCAGCCCGCAGATGGCGCCCGTGCAGGTGGAGCCCACCGCCGAGGACCGGCTGGGCGACCTGGTGGGCCGCAGCGTGCCCATGCGGCAGATCTTCGCGCTGCTCCAGCGCATCGCCCCCACGGACTCCACCGTGCTCCTGGTGGGCGAGACGGGCTCCGGCAAGGGCGCGGGCGCCAAGGCCATCCACAAGTTGAGCCCCCGCGCGTCCGGGCCGCTCGTGGTCTTCGACTGCGCCAGCGTGTCCGACTCCCTCATCGAGTCCGAGCTCTTCGGCCACGAGAAGGGCGCCTTCACCGGCGCGGTGGGCCAGCGCATCGGCTGCCTGGAGCGCGCCCACGGCGGCACCCTCTTCCTGGACGAAATCGACGACCTCGCCCTGGACCTGCAGCCCAAGCTGCTGCGCGCCATTGAAGACCGCGAGTTCCGGCGCCTGGGCTCCTCCACGCCCATCTCCTTCGACGCGCGCATCGTCGTGGCCAGCAAGAAGGACCTGTGGGCGGAGACGCAGGCGGGCCGCTTCCGCGAGGACCTCTACTTCCGCCTGTCTGTCTTCACCGTCAGCCTGCCGCCCCTGCGCGACCGCAAGGAGGACATCCCGCTGCTCGTGGAGGCCTTCGCGGGCGAGGGCCTCTGGCCCCGGCTGCCGGAGAAGATTCAAGAGCAGTTCCTGGGGCACACCTGGCCGGGCAACGTGCGCGAGTTGCGCAACGCCCTGGAGCGCGCCCGGCACATGGTGGACATCCCGGGCCTCGCCGGGGACAACCTCCTGCGCGAGTACACCCGCGACGTGCCCGCGCCCGCCGGGGACTTCCTGCCGGTGGAGTTCACCGGGCCGTTCAAGGTCTGCAAGGACGAGCTCGTGCGCGCCTTCGAGCGCGAGTACCTCACGCGCCTCCTGGGCCGCGCCCGGGGCAACATCGCCCGCGCCGCTCGCGAGGCGGAGCTGGACCGCAAGCACCTCTATTCGCTCCTGCACAAGTACGGGCTGGTTCAGAGCGAGCCGGACTGAAGCCTTCGTGGCATGGTGGCGGCCGCTTCCGCGGTCCCCCATCCCCCAGGAGGGCTTCATGAAGATGCGTCCGTCCCGCTGGCTCGGCGTGCTGTGCGCGGGTGTCCTGATGATGAACGCCACCGGCTGCTTCGGCTCGTTCAAGCTCACGACGAAGATCTGGCAGTTCAACAAGGGCATCTCCGGCAACAAGTTCGTCCAGTGGCTGGTGTTCCTCGTGTTCGTCGTGGTGCCTGTCTATGAGATTGGCACGCTGGTGGACGCGCTCGTCGTCAACAGCATCGAGTTCTGGACCGGCAGCAACCCGGTGAGCAGCGTGGAGGGCGAGGACAGCGACACGCGCATCGTGAAGCTCGGCCCCACCGACACGCTGAAGATGTCCCGCGACGTGGAGTCCGGCGTCATGCGCCTGGAGTTGCAGCGCGAGGGCCAGGAGCCGCTGGTGCGCTACTTCGAGCCGCTGGAGGACGGCATGGTCGCGCGCGACGAGGCGGGTGCCCTGCTCATCCGCGCCCAGGGCCAGCAGGACGGCGCGGTGAAGGTGACGGATGCCCGCGGCACCACCGTGACGGTGCACGCGCGGGACGCGGTGGACGCCGCTCGCCAGCTCTTCCTGGACGGGGGCGCTCCGGCGCTCGCTCGGTTCGCCACGCACCAGGGGCAGCTCTCCCAGGGCATGGCGGCGCTCGACACCTGCACGCCGTGAGACGAAGCCCAGGGCTTCCGGCTTGAAGTCACCGGAAGCCCCGGGGTGGATCAGGGAGCGGGCTCGTCCACCACCACGTCGCCCAGGTCCGGACCGAAGCCCGCGTCGAGCGCCAGGGAGTTGAACGTCCCCTCCATGCTGCGCCCCGCGCCGTAGCCGTCGCCCTTCTTGAACGACAGGGAGAAGTCCCCGCGCGTGGCCTCGCCCGCGTTGCCGCCTTCGTCCAGGACCAGGTCGCCCCGCTCCACCTGGGTGAAGACGCGCGCGGGCTCGCCCGCGGCCACGTGCACCACCGACGCGCGGTCGCGGCCGGACGGCGTGGTGCCGCCCAGTTGCACCTTCGTGCCCGGCTTCAGGTCCACGCCCTCCGTGTCCACGGTGAGCCGCGCGACCAGGTCCACGTCCAGGCCGTTGTTGCGGAAGTAGCTCACCTGGAGCGCCTCCGGGTTGCGGCGGATCTCCACCCGCGACACGTCGGTGACGGGGAACAGCTCCGACACGCTGCCGGACAGCTCGTTGTCACCGCGGCACGCGACAGCGCCCGCGCCCAGCACGGCCGCGAGCCCCAGCGCCGCCATGGCGCGTCCCGCGAGGCTCACCGCTCCACCGCCAGCGTCAGGGCCTGCGTGCCGCCCGCGCGGTAGAGCACCACGCGCTGTCCGGTGGACAGGAACGCCAGCTTCGGCGACCAGCCTCCCGCCGTGTCCACCACCACCTCGCGCCACTGGTCCTCCACGCGCGTGGCGATGACGAGCGCGTCATCCGACGGCGAGCAACTGCCCTCGTTGCGCCCGGACTCCAGCGAGCAGACGTGGAACGCGATGGACGGGTCGTGCGTCTTCGGGTCGAACGCCAGCGACGGGTACCAGCCGCCGGAGCCCGTCTGGTAGACGGGGTCCGGCGTCGTCCAGTCCTGCGCCGCCGCGCACTTCGTCCCCGTCGTTCCGCCGCAGCCGATGAACGTGAGCTTGCTGGTGAAGCGGTCCACCGCCGCGATGCCGAAGCCCACCACCGGGTCATACGCCAGGGAGGCGCCCAGCATCGTGCCGCCCACCGACTGGACCTTCACCGGCGGCGTCCACGTGGTGCCATCCGTGTTGCGGCGCTGGAAGAACACGTTCTGCCCGGAGGCGTCCGCGGCGCCGAACGCCTGGTCGAACACCAGCGCCGGCTGGTCGCCCGCCATCAACAGCTGGAGGCGCCCGCCATAGGCCGGCTTCTCATCCGTGCCATTGCCTCCCGCCGCCACCACCCGCTTCTGCCAGGTCGTGGGCCCGCCGCTGGCCAGCTCCACGTCGCTGCCCGCCCAGTCCTGCTGCGGGGACTGCCCGTTGTGCACGTCGCGGTAGACGACCAGCGCCTCGCTGCCCCTGAAGACGATGGAGGGATTGATTCCCACGAGGTAGCCCGTGTCGCTCACCGGGTTGCCCGCGATGGCCTCGTCGCCCCGCTTCACCGCGATGCTCTCCGTCCAGGTGCCGTTCGCGTTGCGGAAGGACACCGCCAGGTCGCTCTGGAGCCAGAAGACCGACTGATCACTCCCGCCACCCAGGTAGCTCACCGCGGGCTGGCCCGTGGAGCTGAACGCCAGCGACACGCCGTACATGCGCTGCACGGTGGCGATCTTCTCCCCCGTCGCCTGCACCTGGCCGTCCTTCACCTCGCGGTAGCGCAGCTCGAAGTCCTTGTCGCTCACCTTCACGAAGTAGGCGATGCCGATACGGTCGTCCGGGGCCACCGCCATCGCGATGTTGGAGAGGGCCGTCTGCTCGCTCGGCTCCGTGTCGACCGTCAGCCGCGCGAAGGGCGTGTCCGTCGTTCCGCCATCGTTCTGCGGATTCGAGCCCGCGTCCGGGTTGGCCGGCTTGCCGCCGCCACATCCCAGCGCGAGCGCCGCCCCCAGTAGCCACGCGTGCCGTTTCATGCGGTTCTTCTCCTTGGTCCAATCGGCCTGGTTGAGCGCGCCATCCTAGGGCACCTGGGCTAGGCTTGCGCGCCATGGCTCGCGCGCGTTCGCTCCCCCCGAAGCTGTCCCGGCGCACCTTCATCCAGCGGCTCACCTTCTTCGGCGGCGGTGTCGTGCTGCTGGGCGCGGCCGCGTGTAAACGTTCGAAGGAAGCGGAAGCGCCCAAGCCCGCGGAGCCCACCGGCACCACCACCGCCGGGCAGGCCCTGCGCACCTTCTCCGCCTTCGAGTACGCCGTCGTCGTCGCGGCCACGGAGCGCCTGCTTCCCCGCGACGAGGACCCGGGCGCCCAGGACGCGGACGTGGCGCTCTACATCGACCGCATCCTGGAGACGCAGGGGCTGCAGGCCATGCACCGCGACTTCCTCCAGGGACTGGCCGCGCTGGAGCGCCGCGCGCAGCGCATGTTCCAGAAGGGCTTCGCCCAGGCCACGCCCGCCCAGCAGGATGAGCTGCTCGCCATCTTCAAGGACAGCCCGGCCGGCAGCGGCGAAGCCCACTTCTATGAACTGCTGATGACGCTCAGCCTGGAGGGCTTCCTGGGCGACCCGTCCTATGGCGGCAACAAGGGGCGCGTGGGCTGGCGTCTCATGGGCTTCGACACCGTGGGCACGCTCGCCATGGCGCCCCCCGAGGGCTACGACGGGCCCAAATGCCTGCGCGAGTGCGGAGGTCACCACCCGTGAGCCTGCCTTCCGTGGACGTGTGCATCGTGGGCAGCGGCGCGGGCGGCGCGCCGCTGGCGCTGGAGCTGGGCCGCGCGGGCTTCAAGGTCGTGGTGCTGGAGAAGGGGCGCCACTACCAGCCCAAGGACTTCGTCCACGACGAGATCCTCAACAGCCGCCGCAACTTCTTCATGCCGCTGCCGTGGGAGGAGCCGCACCTGGTGCGCCAGGGGCCCAAGGCCCGCTACGAGCGCAGCAACGCCGCGTGGACCGCCAACTGCGTGGGCGGCGGCACCGTGCACATGAGCGGCTTCTTCTACCGCCTCAAGCCGGTGGACTTCCGCCTGCGCTCCACGCTGGGCGCCGTGCCCGGCACCACCGTGGCGGACTGGCCCATCTCCTACGAGGAGCTGGCGCCCTTCTACGACAAGGCGGAAGCGGAGCTGGGCGTCTCCGGCCAGGCCGTCCCCCACCCCTTCGCCGAGCCCCGCAGCCGCCCCTACCCGCTGCCGCCCCTGGACGTGCACCCGGTGGCGTCGGAGATCGACAAGGTGTGCTCGGCGCTGGGCTGGCACGCGCTGCCCACCGCGCGCGGCATCCTCAGCAAGGCCTACAAGGGCCGCGCTCCATGCGCGTACTGCGCGCTGTGCGGCAGCTACGGCTGCGAGACGGGCGCCAAGAGCAGCACGCTCGCGAGCCTCATCCCCAACGCCATCGCCACCGGCAACGTGGAGGTGCGCCCGGGCTGCATGGCGCGCTCCATCGAAGTGGACCGGCAGGGCCGCGCCAAGAGCGTGGTGTACCTGGATCCGGAGGGCGTCGCGCAGGAGCAGCCCGCGAAGGTCATCATCGCCTCCGCCACCGCCGTGGAGAGCGCGCGCCTGCTGCTCAACTCCACCTCCGCGCGCTTCCCCAACGGGCTCGCCAACGGCAGCGGGCTCGTGGGCAGGAACCTGCTGTTCAGCTCCTTCGGCGGCTCGCGCGCGCACTTCCGGGTGTCGAAGCAGAAGGCCGCGCGCCCGTGGCTCACGGACCCCGCGCCCTTCGTGAACCGCAGCCTCCAGGACTTCTACATGATGCCGGACGCGCGCCACGGCTTCCGCAAGGGCGGCACGCTGGGCTTCATGTGGGCGCACCCCAACCCCATCTACGCGGCGGTGGGCCTGGCGGGCAGCGGTAGGTCCGGCGTGTTCGGCAAGGAGTTGAAGGACCGCATGCGCGCGTACCGCGACTCGCGCATCCTCGAGTTCGAGGTCTACGCGGAGTTCCTCCCCACGCCCGGCACCTCCGTCACGGTGGAGCCCGGCGTGAAGGACAAGTACGGCATCCCCGTGGCCGCCATCACCCTGGACCGGCACCCGGCGGACTTCGCCGCCACGCGCTTCCTCGTCGAGCGCGGGGAAGAAGTGCTCATGCGCCTGGACCCGGACAGCGTGGAGCGCGTGGGCACGCAGGGCGAAACCACCATCCTCCAGCACGGCACCTGCCGCTTCGGCGACGACCCGGCGGCCTCCGTGCTGGACAAGCACTGCCGCGCCCACGAGGTGCCCAACCTCTACGTCGTGGACGGCAGCTTCATGCCGTCGGGCGGCAGCGTGCCGTCCACGCTCACCATCGCGGCGAACAGCTTCCGCGTGGCGGACCACCTGGTGCGCACGCTCAAGGGCTGAAGGCCGCGCGCCGCCGCTGCCGTCACTGGATGCGCAGCGGCGTCACGTCCACCTTCACCACGTAGCGCGCCTGCATGTCGGAGTCGAACTCCACCAGGTGGTCACCCACGCCGGTGACGTCCGCCTGCTGCGTGAAGACGCCGAACTTCTCCATCTGGTCCAACGCCGCGCGGCCCGTGGAGGCCTTGCGCTGCCGTGCGCGGCAGCCCTCCTCGTGCACGGTGATGGCGGTCTCCTCACCCGCGGCCGTCACCTCCTCCAGGTAGAAGCTCACCTTGATGGTGGAGGCCTCCGGCACGCGCACCAGCACCTGCCCGCGTCCGGGGAAGCGTCCCTCGGAGTAGCTCTCCGGTCCGAGGATGCAGCCCGCGTACTCACTGCACACGGGCCAGGACGCCTTGCAGACATCCAGCACGCGCGGGCCGATGAAGTCATCCCGCGAGCCGCCGCATGCGACGAGCATCAATCCCATCACAGCGCCCGCCAGTCGCGAGACATTCCGTGTTACAACACCAGACATTCTTCTGAACCTCACCGAGGAGTGGATGTCCATGCGCCTGCGCAACCTGTGGCTGCCTCTCACCATCATCGCCCTGACGGGCTGCGGAGACGAAACCGAGGACCTGCCCAACACGCCGCAGCTGCTCATCGACCGCACGGAGCTGAGCTTCGACACGGAGTTCTCCGCGGGCACCTACGTGGGGGCGACGACCTTCAACACGCTCTACATCGAGAACCGCGGGCTCCAGACGCTGGAGCTCAACGAGGCCTCCATCTCCGGCCCCAGCGTCTTCACGATGAAGAGGCCGGAGGAGTGGCCGGAGAACGGCCCCCTGAAGCTGGAGACCTACCAGCGCGCCTTCATCGAGGTCGCCTTCAAGCCCAACGCCGCCAAGGAGTTCACCGGCACGCTCACCCTCAAGTCCAACGCCGCCAACGGTGAGACGCGGGAGCTGCCGCTCAAGGGCAAGGGCATCGCCCCGTAGTCGCGGCGGCGCCCCCGGAGGCGGCGGAGGCGTGAAGCCCCGCCGCCCGGCCGGCGCTGCTAGCGGGTGAACTGGCAACCGCCCACCCACGTGCCACCGTCCTGCGTGGGCGCCGGGCACGACGTGGGCGAGCCGCCATCCGCCGCCGTGTAGCTGCGCGGGTAGTCGCCGTAGCCGGTGCGCAGCGTGTAGCCCACGGGCCGGTAGTCCGTGCGCTCCGTGGCGCTCACCGCCACCGAAAGCGTGCCGCCCTTGATGAAGCGCCGCTCCAGGCAGGAGCACGCGTAGGGCGACACCGTGACGCGCGTGGTGGTGGCCGTCTTCTCCAGTTGATACAGCGCCTGGTAGCTGCTGAGCGGCGCGCTCGCGGAGGTGTGCCACGCGCGCATGGACGTGGGGCTGTAGGCCAGCGTCAGCGCACCGCCCGTGCTGGTGGTCGTCACCGGCGTGCACGTGCCGGCGCCACCGTCCGTGCTGTTGCCGTCGCAGAAGGTCAGGTCCAGCGCCAGCCCGTGCGGGGTGCCGCCGTCGGGCAGGTTGTCCACGTCCCACTGCACCAGCCACGCCGCGTCCTCCGGCGCCGTCCGGTCGGGGAGCTGGTACTTGAAGGTGTCCGTGTCGGAGGCCACCGCGTCGTAGTCCGTGGGGCCGCGCACGCCCAGGCCCGTGGCGCGGTCGTTGCCGCGCAGGCGGCCGTGGCCGTACGTCAGCTGGCCCTTCGCCTCGAAGGCGGCGTTGCCCACCGGCAGGTTGCCCGTGCCCACGTCGCCGAGCGTCTTCGCGCGCGGCTGCTCCACGCCGCCGCTGTAGGCCGCGTCCTCCTCCGCGTCCAGCGCCTCCCAGGAGACCTCCAGGCGGTAGTCGCGGTCATCCGCCCAGTTGTTGCCGTCGTCCTGCACCACGAAGTGGTACGTCAGCTCCGCGCCGTGCGCGGGCACCGGCAGCACGCCCTGGAAGTTGCTCAGGCCGGGGAAGCGCGCGGGGTCGCTCTCCTCGCGCAGGGACTGGATGCACAGCACGGCCTCCGGGTTGTTGCAGTAGGTCTGCACCAGCCCCGGCGCGTCGGGGTGCTCGCGCGTGTCACGCGGGCACACGGTGGCGTCGTTGGTGCAGGTGGCGCGCTGCTCCGCGGTGACGGTCGTGGCCACCGTGGTGAACACCAGCACCTGCCGGTCCGCCATCTGGCCCAGCGGCAGGGGCAGCGGGTCGAAGCGCGTGGTGGTGGGCACCTCCACCAGCTTGTAGCGCAGCAGGCTGGGCTTCGTGAGCGAGGACAGCTTCACGGAGAACCAGTCCCGGTCGGACACGTAGCCCAGCCGGCCCTCGAGGTTCGTGGACGCGCCCGGCGCCCCCAGGTTGGCCGGGGATGCGCGGGCATAGGTGTCGTTGTCCCCGGACTGGTCGCGCGGATCCGCCTCGTCCACCACGCGCACCTCCACGTCGTAGGGCTGCTTCAGGTCGCCCGCGGGCACGGGCTCGTTGTTGCCCCGGTAGCCCTTCACCACCAGGGTCCAGGTGCCCGCCAGCTTCACCTTGCGCGCGGTGGCCAGCACGCCCGGGTGCACCTTGGGCAGCACGTTGCCTTCCGACTCCTTGTCGGTGCCGTTGGGGCGCAAGAGCTCATAGGACAGCCGGTAGTTGGGCGGGGCGCCCTGGGACGGCGCGGTGAGGCGCACGTAGGCGATCTTCCCCGCCGTCAGCGGGAAGCTGAAGCGGTCCACGTCGCCGTCCGTGGCCAGGTAGCCCTTGGCGGTGCCCACCTGCACGGCGCCCTGCGCCGCCAGCGCGATGGGCGTGGGCGTCACGTCGTTGGGCTCGTTCGTGTCCGGGTTCTCGATGAGCTCCACGGTGAGCCGGTAGGGGTTGCGCGCGTCGAAGGCGGGGCGCGCGGGGTTCACCGGCGCGTCGCGCACCACGATGACCAACTGCGTGTCCGGCGTGCCGTACGGCAGCACGATGTCCACCGGCTTCGGCGCACCCGCGCCGTGCTGGTCCGACTTCGACACCAGCGCGGTGCTCTTGTCCTTCTCCTGCACCGTCACGGACAGGTTCACCGGCGTGCTGGACGCCAGGTACGTGCCGGTGACGTGCACCAGCGTGCGCGCGTTGGCGGAGGCCGGGATGCGGACGCTGTACCAGTCCTCGTCACCGGCCTTCACGTCGCCCGTGAGCGCCAGGAAGCGCTCCACCGGCGTGCCCGGCTTCAGCTCGCAGTCCGCGTTCGTCAGGGCCTCCTCGCGGCTGTTGCAGAGGTCCTCCACCACGCCCGTGCCGGCATCCGGCGTGTCCTCCCCTTCCGAGGAACAGGCGGCCAGGAGGAGGAGCGCGAGCGGGAGCAGTCGGGTGCGAAGGCGCATGGGGGACTCTGGGGGAGGCTGCGGAAGGTCAGGGGACGGGCGAGAGGGTCGGGGCGACGCCGGGGCAGCGGTCCACGAAGTCCTCGGGGTTCACGCGGACGACGCCATCCGGAGGCGACTTGATGCCGCCCACGGGGTAGCGCACGGAGTCCACGCGGAAGGTGCGCACCAGCGTGCGCGCGGTCGGGTCATCCGCGGGCAGCATGGCCACGGAGAGGTAGATGTCGTTGTAGCCCGCGCCGCGCTGCACGGTGCCGGCGTCCACGCCCCCGTCCACGCCGCCGTCGGCGACCATGGCGATGGTGGGCGCGAGCAGCACGTTGTCCACGCGGAAGCGGTAGCACTGGCGGCCCTGGTCATCCACCGGGCCGTCCGCCTCCATGCTGTAGCGGTACGCGTCCGAGGCCAGGTTGGCGGTGTCCACCTGGAGGGGCCGCATGTGCATGCGCGCCTCGCTGCGGTTGGTGAGCCCGTCGGTGTCCGGGTCCTCGTCCAGGTCGCTGCTGGAGCCCTGCGTGCCGCCGCGCCACTCCATGCCGTCCGGCACGCCGTCGCCGTCGCTGTCCTGGAGCGTGGCGTTGGTGCCGATGAACTGCTCGTCGCAATCCAGCAGGCCGTCGCAGTCGGTGTCCACGCCGCGCAGCGCGGGCGGGCAGCCCTTGTCCAGGCCGCCGCCGTCCGGCTGCACTTCCTGGGTGGGGTCGAACTGCACGCCGCGGTCGCGGAAGTACACCTCCACGCCGTCGCTGAAGCCGTCGCCGTCGGTGTCGCGCAGGTTGGGGTTGGTGCCCAGCTCGTACTCGCGCGCGTCGTCGAGGCCGTCGCCGTCGGTGTCCGCCTCGTCCAGCGGGCTGCCCGGCGGCGCGGAGAAGTTGGAGGCCACGAACTCCTTCACCACGAAGGCGCGGCGCACCTGGCCGAACTGGAAGTTGAGGAAGTTGATGGGCTCGTTGTTGCGGAAGTCGCGGAAGTTGCCGCCGCCCAGCGTGGCCATCTTCTCCAGGCGGTCCGCGTTCTGGTTGATGATGAGCAGCGGGCAGCCGCCGTCGCCGAAGCCGCCGTCCTCCGACACCAGGTCGCACACGGAGGGCACGGGCTGCGTGGGGTTGAAGACGTGCACGGTGTTGAAGCGCACGTCCTCCACCAGGTCGCGCAGCTGGCGGATGCGCACCACCGCGTCGCCGCGGATGAGCTCGTCGTCCTGGTTGTTCGTGGGCTTGCCGTCCGACAGGAAGATGACCGAGTAGCGCGCCTGCGCCAGGGCCTCGTTCCCGCTGGGCTGCTGCCGCGCCCGCGCGATGTCCGTGTTGATGAGCGAGTAGATGTCCGACAGCGGCTTGACGAAGTCCGTCGAGTCCCGGTTCGGCGACGTGTCCGTGTTGCGGAACGTGAGCAGCTTCTCCGTGAGGATGGCCTTCGCGTTGGCGTCCAGCGCCGACACCTGCACGAAGCCGTCCTCCGGCGGCGGCCCCGGGTCCTGCGTGAGGAACGCCGTGGTGCTGCCCGCGAAGAGCATCACCGCGATGGAGACCTCCGGGTCCTGCGGGAGGTTTTCAATCAGGTCCACGAGCGCCGTGGCGCGCGTGCCGTCCGGGTCGCTCACGCGCATGGACTGGCTGGCGTCCATGGCGACGATGATCTTGATGGGCCGGATGACCTCGTTCGCGCCCAGCGTGCAGAACCGCCCGTCCAGCGACACGGCCCGGTCCGCGGGCACCTCCGTGTCACGGCGCGGGTCGTAGAGGTACGAATCCGTACAGGCCACCACCACGGCGAGCCCCACCAGGGTGAGGGCCCAAAGACGTCCCGCGCGGCTCACGGCGACGCGCCTCCCTGCGACGGCGACACGCCGACGCAATTGCCCTGGGTCCTCCAGGGGTCCACCAGTTGATCCGGCCGGCGGAAGTCACCGTCGTCCATGGCCAGGTCCGGCCCCAGCGGCACGCGCACGCTGGGGGGCGCGTACTGCGCCCACGCGCACGCGGTGCGCCAGACGCCGTAGTCCGTGGCCACGCCGCTCTCCGGCGCCTCCGCGAACCACACCTTGAACAGGTTGTAGCCCTGCTTCACGCCCGAGCGGTCCGGCGGCGTCACCAACTGCAGGTTGGACACGGTGAAGTCGTAGCAGACGCCGTTCGTGTCGTTGCCGCCCGGCACCTTCGTCACCTCGTACTGGATGCCGTACTTGTCGTGGAACAGCCGGTCGCGCCGGGTGGGGTCGCTGCCGGCGCGCAGCTCCTCGTCGTCCGGCACGCCGTCGCCGTCGGTGTCCAGGCCGGCCACGCTCGACTGGAGCGGGTTGAGGCCGTACTTCGCCTCCACGCCGTCCGGCGAGCCGTCGCCGTCGCTGTCCACGATGCCCTGGCGCGTCTTGAGGTACTCCTCCGCGAACTGCGACAGGCCGTCCCCGTCCGTGTCCCGGCAGGTGCAGCCGGGCGTCAGCGGGGACTTGGGGTCGCAGCCGCGCGCGTCCAGGTCGTTGCCCGGCTTGAAGCCCTGGTCCTGGCGCCGGAACTCGAAGCCATCGCTCAGGCAGTCCCCGTCGCTGTCGAGGGTGAACGGGTTCGTCTTGAGCGTGAAGCTGTTGTCCACCGCGTCCGGGACGCCGTCGCCGTCGCTGTCCAGCACCCGGCCCTCGTCCCCCGGCGCGGAGCTCAGGGGCTCCACCATCAGCGTCTTCATCACGTTGGGCGACGCGAAGGACGAGTAGTCCAGCGCGCCCAGGCCCAGCTCGGAGATCTCCGCCGTGTCGCTGAACTCCTGGTAGACGCCGTTGCCCATCTCCGCGAAGCGCTTGAGCAGGAAGGAGGCGATCTTCTTCGCCGCGGCCGGGTACTGCGCCGGCGCGACCTCCGGGTAGGTGCCGTAGATGTCCTGGCAGATGGGGCCGCACGCGCGCACGGCCTCCTCGTTGAAGAGCAGCACCGTGTGCATGCGCACGTCGCCCACGTTGTACTGCGTCTTCAGCTCCATCAGCCGGCGCACGTAGCTGAAGAGCTGGTAGTTCTGGTTGCGGTCCGTGCCCACCTCGAAGCCGGTGATGGCGTCGGTGGTGCTGGTGGCGTTGCAGAAGCTGGAGATGGAGTCGCGCCAGGTGAGGTCCGGCGTGTCCGGGCCCGCGTAGACGGACAGGTTGTCGTTGCCGGAGCAGCGCGGGTACGGCGTGCCGTCCGTGAGGAACACGACGACGTAGCGCGTGCGCGGCAGGAGCTCCGGCGTGGCCTGGGACACCGCCTCGATGTCGCTCGCGATGAGGCTGTACGCGTAGCTGAGCGCGCCCTGGTAGTCGGTGCCCTTGCCCAGCTGCGACTGCAGGCCCTCGATGTAGCCGTTGATGTTGCCCGGCGGCGCGAAGCGGTCGCCACCCGGCGGAGGCCAGGTGTTCTTCACGTTCGTTTCGAACGGGGCAATGGCGATGCTGATGTTGCCCTGGCGCGCGTCGTTGATGCGCTTGAAGCCGTTCACCAGGTTCTTCAGGGCGCGCACGCGCGCGGGCTCCGTGACGCCCGGCGGGATGATGGCCTGCACCTCCGTGCGCTCGCAGAAGCCGCTGCCCTCCTGCGAGCCCGGCGGATCCGACACGCACATGCTGCCGGACTCGTCCACGACGAGCACCACCTTCACCGGGAAGCCAGTGGGGTTGGCCGGGCGCGTACACACCCGGCCGGTGAGCGTCAGCCGGTCATCCAACTGGGACTGCTCCTGGGCGCGCGGCTCCAGGAGCGTGTCGGAACAGGACAGCACACCCAGGGCCAGGAGGCCGGTCGCAAGAAGCGGAACCACGAGCTGACGGCGCATGCGATGCGGACCTCCTGACATGGGTGACACCCTTCTTACGCCTTCTTGCGGCGGCGCAGCAGCAGGCCGAGCACGCCCGCGCCCAGGGCCGCGGCGCTACCGCCCGCGGGCAGCGAGGTGCAGCCGCCGCCGTTGCCGTCGTCCTTGCCCACCTTCACGAAGAGGCTGGACACGGAGGCGCGCTGCTCCGGGAACACGCGGTCCGCGAAGGCCAGGCGCGTGGACACCTGCAGCTCGTACTCGCCTTCCTTGTCCGGCTGGAAGTTGGGCACGCTGCCGTCCACGTACTGGTACTCCCAGTGGCGGCTGTAGGTGACGGCGCCCTTGGGGTTCTCCACCACCGCGGTGGAGCCGGAGGGACGCTTCACCACCGTCCAGGTGTACTCGATGGCCGCGCCGTTGCGGTTGGCGAACAGGGGCGGGCGCACCGCCATGCTCGTCGACTCCACGTTGATGACGCCGCCGGTGCCCACGCTGAAGGGCGCCTTCGGGTCGAGGCAGTCGTTGGGCTGGTCCTTGTTGAGCACCACGCAGTAGCGCGTGTCGCACGCGTCACCCAGGCCGTCGCCGTCGTCATCCGCCTGGTCGCGGTTGGCCACCGCGGCGCAGTTGTCCTGGGCGTTGAGGACGGAGTCGTTGTCGCGGTCCGGATCGCAGCTGTCGCCGATGCCGTCCACGTCCGTGTCCTTCTGGTCCGGGTTGGACAGGCCGGGGCAGTTGTCCAGGTTGTCGGAGATGTTGTCGCCGTCCGCGTCCACGCGGCACAGGCTCACGTCCGCCGGCAGCTGCTGGTTCTCGTTGGAGACGAGCGGGCAGTTGTCCTCGCCGTCCTTGCGCCCGTCGTTGTCGTCGTCGTCGTCACAGACGTCGCCCAGGCCGTCCTTGTCGTTGTCCGCCTGGTTGGCGTTGGGGATGGAGGGGCAGTTGTCCTCGCCATCCGGCTTGCCGTCGCCGTCGTCGTCCGTGTCGCACGCGTCGCCCTGGCCGTCACCGTCGGTGTCCAGCTGCGTGGCGTTGGAGACGGCCGCGCAGTTGTCGCAGGAGTCGCCGGCCAGGTCGCCGTCGCCGTCCGTCTGGTCGCGGTTGGACGTGAACGGGCAGTTGTCCTTGTCGTCCGCCTTGCCGTCGCCGTCCGCGTCGTCCGTGTACGACAGCGTCTTGCCGTCGTCCGTGTACGCCACCCAGACGGAACAGCCACAGCCACAGCCGCAGCCGCCACCCTCCTCCTTGGGGCGTCCGCACTCGTCTCCGAGGCACTCCGGGTTGTCCGGGTTCTGCTCCTGGGCCTGCACGGTGCGGGGGCTCAGCACCAGGAAGGCTCCGAGCGCCAACATGGGGGCAATGCGACCGATAGTCATGGTGACTCCTTTCACAACCCCTCCCCTAGCAAGAGCCGATCCCACTGCTGTAGGAGTTTCAGGGTCAGGAACTTCAAGGGGTTGCGGGCTCGGAAGAGGCTGCTACAGGATGGGTGTGGGGGGAACACCCCATTGAGACTGTGGGGGACACCCCACGCTGAGGGCCGGCTCAGATGCCCACGATGAAGTCGTCGGACGTGAGGGAGATCATGCCCGCCGGGGTGCGGCCGGTGTCCGGGTCGTACTTGATCTCCTGGATGAAGAGCGAACCCACGCCGGCGCCGCGCGGATCATTGTCCCGGCCCACCTGGAGGTAGAGGTAGACCTCGTTGGTGCCCGCGGGGATGAACTCGCCGGGGAAGAACGGGTGCGGGCGCTCCAGGGTGGGGACCAGGGAGACGTTCTCCACGCGGGTGCGGTAGCAGGCGCGGTCGCTGGTCTCGGTGGGCGGCAGCGGGACGACGGAGTAGCCGTAGCCGCGCTCGCGGTGGAAGTCGAGGTCGGCGCTGAGCGGGTCGGCGTGGGCCTCCACCTCCGCCACGTTGGAGACGCCGTCGCGGTCGCTGTCGAGCAGGTCTTCTGGGACGAGCGGGTTGGTCTGCGACAGGGCCTCCACGAGGTCCGGCAGGCCGTCGCCGTCGGTGTCGCCCACGCAGGGGTCGCTGCCGAGCACGCGCTCCTCGCAGTCGTTGAGCCGGTCGCCGTCGGTGTCCTGCACCACGCTGCAGCCGTTGATGACGTCCACGGCGAGCGGGTCCAGGCCCATGCGCAGCTCCACGCCGTCCATCAGGCCGTCCTGGTCGGTGTCGGGGACGACGGGGTCCAGGCCCATGGCGCGCTCCTCGTCGTCGCCCACGCCGTCGCCGTCGCTGTCGGTCAGCATCTGGCCGTTTCTCACCTGGACGTTGCGGTTGAAGGCGAGGAAGCGCTTCAGCTTGAGCGCGTTGTCGAGCGAGCCGTAGTCCAGCCGCGCCAGCGCGTTGGGCAGGCCCACGGAGTCCGTCTCCACGGGCGCGCTGCCGCCCGCGTTGGCGATGGCGGCCACCTGCAACCGGGTGACGGCGTCCGGCGCGTCGCCGCGGACGTAGACGGGCTGCACGCTGACGTCGCCCGCGCCCAGTTGCTCCACCAGTCCCTTGAGCTCGCCCACCACGGCGGTCAGCTCGCACTGGCTGCACGAGGCGTTGCACTGGGCCTGGGCCGCCGGGGACGCGTTGCAGCCGGCGGCCTGGGACAGCGCGGTGCAGCGGCTGTCGATGCCGATGTTGAAGGCCGGGTTGTCACAGCTCACGTCGGAGCTGCGGATGACGGGCGCCACCACGTAGCGCGTGCGCGCGACCTCGCCCTTGCAGGAGGCCTGCATGTCGCCGGACAAGAGGCTCTTGGACAGCCGCAGCGCGGAGCGGACGCTGATGGGGCCCTGCTGCTGGTAGCTGGCGTAGCGGGGCAGGACGGCCTGGAACGCGGCGGCGTCCGTGAAGCTGCCCTGCAGGCCGGTGGCCACCGAGTGGAAGGCCACGAGCCCGAAGCGCATCTGCGGGCCGGTGAAGCGCGAGGTGAGCGTGGTGAGTCCGTCCACCGCGGCGCCCACCACCTCCGGCTCCACACCCGTGCCGCCCTGGAGCGCGAAGACGACCTTCACGGGGAACGCGTCGCCAGTGGCCTCGGGGACGCAGAGGTCGCCCTCGAAGTTGGCGCGGTCGCGTGAGCCGCCCGCGCGGTCGTCAATCGAATAGAGCCCCGCGTCGGTGCACGACAGCCACAACGTTGGAATCAGGAGCCAGGCGACCCGGGGGGAGGAACGCATTCGTCGGATTGTAGACCTCAGCTCCCCCACCTGACGCAAGCAACCCGCGGGGCGGATCCGCGCGAAGCCCCGTCACCGCCCCGACTTTCCACCTCCCCGGGGAACAGGTCGCCGCCAACCGGGCTGGAATGTCCACATCCTGCCTGGAACCAATCGCCGACAAATTCCTGGGCTTACCGGGATGGTTCCGATTCCGGGAAGGGGAAAGACATTGCCCATGCTGTCCAATCCCCAAGGAGCAAGACCATGAAGAAGACGCACATGAAGGTGGGCGGGACCGTGGCGATGTTCGTGCTGGCGCTGGGTGCGACGGGCGCGATGGCTCACAGCGGCGACGTGCAGGGCCACGACCCGCGCATGGCGGTGGCGATGGAGGAGGTCGTGCTCGTGTCGAAGACGGGCCCCCTGGCCGGCGGCTCCGGCGGCTCCGGTGGCTGCGGCTTCGTGAGCAACATCCTGGGCAACGTCGCCGGCAACCTGCTGGGCAACACGACGGGCACGCTGCTGGGCATCATCGGCAACGTGTTCGGCGGCGGCGCGAGCGGCAACTGCAACTGAAGCAGCCCGCCGTCACAACCCCCTGAAGCGATGTAGCCGTTCATTCAAGACGCACCCGACGCCGGAGGTTACGCCTCCGGCGCTCGGGCTTTGGAGCGAGCCCCCATGCGACACACCCTGACTCCCAGGCACGGGTTGTTGACCGGCCTTGCCGCGGTGCACCTGCTGCTGGTGGCCTGTGGCGCGTTTCACGTGCCCTTCCTCCAACTCACGGACACCGTGAGGCCCTGGGCGCAGGGCTACGCGCACTGGACGGGCGCGAGCAGTGGCTTCAGCTTCTTCGCCCCCGGGGTGAGCCCGGCGGTGAAGGTGGCCTTCGACCTGGAGGGGGCGTCCGGCGAACAGCTGCACGACGACTTCCGGTCCGACAACAGCGCGGTGAACGTGCGCATCCATTCCATGATGTTGCGCTTCGGCCTGCCGGACAGCCGGGACGCGCTGGCCCGCGCGTGGGCCGCGGCGATGTTCGGCCGGCACCCGGGCGCGCGCTCCGTCACGGTGCGCGTGGAGTCCCTCCAGCTACCCTCCATGGAGGCGCACCTGCGCGGTGAGCGCCCCGTCTGGTCGGAGGCCTACCGCGCGGTGTTCGAGCGGCGGGTGCCCGCGGCCTTTTCCGCCGGGGAGGTGACGCGATGAGCGCTTCGTCTTCGTCATGGAGGTCCGCCGTGGGTCCGAAGCTGGCAGCGTTCGTGAGCGAGCCCTCCGCGCCGCAGCCGCTGGGCGTGCTGCGCATCGGCGTCGCGGCGCTGCTGCTCATCCAGGCGTGGAGCCTGTCGCAGAGCCTGCCGGAGCTGTTGGGCAACCGGGGCTGGGTGCCCTGGAGCGTCTCCGAGGCGCTGGCGTCCCCGTCGGTGCCGCGCGTGGACGCGGTGGTGGCCGCGCTGGCGCCGCTGGGCATCTCCCAGACGGCCGGCATCCAGGCGCTGGCGTTCGTCTACGTGGTGGCGCTGGTGGGGCTGCTCCTGGGTCTGCACACGCGGCTGTCCGCGGTGGTGGCGTGGGTCATCCACACGGTGCTGCTCAACAGCATCAGCTTCTTCTCCTACGGCGTGGAGACCTTCGCGCACATCAGCCTGTTCTACTGCGCGGTGATGCCGGTGGGCGCGGCGTTCTCCCTGGACGTGCGGGCGGGGAGGCGCTCCAGCGCGCCGTCCGCCCTGGCGACGCTGTCGCTGCGCCTGTTGCAGGTGCACCTGTGTGTCATCTACCTGGCCACGGGGCTGGAGAAGCTGCTGGGGCCAGTGTGGCGGGACGGGACGGCGCTCTGGGAGGTGCTGATGCAGCCCCAGTACGGCCAGTTCGACTTCGCGTGGCTCGCGGTGGTGCCGTGGATGGTGAAGCTGTCCACGTGGGGCACGCTGGTGGTGGAGGTGGGCTACGCGGTCTGCGTCTGGCCCCGGCGCACGCGGGGGCTGTGGGTGGCGCTCACCGTGGGCATGCACCTGGGCATCGCGGTGATGATGGGGCTGTGGCTGTTCAGCGGGATGATGACCGTGCTCACGTTCGCCGCGTTCGGCTGGCCCCTGGTCGCCGAGGCGATGGTCACGCGGGTCCGGGCCATGGCCCTGCTGCCCTTCCACTCCGGCCCCGCGCGCCAGGCCTCACAGGGTGAGTAGATAGGCGAGCAGGTCGTTCTGCTCCTCGGGGGTGAGCGCCCGCGCGTTGCCGTGCTCCGGCCCGGAGGACTCCAGCAGCATGCGCAGCGGGAAGCGCGCGGCCGCCACCAGCCGGTCCCCCTGCACCGCGTAGCCCAGCGTGGCGCTCGTGAGCAGGGGCCACACGTCCCAGGTGCCCACCAGCGACGGCGGCGCCGCGCCCTTCACCAGTTGCTGGAGCTCCGGCCGCAGCTCCAGCGCGATGGGCGTGCCCACGTCCTGGTACTGGCCCCGGGTGGCGGGGTCCTGATCCAACGTGAAGAGGGGCGCGGGGTGGCAGGCCATGCACCGCGCCTTTCCCTCGAACAGGGCCCGGCCCTTCGCCGGGTGCCCCGTCTTGCCGTCCGGCATCGTCACCGTCTCCAGCGGCGCGCCGTCCGCGCCCCGGTAGGGGTTGGGCGGCGTGGACAGGAGCGACGTGTAGAGGGCCAGGGCCTCCACCTCCGAGGGCAGCGGATCCGGGTTGTGGTAGCGGTTGCGCCCGCCCACCGTCTCCGCCGTCTCCGCGAGGCTGCGCGTGCTCGCGGGCGTGAAGTAGGGCGGCGTGTCCCGGCTGCCCAGCGCCGTCGTCGAGCGGTAGATGCGCATGGGGCGCGTCTTCTCGAAGAAGACGCCGCCCGTGTGACCCTCGATGTGGCACGCGTCGCAGCTCATGCCCGTGCGCCCCACGTCGGTGAAGTAGAGCACCTGGCCCAGCCGGCGCTGCTCGCGCGGGCGCACGTCCACCACCGGCCACTGCCGCACCACGCGCGCCCTGCCCTGCCGCGCCTCGCTCACGTCCACCACCGCCACCGTGCCCGTGAAGCGGTTGAGCACGTAGAGCGTGCGCGCGTCCGGGGACAGCGCCAGCGAGCGGGGCCCGGAGTGCAGCTCCAGCCCGGCCCGGCCCTTCGTGCCCAGGTCCTCCACCGGGCGGATGAAGGGCGTGCCGTCCGGGGGTGGCACGGGCAAGGTCTGGAGCACCGCCTTGCGCGCCGCCGCGTCGCTCGCCGCCAGCGCGTTCGCGTCCACCACCCGCACCTGCCCCAGCCCCACGTCCGCCGCGTAGAGCAGCCCGGCGCGGTCATCCAGCGCCAGCCCCTCCGTCACGCCCGCGCCGAAGCCGAGGTGGCGCACCACCTCCTGCCGGTCCAGGTTCAGCACCGCGACGCCGCTGTTGGCGCTCACCTCCATGCGCTGGGCGTTGGGGCCCACGTTCGGCCCCAGGCTCGACATGAAGAGGCGGTTCAGGCGGTCGCTCACGACCATTCCCCGGGGCGCCTTGCCGCCCATCACCTGCGCGGAGAAGGCCTCCGTGGGCCCGCCGATGATGGGGACGCCCGGGCCCGGAACCACCGGCGCCAGCTCCCGGCCGTCCGTGTTGTCGAGCAGCACCACCTGACCGGTCTGGAGGCTGCCCACCATGAGCAGCTGGTTCCGCAGCACCAGCTCGCGCGGGTTCGGATCCACGTCATGGGCCCACCTCTCGCGGCCATCTTCCAGCGAGAGCGCGTGCACCTTGTCGTGGACGTGCTCGGCGACGAAGGCCACGCCCTGCGCGGCATCCACCGCCAGGCCCCACACGCCCACGGGCGTGGGGACGACGCGGGCCTTCCGCTCCGGCACGTCCAGCGCGTACAGCCAGAGCGCCGGGGCGTACTGGTGGGCCACGCCCAGCCAGGGGCGCCCGCTGGCGTCCTTCCACGTCGCGAGCGCGGACGGCCCGTCCCCCACCGCCAGCGGCTCCACGCGCCCGGACTCCACGTCCAGCGCGAACACCGTGTCCGTGGGCGGTGACGCGACGAAGAGCGTGCGCCCGTCCGGGGACAGCGCCATCGCCATCAGGTCCGGGAAGGCCGCGTCGTTGACCAGCGTGAGCCGCGCGCTGCCCGTGGGCTTGAGGTCGGTGCCCGCGGCCAGCGACAGCTGCACGTCCGTCTGGAACGTGCCCTCGGGGAGCCTGAGGTCCGCGGGGAGCCTCGCGTAGGCGTGGCGCGCGTCCGCCACCGTGAGCGGCACCTCGCGGGACAGGGGCGCGCCCAGCACCAGCCGCAGGCCCGGCACCAGGTTCTCGCCGTAGAGCGAGAGCGGCTGCGAGGTCTGGTTGCTGGTCAGCTTCGGCCCCACCGCCTGGAGGATGGGGCGCGGCGGCGCGGGTTGGGGGGGCTCTGGGGCCTCCCGGGGCAGCACGACGATGGCCAGGAGGCCCAGGATGGCCACGCCCGCGAGCCCCACCGCGATCCACTCCAGCTTGCGAATGTCACCCTTCACGCGTGTGCGAGCCTCCCGCGCGCGAGCATCCTCCATCCGCCCACCGTGTCACGATGACTTCGCACCACGTCTGCTCGCATGCTGGGGAGGCACCGTGTAGAGGGAATTCCACGCGACCTTTCCAGCCTACCGGCACGAAGCGGGACGGTTCGTGGAGAGTCCGCCCCAGGTGAGGTGGACTGCCCCCCACACCTGATCTGCACAGGTCATGCGATGGGGCTGGAGTGTGCGTTGACAGGTCGGGGCTCGCATCGCTTAACCTGTTGATGATGCGACGTTTCCTCCTCTTCTGTGCCGTCGCCAGCGTGCTCGGCTTCGGTCCCCTCTCCCCCTCGAACGATGCCTGGGCCCAGGGGCGCACGCGTGCCTCCAAGGCGAAGGCCCAGAAGACGGCCAAGGCCAAGAAGGGCTCGAGCAGGACGCCGCCGCGCATCGAGACGAAGTCGAACTCGGCGGTGACGGATCCGGTGACGGGGGATGCCTCCGCCGCCGCGTCGTCCGCGCCGCCGCAGCGCGGCCCGTCGCGCATCGACTTCGACGACCGGCTCATCCAGGGCCAGACGAACAAGTCCGGCGCCGTGTATCTGTATGACCGCAAGGAATTGAAGACGCGGTCGATGCTTCGCGAGCGGGACAGCTTCCGCTCCGAGACGCTCGCCACCGTCTACGATCAGTAGGGCCGTACCGCCCATCACCCTTCGAAGGGAGCGTCACCGTTGAGCGGCCAGCCCAGCGTCCTGCAAGTCGTCATCCTCCGCGACGGCCTCCTGGTGGGGACGGAGGTCTTCGTCCCCGGCACCTATGCGCTCGGATCCGATGCGTCGTCGGATCTGCGGCTGGACGACGCGTCCGTGTCGCCGCGCCATGCGTTGCTGTACTTCCAGAACGGCCGCACCGCGATCCAGGACGCGGGCGGCGGCACCAGCGGCGTCTTCGTCAACGGGCACCAGGTCACGGCCTGTGAGATCCGCTCGGTGGACGAGGTGCTGTGTGGTCCGTTCGTCCTGAAGACGCGGATCCTCAACCAGCGTCCCGTCGAGACCAAGCCGCAGCCGCCGCCCGAGGTCGCCGCGCTCCTCGGAGGCGCTGGGGCTCCGCCCGCCGCGCCTCCGCACGTAAACGGCTTCGCGCCGCAGCACGGCGCGCAGGCCGCGCACGCGCAACAGGCGGCCTACGCCCAGCAGCAGGCCGCGCTGGCTCAGCAGCAGGCGCAGCAGGCCGCACTCGCCCAGCAGCAGGCGCAGCAGGCCGCGCTGGCGCAACAGCAGGCGCAGCAAGCGGCGTACGCGCAGCAGCAGGCTCAGCAGGCCGCGCTGGCACAACAGCAGGCGCAACGAGCCGCGCAGGCCCAGCAGGCCGCACACGCGCAGCAGCAGGCCGCGCTCGCGCAGCAGCAGGCTCAGCAAGCCGCGTATGCACAGCAGCAGGCTCAGCAAGCCGCGCTCGCGCAGCAACAGGCCCAGCAGGCTGCGTATGCGCAGCAGCAGGCTCAGCAGGCTGCGTATGCGCAGCAACAGGCCCAGCAGGCTGCGTATGCGCAGCAGCAGGCCCAGCAGGCCGCGCTCGCGCAGCAGCAGGCCCAGCAGGCCGCGAAGGCGGCTCACGCGCAACAGGTCGCACGCGCGCAGCCCGCGGCTTCGAAGCAGGCCCCCGCTCCCGCCGTCCCCGCGGGCACCGTGCCCTCCACGCGGCGCCGTCCTCCTTCGGAGGCGATGCCCAGCCTGCTGGTCGTGGACGACCTGCTCGCGGACGTGGACAGCGACGTCGCCGCGCCCTCCTCCGGTCCGCTCGTCCTCGACGCGGCCCCGGCCACCCGCCCCACGCACGCGCCGAAGATCGGCCCGGGCAAGAAGGGCGCGGCCCAGCTCTACCTGGAGCTTTACTGGGGCGCCGTGCGCCGCGACGCGCGCCGCTTCGCCCCGGACGTGAAGAAGCCCGTGAAGGCCGCCGTGGACGAGCTGGCCCCCATGCCGCTGTGGGGCTTCTCCCTCCCGGAAGGCGACGCCTTCACGCTCGCTGAATCCGTCAACGGCAACTACCGCCTCTTCGTGCCCCCCGGCACCGAGGTGGAGAAGGCCAACGGCGACGGCCGCTTCACCCCCGTCACCACCGCCGCGCTCGAGTCCGACGGCAGCCGCCGCTTCGTCACCCTGCGCGACGGCGCCGCCGCCCGCCTCACCCAGGGCAAGATGTCGCTCGTCGCCTACGCGGCCCCCACCCCCGAGCGCGTCTTCGTCAACCCGCTCAAGGGCCTGCCCTGGCTGACCCTCTTCTTCCTCGCCATCTTCGGCGGAGGCCTGGGCTGGTTCATCGCCACCCGGCCTCAAGGCCCCGCGACCGCGGACTTCACGCAGAAGAACCTGCCCCCCGTCGCGCTGCGCCTCATCGCCCCCGAGCCCAAGAAGAAGGAAGAGGCCAAGAAGAAGCTGGAGTCGCTCAAGAAGAAGGAGCCCGTGAAGGAGAAGCCCGCCGTCGCGGAGAAGGCGCCTCCCAAGCCCGTCAAGGAAGTGCAGGTCCCCAAGGCCGTGGCCGCCGCGCCGGAGAGCAAGGCCCTCAAGGCGCTCGCGAAGCTGTCCGCCGCGGGCCCCGCCGCCAACGACCTGCTGGCCGCCGTGGACAAGCTGGGCAGCGGCCCGGGCAGCAAGAACGCCAAGCAGACCAACTACAAGCTGGCCGGCCTCATCGGGAAGGCCCCCATCGCCAACGCGGGCCTGGGCACCTTCGGCCTGGGCGGCGGCGGCAAGGGCGGCGGCGCCACCCTGGGCGCGGAGCTCTTGCGCGGCAAGGGCGGCGGCGGCATCGGCGCGCTGGGCGCGGGCGGCGTGGGCAAGGGCGCGGTCGGCGGCACCGTCACGCGCGCCACCGCGCGCAGCATCTCCTCCACGCAAGGCACCGTGGACCGCGAGGCCGTGGCCAAGGTCATCAACAGCCACCTGAATGAAGTGCACGGCTGCTACGAGCGCGCGCTGCTCAAGGACCCCGGCCTCGCCGGCAAGGTGGTGCTGGAGTGGGCCATCGGGCTCAACGGCCGCGTCGCCTCCGCCAAGACGAAGTCCTCCACCCTCCGCAATGCCTCCGTCGAGGCGTGCATCCTCAGCAGCCTGAAGGGCTGGCAGTTCCCGGCTCCCAAGGGCGGCCAAGTCATCATCACGTACCCGTTCCTCTTCAACTCGGTCGGCTACTGACGCGGGGTCACTCCCCCACCCCACGTCGGCCCCCGCCTCCTGACAGGAAAAAGTCCCCGTGCGATTCCTCCTGCTCTCCCTCCTGTGCCTGGTGCCCGGCCTCGCGCGCGCCCAGGCCGAGGAACTCGAGAACCCTGGCACCGTCTCCGCGGTGCAGGACCGCCTCTACCGCATGCACCACGAGCTCTCGCTCGGCGTGGGCGTGCTGCCCGCGGACGCCTTCTACAAGGGTCTCATCGGCACCGTCGGCTACACGTACCACTTCAGCGACAGCCTCGCGTGGCAGGTGGGCCGCGGCACGTACAGCTACAACGTGCAGACCAGCCTGCGCAGCCAGTTGGAGCGCGACTTCGACGCCGCCCCCACCGCCACCGCGTTCGAGGACCAGGTGCAGTGGATGGTGGGTTCCGACCTCATGTGGAGCCCGCTGTACGGCAAGACGTCCTTCCTCAACTCCAACGTCATCCACTTCGAGGTCTTCCTGCTCGCCGGTGGCACGGTGGTGAAGGTGGACCGCAGCGACGGCTTCCGTCCCGCCGTCAACCTGGGCCTGGGCGTGCGCGTGTTCTCCACCCAGAACGTGTCCTTCCGGCTGGACGTCACCAACAACACCGTCTTCGCGGGCGCGGCGCGCATCATCAACGTGCCCACCGTGCAGATTGGGACGGCCTTCAACTTCGGCGCCACGGAATGACGTCCCGCCCGCTCATCGTCGCCGCGCTGACCAGCGCCGCGCTCCTCGTGTCCCCGACGGTCGCCCTCGCGGCGCCGGACGCGGGCACGCTGCCCATGCCACCTCCACCGGCCGCCGCCGCGAAGGCCCCCGCCGCCACGGACGCGGGCACCGCCGGCCCCACGGACGCGGGCACCACCGCCGGTGCGCCCGCGCCCGCCAAGGCGGGCGTCGCGGAGGCTCCGCCGCCCCCGCCGCAGAAGGTGCCGCCGGAGACCTTCGACAACGCGCTCAAGGCGTACTTCGACGGCAAGCCGCGCGACGCCGCGGGCCCGCTGTACGCGTGGCTCCAGGCCACGCCCCGCACGGACGACAACTACGCGTGGGGCCAGTACTTCCTCGCGCGAAGCCTCATCGACCTGGGGCTCACCCACGCGGGCGCGACGTACCTGGCGCGCATCGCGCGCGAGCGCTCCAACCCCAACGTGCTGCCGCGCGCGCTGGACGCGCTCAAGGGCCTGACGGACCGGCCGCACGACGAGGTGATGATCGACGAGCAGGTCTTCGGCGCGCTCGACCTGGGCTTCCTCCCGGATGAGACGGGCGCCTACGCGCACTACCAGCAGGGCCTGGTGGACCTGCGCGTGGGCAACGAGCGCTGGGCGAACACGCACTTCTCCAAGCTGCCGGAGACCAGCGCCGAGGCCAGCCGCGCGAAGTTCGCGCTGCTCGTCACGCGGCTCAAGCAGGTGAAGGATCCGCCGGACGAGATGGTGAAGGACTTCCTCGACCTGTCCCAGGACGAGAAGCTCACCCGCGAGGCGCGCAACGAGGCGGCGCTCGCGGTGGCCCGCCTGCGCTACGAGAAGAAGGACTTCCCCGGCGCGCTGGACGCGTACGGCAAGGTGAAGCTGCCGGACCTGGACCCCGGCCGCGCCAGCCTCTATCTGGAAGAAGCGTGGACCCGCTACAAGCTGGGCGACCTGCGCGCGGCGCTGGGCATCCTCACCACGCTGGACGCGCCGACCTTCCGCGACGAGTTCATGCCGGACAAGTACCTGCTGCGCGCGCTCATCTTCCGCGACCTGTGCCACTACCTGCCCGCCAAGCGCGCGGCGAAGGAGCTGACGCGCCGCTACGCGGACTCGCTGGAGTCCGTGCGCAACCGCGAGGACCTGAGCCAGGACGCGCGCCTGCGCCGCGCCGCCAACGCGCACGGCAACACCCAGCGCGCCGCGAAGTTCGTGTCGCTGCTGGACCTGGAGGGCGAGCGCCTGGGCCGCTTCGCCGGCAGCTTCGGCGACCGGCTCTTCGGGCACCTGACGCGGCTGTATGACCTGTCCCACGCGGAGGCCGTGCGCGTGTACGACGCCCGCCTGCAGGAGGCCGTGCGACAGGAGGCGGACACGCTCCTGCGCGCCGCGGAGCAGGTGCGCCTCATGGAGTACGAGGTCGGCCTCAAGCTGTACGAGCGCGTGAAGAAGGGCGCCCAGGTGGTGGCGGCGGAAGAGGAAGAGCTGCTGTCGCCCGCGCAGGTCGCCTTCAAGTTCGACAACGAATACTGGAACGACGAGCTCAAGTCCTACCGGGTCCGCATCGAGAGCCGTTGCATCGAGGAAACCCCATGACCGGCCCGTTCACCGGCCTCATCACCGCCGCGCTGCTCGCGGCCGCGGCCCCCGGCCCCAGCGGCCGCGTGGGACCCAACACCAACCCCATCGTGTCCAAGGCGAAGGAGCGCGAGGAGCTCATCGCCAAGCTGAAGCGCGACATCTTCAAGGTGGACCGCGCCATTGGCGAGACGGAGAAGCTCATCTCCAAGAGCCGCAATGCCCCCTACCTGCCGGACCTGCAGTTCCGGCTGGCGGAGCTCTACGTCGAGAAGAGCCGCTACGTGTACTACCTCCAGGCGGAGACCCGGCCGGAGGGCGCCACGGGGGCCATCGTCTCCCCGGAGACGCGCCTGATGAAGCAGAAGGCGGTGCAGATGTACTACCGCCTGCTGCGCGAGTACCCGGACTTCAAGGACGGGGACCAGGTGACGTTCTACCTGGCGCACGAGCAGCGCGAGCTGGGCCAGTTCGACGAGATGCTCAAGACGCTGGGGGACCTGACGCGCAAGTACCCCAACAGCCCGCTGCGCCTGGAAGCCGAGCAGATCCTGGGCGACCACTTCTTCGACAAGGCGGACCTCGTCGAGGCGGAGAAGCACTACCAGGCCATCCTGGAGCTGCCGCCGTCGCCGGTGCACGACCTGGCCCGCTACAAGATGGGCTGGATCCGCGTGAACCAGGCCAAGCACGCGGAGGCCGTGACGTTCTTCGAGGCGGCGGCCGCGAGCGCCCCCCTGCCCGGCGTGGACGTGAAGAAGGCGCTCAACGTCAAGCGCGAGGCCCTGCTGGACCTGGTCTACAGCTACACGGAGGCCAAGCCCCCCAAGGGCGCGCTCAACTACTTCGAGAAGCTCAGCGAGGGCCGCGCCACGTACGCGCTCGCGCTGGACAAGCTGGGCAACCGCTACTTCATCAAGCAGCAGTACGAGTGGGCCATCCCCGCGCTGCGCAAGCTGATGGAAGTGCAGCCCGACCCCGAGCTGGACCTGGAGCGCGGTCAGAAGCTGTATGACTCGCTCAAGGCCGCCAAGGGCAAGGTGATGCCGGAGCCGGAGGACATCCGCTTCCTCGTGCGCGCCGCGGTGCAGATCAAGACCGACCCGGAGATGGCGGAGGCGGACCGCAAGAAGCAGCTCGCGGAGACGGAGGAGATGGCGCGCGACCTGTCCACGCAGGTCCACCTGGCCGCGCAGAAGGCGGACTCGCGCGAGCTGTACGTGAAGGCCGCGGACGCCTACCGCGAGTACCTGGGCCTGTTCCGGCCGGAGCAGTACGTGCGGCCCATCATGAAGAACCGCGCGGACGCGCTCTTCGCCGCGAAGGAGTTCCCGGAGGCGGCGCGCCAGTTCGAGGAGCTGGCCCGCTACGAGGACAAGGCCAAGGACAACAAGGCCGTGGACACCGCCATGTACGGCGCGCTCCTGGCCCACTTCTCCACGCTCAAGCCGGAGGAGGCCCAGAAGCGCAACGCCTTCGAGGTCGCCGACGCGCGGCAGGCGCTGAAGCTGCTGGGCGCGAACTACGTGTCTCGCTACCCGCAGAGCCCGCACGTGCTGGACGTGAAGTTCAACATCGCGCGCGCCTACTACGAGGACGGCGAGTACCCGAAGGCGGCGGAGCTGTTCACCGCGTTCGCGCTGGCGCACCCGAACTACAAGGACGCGCCGGTGGCGGGCAACCTGGCCCTGGACAGCCTGCGGCAGGTGAACGACTTCAAGAAGCTGGACGAGACGGGCAAGAAGTTCCTCGCGTCCGCGCTGCCGCAGGGCTTCCGCGGAGAGGTGCAGAAGATCCTCGCGCAGAGCAAGGCGGAGGCCCTGGACGAGCTGGCCCTGCAGAGCGCACAGGAGACGGGCGACGTCATCGAAGGCCTGATGAAGGTCGCGGACGAGAACAAGAACACGGACATCGGCGAGAAGGCGCTCTACGGCGCGTTCACCGCCGCGCGTGAGAAGCGCGACCTGCCGCGCGAGCGCGAGCTGGGCACGAAGCTGGTGCAGTCCTACCCCAAGAGCCAGTACCTGTCGGACGTGCTCCTGACGCTGGGCCGGCACGCGGCGGAAGCAGCGGCCTTCAACGAGGCGGCCGGCTGGTTCGAGCAGGTGGGCCAGAAGCTGACGGGCGACCTGGCGTCGGTGGACGGCTGGATGGCCGGCGCCCGCCTGCGCATCGCGCTGGGTGAGTACAAGGAAGCGTCCCGCAACCTGGAGACGGCCGCCGAGGCCTCGGGCGCGCGCAAGGGCGAGGTGCTGGCCCTGCTCGCCGAGACGCGCCTGAAGCAGAAGGACTACGCCCGCGCGAAGACGGCGGCGGAGACGGCCATCAAGCTGGACAAGAACAACGTGGCCGCCGCCGCGGTGCTCGCGGAGGTGCAGGCCACCACGGCGCCCACCGCGCCGCCGGACGCGCTCATCTCCACCCTCACCGCCGCGGTGCAGGGCCCCAACGGCCAGACGGAAGAGGCCGCCAAGGGGCTCTGGTACCTGGGCGAAATCCTCTACCGCGGCTACAAGGACCTGCCGGCGGACAAGGTCGAGGAGAAGGTCGCCGCGCTCCAGGCCATGGAGGGCGTGTACACGCAGGCCGCGTCGCTCGGGTATCCGGAGTGGGCGGTGGCGTCGCTGTGGAAGATTGCCCTCGCGTACGGCCACATCGCGGACGTGGTGGACCAGACGCCGGTGCCCGGCGGGCTGTCCGCCGCGGAGACGAAGCAGTTCCAGGACGCGGTGAAGCAGCAGGTGGGGCCTCTCAAGGCCCGCTCCGACGAGGCCTTCAAGGCGTGCCTGTCCCGCGCGGAGTCGCTGGAGGTCTTCAACGCGGCGGTGGTGGGCTGCCGCAACCGCACGGACGTGGCCGCGCTGCCGGTGCCGCAGCCGGCCGCGCCCACGCAGCCCGCGGCGCTGGAGGACCTGCGCAAGAAGGCGGAGAGGGTCCTCACCGCCGAGGCGCTGGAGGCCCTGGGCATGGGCTACCTGGACGCGCACCAGTACGGCATGGCGCAGCTGACGTTCGGCCGCGTGACGGAGCTGCAGGACACGCGCGCGTCCGCGCACGCGGCGCTGGGCTGGGCCATGCTCAACCTGGGTGACGCGATGGGCGCGCGGGCGGCGTACGCCAAGGCGCTGGAGGCGGACCCCACCTACGACAAGGCCCGCCTCAACCTGGCCGCGCTGCGCTGCCGCTTCGGCGACACGGACGGCGCGCGCCGCGAGCTGGCCGTGCTCAAGGACATGGGCACGCTCAACGGCCCGGACGTGGACGCCGGGTGGAAGGCCTGCAAGTGAGCGCGTCCTTCCGCCTCATCGCGCCAGTGCTGTTCGCGCTCGCCGCCACCGCGTGTGGTGACGAGGGCGGCAAACTGGAGGGCAGCGTGACGGAGCTGCTCGACCTGCGCTACCAGCGCACGGAGGCGGCTCTCGCGGAGGGCACGCTGGCGGTGAGCTTCGTCAAGACGCAGGGCAGCGGGCAGGACGTGGTGTTGAAGGTGAGCGCGCGGGTGGCGGACATGCTGCCGGACAACGAATACGCGGGCTCGCTGGACATCGACCTGGCGGAGGCGCTGGAGGACGGCTCGCAGCGGGGCAGCGTGGACCGCAGCGTGCTGGACGAACCGGTGCGCCCCTTCCCGCAGCTCGTGCGCGGAAACCTCTTCGTGAAGTCCCTTCCGAAAAACCCCGGAGACCGGGTGTCGGGCGAGTTCAACGTCACGTTCACCAACGGCACCGACGTCTACTCCGGCCGCACCATCTTCAGCCGTTTCGAGGCCACTGCTCCATGAAGCGCCACCTGCTCCTCAGCCTGTCCCTCCTGACCGCCGCCTGCGGCCCGAGCTACGGCATGCGCGTGCCGGACACGCTGGTGAAGAAGCTGCCGTACGAGACGCGCATCGAGCTGTTGGAGGCGGAGAACGACCTGGCGCTGGCCATCGACCGCGTGGACGAGGCGGACAACGAGGTCAACCGCGCGCGCGACAACATCCGCCGGGCGAAGTCCCGCCAGGAGGCCGCCGAGGACGAGGAGGACCGCGCCCCGGACGCCTCCTCGCGCGAGGTGGCGCAGCTGGCCATCGCGGAGTCCGAGTCCCGCGTGGAGTACCTGCGCGCGCACCAGCGCCTCAACGTGGGGCTGCGCGAGGTGGAGCAACTGGCGCTGCGCTGCGCCTTCGCCCGCTTCGAGCTGGCGCGGCTGACCGCGGCGCGCAAGGCGAAGGTGCAGGGCAGTGAGCGCCTGGAGCCGAAGGAATTCGAGGAGCAGGTGTCCGAGTGCGAGGCCGCCGTGAAGGAACAGCGCGCGAACCTCGGGGGGGACACGAAGGAAGCGCAGGCGGCGAAGGAGGCGTGGGAGGCGAAGAAGGCCGCCCTCGCCAAGAAGACCTTCGACGCGCGCGCCAGCCCGTACGTGGAGAACCTGTGATGACGAAAGCCGGAGTCCTCATCCTCCAGTTGTTGACGGCCCAGGCTCCCGCGCCGGAGGCCCCTCCGCCGGAGAAGCCCGTGGCGGCTCCGCGCGCGGACAAGCTCCCGGACGACCCGGACGCGCTCTACAAGCTGGGCACCGCCTTCCTGTCGCAGAACCAGGCGCGCCGCGCCGTGGCGCCGCTGACGAAGCTGGTGGGCCTCACGCCGGACGGCGTGCCCGCCAAGGTAGCGCTGGCGCGCGCGCTGCGGCTGTCGGGGGACGTGCCCAAGGCCAAGGCGCTGCTGGACTCGGCGCTGGCGGCCTTCCCGGAGGAGGCCACGCTGCGCTCGGAGCGCGGCCTGCTGGCGCGCATCCAGGACGACACGGACGAGGCCATCACCCAGTACTCGGTGGCCACGGAGCTTTCGCCCAAGGACGCGGAGCTGCGCTTCAACCTGGGCGAGGTGCTCCAGCGCGCGAACCGCACGGACGACGCCATCGAGGCGTACCGCGAGGCGCTGAAGCTGGACGGCGCGCTCCAGGTGGCACGGGTGAACCTGGGCAAGGCGCTGGCGGAGAAGGGCCAGAACGCCGAGGCCAAGGAGACGCTGCGCGAGGCCATCCGCCAGAAGGACACCGACGCGGAGGCGCACTACAACCTGGGCGTCGTGCTGATGCGGGAGAACGACGTCACGGGCGCGTTCGCGGAGTACCAGGCGGCGCTCAAGGCGGACCCGAAGCACGCGCGCGCGCAGAACAACCTGGGCGTGGTGCTGGACGGTCAGGGCAACGCGCGCAAGGCGGCGGAGGCGTTCCAGAAGGCCATCGCGTTGGATCCGAAGTACGCGGAGGCGCACTTCAACCTGGGGCTCGCGTGCTTCCAACTGGGAGAGAACGCCCGGGCGACGAAGGCCTTCGAGAAGGCGCTGCTCCTGGAGCCGCGCCGCGCGAGCGGTCCGTACACGCAGCTGGGCCAGCTGTACCTGGCGCAGGGCAAGAAGACGCAGGCGGTGTCCGCGTTCCAGAAGGCCATCGAGAAGAGCGCCGACGACGGCAAGAAGACGACGGAGGCGTACCAGGGCCTGGCACGCGCGTTCTTGGAGCTGGGCAAGGTGGACGACGCGGTGGCCACGCTGAAGACGGCGGTGGAGACCTTCCCGGACGAGCCCGGCGTGCGCGCGGGCTACGGCGACGCGCTCAAGGCCAAGGGCGACCTGGCCGGCGCCATCGCGCAGTACCTGGCCTGCGTGAAGCTGCAGCCCACGGTGGACAACCGGCTGATGCTGGCGGAGGCGTACGCGAAGAAGCACGTGGGCGCCCAGGCGCGGCCCCTCTACGAGGCCGTGCTCCAGGAGGACCCGAAGCACCGCGCGGCGAAGCTGGGCCTGGCGGACCTGCTGCTTTCGATGGGTGACTACGCGGCGGCGGAGAAGCTGCTGGCGCCCGCGGAAGGCGAGGAGGCGGACACGGCGGCGCTGGCGCGGCTGGGCATCCTGCACTCGCGGCGCGGCCGGCCGGAGCTGGCGGTGCCGGAGCTGGAGGCGGTGGTGGCGAAGGACCCCGCGCAGTTGGAGGCCCGCGCGGAGCTGGGCTTCCTGTACCTGCGCGGCGGTGACGAGACCAAGGCGCTGCAGGTGCTGAGCGACGTGCTGGCGGTGGAGCCTCGCAACTCGCTGGGCCTCCTGTACCTGGGGCACACGCTGTACCGGCAGGGCAAGCTGCCGGAGGCGGAGAAGGCCTTCCGCGGCTCGGCGCAGGTGGACGCGAGCGCGGGCGAGCCGCACTTCGCGCTCGCGCAGTTGCTGGAAGCCACCAACCGCAAGCCCGAGGCGAAGAAGGAGTACGAGGCGGCGGTGAAGTTGCAGCCGGACCACGCCGACGCGAAGTCCGCGCTCCAGAAGCTGGCCGTCGACGTGCCGTGACGTGCGCGGCGGGGAAGCCTCCCCGCTCCCCCAGGGGTTGAGTCCGTGCTGGAGTGGCACGCTCACGCAGTCCCTGGGGAGGTACGTCATGAAGATGCGGATGGGGTTCACCGCGGTGTTGTTGCTGGGGCCACTTTCGGCCGGCGCGGTGAGCCAGAAGCTGCGCTACCGGTTCGAGTCCGTGTCCGACCCGGTGACCACCGTGGTGGACGACAGCGGCAAGGGCCACACGGGCACGGTGCAGGCGAGTAACGGCGGCACCGTGACGGTGGAGACGCCGGGCTACGAGGGCCAGGGCGTGCGCTTCCCGGCCGTCTGTGTCGGGACGACGTGCGCGAAGGCGTTCATCAGCGCGGCGGACTCCGTGTCACTCAACCCGGGCACGGCGCTGTTCTCCTTCGGGGCGCGCGTGCGCGTGACGCTCGCGGAGCTGAGCGCGGACCACGGCTCCAACCTGGTGCAGAAGGGGCTCTCCTCCACGGCCCAGTGGAAGCTGCAGCTGGATGACGCGGTGGGGGGCAAGCCCAGCTGCGTGGTGCGCACCACTGGTGGCGCGGACGCCGTCATCGTGAAGTCGTCGGTGGGCATCGCGGATGGCGTCTGGCACAAGGTGACGTGTCAGCGCACCAGCACCACGTTGACCATCCTCATCGACAACGTGGCCCGGGGCAGCGCGCTGCTCGCCAGCACCTACGACATCAACCCCACGGGCCAGTCCGTCGGCATCGGGGCCAAGAGCGCGGGGAACAACAACGACCAGTTCCACGGCGCCATCGACGACGTGTACTTCAACCTGGACTGAGTCCGGGCTACTCGCGCGAGCGCATGAGCTCCCCCGGCAGCGGAGGCCCCGTGGGCGCGGGCCGGGGGGACTCCGCGAGCGTCCGGCCGAAGCGGTAGCGCGCCTCCGCCTGGACGCCGAAGGACTCGCCTCCGGCGCTCGCGAGCAGCACGAGGTCGTCATCGGGGCTCGCGCCCGCGGGCAGGCCCAGGGTCCAGGGCACTTCGCGCGTGTCCCCGTCCAGGACGATGGGCGCGGTGGGGCCTTCGCGGAGGACCGTTCGCGGAGGTACGCGCAGGGAGACCTGCACGGGCGCGGTGAAGCCCGGGCTCCGGTCGAACCGCGCGACGAGCCGCACCGTGTCCGCGCTGACGTCCACCACTCGCCAGGAGACGTGCAGCGGCGCGGGGATGCGCGCCGTGGCGGGGAGCACCGTGGGCCGTGGCGCCGTGTCGTCCATGGGCGTGGCGCCATCCTCCGGGCCTTGCATGGGCGTGATGGAATCGGAGGTTGTCACCGCGTCCGTGGCGTGAGTCTTCACGGAGGCGGGCCGGGATCCGTGGCGCTCCTGCGATGGCGGTAGGACCCATGAATCCATCCCGTGCGATGGGAGCGCCACCGACCGCGCGGACGCGAGGAGCGTCGGCGACGAGGCGTGGACGGGCTTCTCCTTCGCCTGGGGCGGTGGCTCTGAATCGCGCGGCGGCTTCCTGCGCCGCACGCGGTCCACGCCGGACGCCATGCTCGCCGATAGTGCTCCGACCAGCGCCAGGGCCAGCACGGCCCCCGCGACGCGCTTGCGCATCAAGGGTCGCAGAAGCGTCAGTGACACGGCTCGCCGGCTTCGCGGCATCGAACGAGGAAGCTTCATGGGCACAGGGGCACAGATGCGGAGCTACCGCCGCGAGGAGACGTCATGGGCAGACGACACGGGCTCGGCGCTTCCGCTTCGCGGGACGTTATGGGCACAAGGGCTCGTGGCTGGGGTACGGGAACGCGGTGGTGGGCTCCGTGGCCGCGTCCACCAGGGTGCTCGGGAAGCCCTGGCACATCAGCGCGTCCAGGAAGTCCGCGAGGCTCGGTGAGGGCTTGCCCGTGTCCACGACGTCCATGAGCGCGCCCTTCTCGTCGCGCTTCCAGGTGTGCCGCGTGTAGCCGCGGGCCCAGGGCGCGCGGTTCATCGCGGGCGCGGCGAGCGCGTCGTACAGGGGCTGGCTCGACGGTGTGCCGGTGGCCGTGCGGTAGAGGATGGCGGCCACCTCGTTCTCGTCCACGGTCTGGAGCAGTCCTGCTTCCGCGCGAGGCCGCGTCCAGGGGCTGACCGAGGAGGCTCGCGCGGACAGGTCCACCCAGAACATCGTCCCGGCCTGCCGGTCGAAGTAGCGCGGGCTGCGGCGCGCGTCCGTGCTGAACCACGTGGCCCAGCCTTCACTCCACGCCTGCCCCGGGAAGGTGGGCACGCCCACGAAGTGCGGACCGCCCTCCTCCGGACTGGTGCCCCGGCTGGCCATCACCCAGTGCCCCAGCTCGTGCATCACCATCGCGTCCGACCACCACGCCGCATCCGAGTCCCCCGGCAGCCACACCTGTGACTCCCAGCTCCGCCCCACCGCCGTCACCGGCCACGGCGCGAAGCACGCACCGCAGGACCAGGTCGTGCCGAAGCCCAGCCACGCCACCACGGGCAGACCGTCGCGTCCGCCGTAACGCTCGCGCATCCGGCGCCAGGCCGTGCCCAGCACGTCGAACACCGCCGCCGCGCCAGAACCTTCGGACTCAGTGAGGGTGAAGATGGATTGGCTCGACAGCTCGCGCGTCGTGCGCGACCAACTCCAGATGCGAGCCGCTTCACCCGGCACCGTCGCCACGGATTGCTCGCCAGGGAGTCCCGGGTCCGCCACCGCGTAGGCCACCGCGCCGTCCCGTCCCCGTCCCGCCGCGTACACGACGATGCGGTCGTCCTCACCGAACGAGGACGCCACCTTCAGCGTGAAGCGGCCGGCGTCGTCCGTCACCTGCGAGTCCAGCACCTTCGAGCCCTGGAACGACACGATGAGGAAGCCGCGCGCGGGCACGGGCTCCCATTCCAGGGCCCATGCGCGGAACTCCGCGTCAGGGAAGCGGCGTGCGTAGCGCACCGTGCCGCTCAGCGTGGGGCCGGGCGCGCCACAGAAGCCCCGGCCCGGTGTAGCGGTACAGGCCACGTCACAGGCCCGAGCGCTCCAACGGCCATTCGTGCACACCTGCAGTGTCCGCGACTCCGTGCATCGCGAGACGCCGTCGACACAGGCACTGCCCGAGACGCAGGCGACCTCGGGTGATTCGACACAGGTCGTGTCCTCCGCGCAGTCCTCCCGGTGCACGGCGCCCCCTACACACCGCTCCAGCACCCGGGGCCCCAGGCACCGTGACGGCGCGGGGAGCTGATCACACGCCAACGCGGGCTGGGGACGCTCCTCGGGAAGGGACGTGACACAGGCCGCGCACGCCGCGCCCTCGCAGTCGGCGGCACAGGGCGTCAGCTCCGCCCCCGGGTCGCAGCCCGTGAGCCCCAGCAGGGCCATGAGCCCCCAGCACCACACCCAGACACCGCGTCCCACCAGGAGGAAACCTCGTTCGAAACAACGCGAGCGAAAGACAGCACGCACGCCTCGAACCCAGGCAGAGCCGAGCAGACCAAGGCCCCCCTGCCCGCCCGCCCTCCATCAGGCATCACGGCCCCGAACCGCTGCCCCCTGAATCCGTTCCTACGGATGAGAAGGTGAGAACCCGGCGGGGACCGCCCATCCGCGGCGGACCGGACGAACTGGTCCGACAGTCGGACCAGTTGGAGACCGCTCGGGCCGGAGGGCCGTTCGGAATCCAGGGATTCAGCGAGAAGGAGCTTCCGTGCGCGCGAGGAACGCGGCCAGGAGAGACCTCCGCTCCTCTTCCCCCAGCACTCCATCCAGCGCGGGGAACAGGTACGTCTCCTCGCGCAACGAGTGGTGGTGCTCCAGGTGCTTGAACGTGCTCTCCATGTCGAACACGCGCAGCACCGCGCGGCGGTAGTCCGGGGCGCTCGCGTCCAGTGCGTCCACGGCGTCCTGGCACTTCACCAGCAACTCCCGCATGCGCTGGTGCTCGCCGGTGAAGAGCTCCGGCGCGGCGCCGCGGATCCGTCCGGCGCGGGGCAGCTCCGGGAGCAGCAGCGCTTCCTCCGCCTCCAGGTGCCGCGTCAGCTCCTCGCGATACCTCGCCAGCCGTTCGCGCGCCGCGGGCAGGTCCATGCCCATCAGCGCCTCCTGGTGCTGGAGGAACAGCTCTTCCAGGTCGCGGTGGAGCGCACCCAGGCTGACGAAGTCGGTGGGGCCGGACATCGACAGGCCTTCAGTGCACCTTGTCGTCGCGCACGTGGGCCTCGCGGGCCACCCGGGGACGCGGCGTCACCATGCGGGCCACGCCGGAGTAGAGCTGATCCTCCGTGTAGACCTTGCGCACGCGGCGGTGCGACGCGCGCGGGTGGTACGCCGGGCCCGGACGCTCCAGCCACTGGAGCACCCGCACCTCGCCGGAATACGCCAGGTCCGCGAGCAGCGCCTCCGGGCACAGCTTCAGGTAGCGGCGCACCAGCGGCCGCAGGCGGCGCCCGAACTCCGCGCCCAGCTTCGCGTGGCGGCGGCCCGCGTGCAGCGTGCCGTCGAAGCGCAGCGAGATGTGGAAGAGCTCATGCAGCAGCGTCTCCAGCCGCGACTTCGCGGTGGAGCCCCGGAAGAAGAGCGGGCGCAGCGTGATGCAGTACAGGATGCGGCGGCCCCGGATGCGCACCACCGGCTTGCGCCGCCCCGCCTTGTCGATGCTCTTGCCCCCCTTGAAGCACAGGGGCTTCACCGTGCCGCGCGATGCCCGGCGGGCCTCACCGGCGACGACGAGGATGCGCCCCACCTTCACGTGGCTGAACTCGGGCATGCGCGCGGCGATGTCCCGGATGAGGGAGCGCAGGGTCCGGTTGAAGTTGGGACGTCGGGGAGCCACGGTTGGTGGACAGTCTAGCGGAAAACCCCTTGGGACCAGCCCCTGTCCTCCCCAGAATGTCCTCCGTGAATCGCTCGACCTGCCTGATGGCCCTGGTGTCCGCGCTGTTCGCTCTTTCCTCCGGGTGCGCCTCCGCCCCGGTCCGCTCCGGCGCCCCCCCTGCCCTGACGGCCCAGGAGACCACCGTCGTCTCCCAGGGGCTCACCGACGCCTCCGTGCGCTACACCGGACAAATCACCGGCACCGCCACCGGCGTGGTGGAGCGCGCCGACTACGAGCTCGTCGCCGACGGGCAGGTGGTGAAGAAGGGCTCCGCGAAGCTGGGGGTGCCGTTCGCCCCGGGCACGCCCGCGGACTTCTCCATCGAGGAGAAGTCCGCCTACGTGAAGGGCCCGGAGGACCTGGCCCGCCTGAGCGCCCAGGGCGGCACGGTGCTCATCGCGCTGCGCGGCACGCTGGTGGTGCGCTCCGGGGAGAGCGAGGACACCCTGCCCTTCGCCGCCAGCCGCGCCGTGCGCGTGCCCCGGCTGCCGGAGGTCATCGTGGAGAGCCTGGATGCCGCGCGCTACTCGCCGGAGGAGGTGCAGATGAACCTGCGGCTGGGCGTGCGCAACCCGAACCCGTTCCCGCTGCGGCTCGACTCGCTGACCTACAAGGTCACGGTGGCGGACCGCCCCCTGGAGGAGGGCACGGCGGCCCAGGCGGACACGGTGGACCCGTCCGCCACGGGCGTGTACCCGGTGGAGGTCGCGGTGACGGCGCAGTCCTGGGGCCCGGGCGTCAAGGGGCTCATCTCCAAGGGCGTGCTGCCCTACAGCATCCAGGGCGAGGTGAAGGGCCCCATGCTGCAGGTCCCCTTCGTCCTGAAGGGTGACGTGAAGCTCAACGTGTCCCGCTAGACTGGCGGGTACGCGTGCCCATCTACCTGCTGAGCGACGACGAGCCGGAGCTGTTCCCCCCGCCCTCCAAGGCGGACAAGAGTGGGCTGCTCGCGGTGGGCGGCGACCTGCGCCCGGAGCGGCTGGTGGCGGCCTACGCGCAGGGCATCTTCCCCTGGTACAGCGAGGGGCAGCCCATCCTGTGGCACTCGCCCGACCCGCGCTTCGTGCTGGAGCCGGAGAAGATCCACGTGGGCCGCTCGCTGCGCAAGGTGATGAACCGGGGCACGTACACGGTGCGCTACGACACGGTGTTCGCGAAGGTCATCGACGCGTGCTCGCGCGTGCACCGGCCGGGGCAGGACGGCACGTGGATCACGGATGCGATGAAGCAGGCGTACATCCGGCTGCATGAGCTGGGGCTGGCGCACTCGGTGGAGGCGTGGGACGGCGAGGTGCTGGTGGGCGGGCTGTACGGCGTGTCGCTGGGCGCGGCGTACTTCGGGGAGAGCATGTTCGCGCTGGCGCCGGACGCGTCGAAGGTGGCGTTCGCCACGGCGGTGGAGCGCTTCAAGGGCTGGGGCTTCCAGCTCATCGACTGCCAGGTGGAGACGGAGCACCTGGAGCGCTTCGGCGCGGAGTCCTGGCCGCGCAAGCGCTTCCTCGCGGCGCTCGACCAGGCGTTGAAGGAGCCCACGCGGCGGGGGCCGTGGACGGAGTAGGCTCGCGGGGATGGACGTCCACTACACCTGGATTGGCCCCCCTCCGGCGGACCGCAACCGCGACATCAACGCACCGAAGGCGCTGGCGACACGCTGCGCGGGTCAGAGCGTCAAAATCTATTTCTGGTGTCTGGATGCGCAGGTCGCGACGTACACGCGCGACTTCGCCGCGCACAAGAACGTCACCGTGCGAGGCATGGAAGCGTTCCTGGCGAAGGCGGGCACGAAGGCGTATCGCTGGTACTACTGGTACCAGGAGTCGGATGACTGGGCCGTCGCGGCGATGACGGACATCCTGAACTGGGGCCTGGCGAACGGGACGCCGCCGTCGTACCGGGCCTTCGTGAAGGACGCGTGGTCGCTGTTCCTCATGTACACGTGGGGCGGCTACGTGCTGGACGCCGGCGTGGGTCCGCACGGTGGCGGCGCGTTCGCGCTGCCGGAGCCCACTGCGTTCATGGCGCCGTCGCTCACGCGCGATGACGCGCTGTCCATCCGCCGCTTCCAGCTGTCGCGGCTCGCGGGATGGCAGGCGCAGGGCGACGTGACGCTCAACGACATGCGCGTGGACGAAGTCTGCGGCGCGATGAACTACGCGAACCCGGACGACGGGGTGACGGAGATGTGTCCCCAGTTGGAGGTGTGGATGCTGGGGAGCCCGCGCTACTCCAAGGGCGCGTGGGCAGCGCTCAAGCAGTACTGCGTGGTGTGGAAGGAGATGCAGCAGAACAACGCGCTGGTGAGCGCGACCGCGCCGCAGGTGTTCCGCTACCTCATCGCCGGCTCCGTCTACAACGGCCTGACGCGCACGGCGAAGGGCGGCGTCCAGGCTCCGCACGGCTCGTTCTGGTACAGCACGGACAACAAGGACGGCACGGTGGACGTGCCGGCCCTGAAGCTGCGCAAGACGTACCACGGCTCCAGCGCTCAGTAGCGCTGGCTACTTCTTGCACGGGGACAGCGTGCGCTTCGCGTGGATGAGGTCCTCTTCCGTGGGACTTCCGTAGCGCACGGCCTTCGGGGCGGCCTTGAGCTTCTGGTAGTCGTACGCGTAGAGCACGCCCATGTCGCGGCTCAGGATGAAGCGCGGGCCGTTGAAGTCCCAGAGGCCTCCGAAGAGCTGGCCTCCTGGCTTCAGCGGCGTCAGCGACGTGCTGTCCCGCATCCTCACGAACAGCATCGACAGGTCGTCCGTGGCCCAGTTGCACGGGTTGCTGCCGTTCCGGTGCAGGTAGGACACCGTCAGGTCGAACGCGCCCTCGCCCTCGTCGCCCGTCACGCCGAAGTACTCCCACAGCCGCGCGCACTCCGGCGCCGCGCAGTCCTGCGGCGGGATGTGCTCCGCGTAGTCCGGCGGAATGCCGTCCATCTCCTTCCCCGTCAGGTTCCGGTTCGGCCGGCGCAACACGCAGCCCGTGGGCTCGTCCTTCTGACGAATGGCGATGGGCGTGCCCGGAAGCCGCCCGGGCGGCAGGACCTCGCACTCCATCGCCAGCTCCGCCATCAGGTACGTCTGGCGGTCCTCGTCCGTCCCCATCCGCACCGCCCAGTACGCGATGGGCGTCCCCTTGCAGGCCTTGGACTTCTCCTTGCCGAACACCCAGATGGGCGCCTTCGTCGTGTCCAGCGCGCCCAGCTTCTTCGCCTGGTCCATGGGCACCGGCTTCACGCCAGAACGGCTGCGCGCCCCTGCCTGGAAGAACTTGTCCTTCGACGCCGGGATGATGGCCTGGTGCACCAGCCAGCCCAGCCGCTCGATGCCCACCTGCCCCATGGGCGTCATCGGCAGGAACTCCGGCTTCACCGGGCAGCCCCGGTCCGGCTCCGGCATGTCCACCACCACCGCCGAGCCGTCATCATCCGCCTGCGCCCACGCGGCACCCGGCCCCACCGTCAGCGCCAGCACCAGCGCGAGCCTCGCGCGCTTCACTCCGTTCGTCATTCCGTCGGACCTCCACCCGCGGTTCTACCGCAAGCGGCAGCCCGAAGCTCAGCGCGGCTTCTTCGGAGCCGGCTTGCGCTTCACCGGCGGTGCCACCGGAGCCACCCCGGCATCCGGCGCCACGTCCGACACCGTGGCGTCCACCGCGTCGTCCTTCACGTCCGGCTTCGGCGGCGCCTCCACCTCCGTGCGGTCCTCCAGCGGCACGCGGCCCACCGCGCGGTTGAAGAGCTCCCACAGCGCCTTGCGGTGCCCGGCCCGGTCCGTCTTCCCCGACAGCACCAGCCCCGCGCCGCTGTAGCGCACCGTCAGCCCCGGCGGCATCCCCGACTCGAAGTCCTCCAGCTGCGCCTGGAGCTGCGGCACCGCGAACGTCAGCTCCAGCTCCGGCGCCAGGTACGCGTGCGTCTTGAGGAACGTCCGCAGCGCCAGCCGGCACGCGTTGTCGTTCACCGTCGCCGTCAGGCTCCGCTCCGCCCCTTGCGTCGCCTTCAGGTCCGGGCAGGCCTTCTTCGCCGCCGCGAGCTGGGCCTCGGTGTTCTGAAGCTCGATGGGCCCCACCATCACCCGCCACACCGCGAAGCGCCCCTCCGCGTACAGGAGCACCCGCGCGATGCCGGCGTCATGGGGCGTGAGCAGCAGCTCGCCGCTCTGGGGCAGCGCCTCCGCCGTCACCACGGAGGGCGCGTCGGATTCCGCCCAGTCCACCGCGGTGAGCTTCTGGAAGCGCTCCTTGCCGGGCTCCAGCGTCACGGCCTGGTCCACCGGCCAGGCCAGGGCCGCCGCGGGCGCCAGAAACGCGCTCAGCAGTCCGCCAATGACGTACATCCGACGTCCCCGCATGGTGCCTCCCGCCAGGGTGGTATGCCCCTCTAGCACGGGATAAGAACCTCCCCCTATGCCTACCTGGACCCTCTGGGTCGCCTGCCTGGCCCTCTGTTTCATGAGGTCCCTGGTCGCCGCCGCGGAGTCCGCGCTCTACGGGACGTCCGACCTGCGCGCCCAGGAGCTCGCGGAGGAGAGCAAGACCACCGCCGCCCGCCGGGTGCTCCGTCACAAGACGCACCGTGAGCCCGCCGCCACCGCCCTGCGCCTGGGCATGGTGCTGTCCGGCTTCCTCGCCGCCGCCATTGGCGCCTTCGTCCCGCCGCGCATGCTGGACTTCAGCCGCTACGCCGAGGCCACCTGGGTGCCCGTCGCCACGGTGTGCGCGGGCGCCCTCTTCGTGGGCGTGCTGGCCAGCCTCATGGAGGTGACGCTGCGCGGCCTGGCCAACGGCAACCCGGAGCGCTGGGCCCTGCGGCTGTCGGGCCTGGTGTCCCTGCTGGTGGCGGTGCTCTACCCGCCCATGCGCCTGATGCTGGGCCTGCTCAACCTGGGCGCCCGCACCATGGGCCGCACCCTGCGCTTCGAGCCGCCGCCCCCGCCGCTGGAGGAGCTGGAGAAGCTGCTCGCCGCCCAGGCCGCGCGCAACGAGGTGGACAAGAGCGCCCCGCAGCTCATCCGCTCCATCTTCGAGCTGTCCGACAAGCGCTGCCGCGACGTGATGGTCAACCGCACGGACGTCATCTCCGTGGACGTGACCACGCCGCCGGAGGAGGTGCTGCGCATCCTGGCGGAGGAGAACCACTCGCGCATCCCCGTCTACAAGGACGACGTGGACCACATCGTCGGCGTGCTGCACGCGCGCGACCTCATCCCGCTGCTCCAGCACCCGGAGCTCATCGTCCTGCAGGACGTCATCCGCCCCGCCCACTTCGTGCCGTGGATGAAGCCCGTGGGCGACCTCCTGCGCGACATGCAGAAGCGGAAGATCCACATGGCCATGGTCGTCGACGAGTACGGCGGCTTCATGGGCGTCGTCACGCTGGAGGACATCCTCCGCGAGATCGTGGGCGACATCGGCGACGAGTTCGAGGTGGAGGAGAAGCTCGTCGAGAAGATGGCCGACGGCACCTCGCTGGTGGACGCCGCCATGGAGGTGGATCAGTTCACGAAGCTCTTCGGCTTCCCGCTGCCAGAGGGCGACTTCGACACGCTGGGCGGCTACCTGTCCTCGCTCGCGGGCCACCTGCCCGACGTGGGCGAGCGCTTCACGTACAACGGCTGGCAGTTCGTCGTGGCCACCAAGGAGGGCGCCCGCATCGACCGCGTGCGGATGTCCCGCCTCAAGAGCGTCGCCCCCGGCACCGCGGACGGCGCGCCCAAGGACGGCGTCCCCGCGCCGAAGGACGACGGCCAGGGCCCTCCGCGCCCGCCCGCGGACTCCGGCGCGGCGCCCGACGCCAAGAACTGAAGCAAGCGCCTCAGGGCGCCGGGCTGGACTCGCCGCCCGGCATCCACGGGATGTCCAGCGAGCGCGCGTCCCGGAAGGGCGCGCGCCGCTCGGAGCCTCCGAAGCGCAGCACCACGCCGCCCTCCACCCGCACCGCGTGCGCGCCGCCTTCCGGCCGGCTGCCACCGCGCGCCACGGCCAACGGGAAGCGGACCTCCAGGGGGACCTGGCCCCTGCCGTCCAGGGGCACGCCCATCACCTGCTCGCCCGTGGCCACGCGGCGGCCATCCACGCGCAGGTCGAAGTCCACGCGCGTGAGCGTGGCCGCGTCGGAGGACGGGTTCTCCACCTGGAGCTTCAGCGTGAGCGCGCCGGAGCCGTCCCGTGTGAAGGCCACGTCCACCGCCTCCACCCGCACCGCCTCGTCGTAGGCGCGCGGTCGGAAGGGCACCACGCCCAGACAGCCGGACAGGAGGAAGAGGCCCGTGGACAGCCCCAGCCCGAGCACCGCCCGGCGCGAGCGCATCAGCCGCCCAACAGAGGCTGCAGCGCCTCCACCGTCAGGGGCCAGCCCGCGCGGCGCGCCAGCACCTCCAGCGCCTTGATGAACTCCGCCGCGGACTGGAAGCGGCGGGCGCGGTCCGCGAACAGCGCCTTGCGCGCCACCCGCGCCGCGTAGTCCGGCAGGTCCGGCGCCAGCGACGACAACAGCGGCACGCGCGCGTCCCGCACCTGGTGCATGAGCTGCGCTTCGTTCTCTCCGGTGAAGAGGCGGCGGCCGCCCCACAGCTCCCAGAGGATGACGCCCACCGCGTACAGGTCCGTGCGGGCATCCACGGCCTGCCCCAGCACCTGCTCCGGGCTCATGTACGGCAGCGTGCCGCGCAGCGCGCCGGCGTCGCCGCGGATCATCCCCTCCACCTCCGCCACGCCGAAGTCGGTGAGCTTCACGTCGCCCTGGACGCCCAGCAGCACGTTGGCGGGGTTCACGTCGCGGTGGACGATGGTGGCGCCGTTCTCCCCCACCTTGGCGCGGTGGATGTAGTCCAGCGCCTTGAGGATGCACCACGCGATGTAGCAGGCGGACTCGGGCGGCATCGCGGCGCCCGCCTTGATCAGCAGCTCCTGCATGTAGCCCAGCGTCCGGCCACTCACGAGCTCCTGCACCATGAGGTAGTCCGGCCCGGCGCGGAACAGCCGGAACGTCCGCACGATGTGCGCGTTGCGCAGGCGCACCGTGAGCTTCGCCTCGTCGACGAAGGCCTTCACGTACGCGGGGTCGTTGCGGAAGGACGGGTGCAGCCGCTTGATGACGACTTCCTCGGGCTCGCCCGGGGAGCGCTGCGTCGTCTCACGGGCACGCGCCTGATACACCTCGGCCATGCCGCCGACCGCCAGCCGGCCGACCACTTCATAGCCACCCAGGTCCGGAGCTTCCGCCACGCGGCAACTTTAGCGCGGATCCGGAGGGGGCCCCACTATTCCTGCACCAGGGAGTGGAAGAGGGCCTCGTACTTCCGGGCGGACGCGGCCCAGGAGAAGTCCTTCCCCATCCCCCGCACCTGGAAGTCCCCCAGCCGTGCGGGGTCCGCGTACAGGGAGAGCGCCCGGCGGATGGCGGCCAGGAGCGCCGAGCGGTGGAAGGACTCGAAGAGGATGCCGTTGCCGTCCAGCCCCCCCTCCACCGTGTCCACCAGCCCGCCCGTGGCCCGGACGATGGGCACCGTTCCGTAACGCAGGGAATACATCTGGTTCAGGCCGCAGGGCTCGTAGCGGCTGGGCATGAGGAAGAAGTCCGACCCCGCCTCCACCAGGTGTGACAGCGCCGGGTCGAACCCGATGTGCACCCCCACCTGCTTCGGGAAGCGGGCCTGCAACGCCCGGAGGCCATCCTCCAGGCCGGGCTCGCCGTTGCCCACCGCCACGAACTTGAGGTCCGCCTGGAGCGCCGCGGGCAGCGTCTCCAGGAGCAGGTCCACGCCCTTCTGCCACGCCAGCCGGCTGACGATGCCGAACACCGGCGCGTTTCCCTCGGTGGGCAGGCCGAAGCGCTCCAGCAGGGCGCGCTTGCACACGGCCTTGCCCGTCATGTCGTCCAGGCCGTAGCGCGCCGGCAGCCAGGCGTCCGTGCGGGGGTTCCACTCGTGCGCGTCGATGCCGTTGAGGATGCCGGTGAGCGCGTGCGAGCGGCGGCGCAGCAGGCCATCCAGCCCGTAGCCCTGCTCCGCCGCCTGGATTTCGCGCGCGTAGGTGGGCGACACGGTGGTGAGCGCCTCGGAGTAGACGAGCCCCGACTTGAGGAAGTTGAGCTGGTCGTAGAACTCCACGCCCTCCGGGGTGAAGAGGTCCCACGGCAGCCCCAGGTCCTCCATGGTCCGCTTGGGGAAGTGCCCCTGGTAGGCCAGGTTGTGGATGGTGAAGACGCACTTCGCCTTCGCGAGCGGCGTCTCCTGGAAGCCGCGGCGCAGCGCCACGGGGACGAGCCCCGTCTGCCAGTCGTGCAGGTGGATGATGTCCGGGAAGAAGCGCAGCCGCTGCGCGGCCTGGAGCGCGCCCACGCACAGGTAGGCGAAGCGGCGGGGGTTGTCCGGGAACTCGCCGCCCGCGTCGCCGTAGAGGCCCTTGCGGCCGCCGTAGAAGGCCTCGTTCTCCAGGAAGAGGACCTCCAGGCGTTCGGTGAGGCGCGCGGACAGGATGGGGCCGCCCGTCTCACCAAAGGGGAAGCGCAGCACCAGGGACTGGCCGGTGGGCAGCAACTGTCCGGTGTTGCGCACGTCCTGGTAGCGGGGCGTGACGATCTTCACGTCGTGCCCCAGGCCGGCAAGGGCCGTGGGCAGGGCCCCGGCCACGTCGCCCAGTCCCCCCGTCTTCGAGAAGGGGGTGACCTCCGAGGCGATGAAGAGGATCTTCATGAGTCCCGCCATTGCGTGCGAGTCCCGACAGGGAGTCAACCGCGAACGTGCGCACGGAAGCCGTGTTTCCTATGGTGCGCCGCGTGACGACGATTCCTGCCGACCCCATCCAGCGCTTCGCGGACCTCTTCGCCCAGGCGAAGGCCGCAATTCCCGTGGACCCCAACGCCATGGTCGTGGCGTCCGTGGACGACCAGGGCCGCCCCAGCTCACGCGTGGTGCTGCTCAAGGACTTCGATGCGCGGGGCTTCGTCTTCTTCACCAACTTCACCAGCCGCAAGGGGCGCCAGCTCCAGGCGCACCCGTACGCGGCGCTGTGCTTCTTCTGGCAGCCCCTGGAGCAGCAGGTGCGCATCGAGGGCCGGGTGGAGCAGGTGACGGACGCGGAGGCCGACGCGTACTTCCAGAGCCGCGCGCGCGGCAGCCAGATTGGCGCGTGGGCCAGCCTCCAGAGCCAGGAGCTGCCCTCGCGCGAGCTGCTGGAGCAGCGCGTGGCGGAGGTGGAGGCGCGCTTCCAGGGCCGCCCGGTGGAGCGCCCGCCGCACTGGAGCGGCTTCCGCGTGGTGCCGGACCGCATCGAGTTCTGGCACAGCCGTCCCAGCCGGCTGCACGAGCGCAACCTGTACCTGCGCGACGGCGCGGGCTGGAAGACGCAGCTGCTCTATCCGTGAGCCCTTGAGCCCGTGAGCCAGCTCAGGGCACGCGGTGCTCGCGGAAGGTGACGCGCAGCGTGTACGTGCCCGCCGGGGCCTCCACGCGCACGAAGTCCCGCGCGTGCGGCGTCGCCTGGGTCAGCGTGCCGCCCGTGGCCTGCTTCTCCCAGGCCACCAGCGCCAGGTCGTCCACCGCCGTCACGCCCTGGCCGGACTTCGGCGCCGCGGTGTTGAGCGTCAGGTCCAGGGCCCAGGGGGCGTTCCACAGGTTCGGGCCAGGCGGGTCGGCGGGGAAGTTCAGGTCCTCCGCCACCAGCGTCCAGTCGTAGGTGCCGCCGTCGTGGCGCAGCAGCGTCTGCTCTCCGAAGAGGGTGTAGGACTCCACGGGCACGTACTGCACCTTCGCGGAGAAGGCGCCGCCGCCCTGCCCCTTCAGCCACGCCACCGCCGTGAGGTCGCGGTTGGGCGGGCCTTCCGCGAAGCCCGGCGGACGGAAGCGGTTGACCAGCTTCACCGCCGCGCTCCGCTCGCCCGACGCCCGGCGCTGGCAGAGGGCCGCGGCGCCCCGGTGCGGCCCGTCCTGGCAGACGTAGCCGGCATTCGGCCCCACGCTCCAGCGCGCCGCCTCGTTGGCGTCGTCGTCCACGTCGTGGTCCTCGAAGTCGCCGTGCAGCAGCACGTCGCGTCCGGCCTTGAGCTTCACGGCCGTGCCCTCCGCCGTGCCCGTGAGCCGGGCCACCGCGACGGATTCGCCCTCGTGGCGCAGGGGCCGCAGGTCCACCGTGGCGCGGCCGTTGGCGTCCACCGTCACCGGCACGTCCACCGTGCGCTCGCTCACCGTGGCCTGGGTGCCTTCGGGGAGCAGCTCGCCCCAGGAGGGCTGGGGCACCAGCTCCACGCCGCCCTCGCGGGACAGCTCCGCCAGGTTGCGCAGGAAGCCCTCCGCCAGGTCGCCCGCGACGGGCCGGGGGCGGTAGTCCTCGATGTAGACGGGCACCGCGCGGGCGCGGTCCACGTGCGCGCCCGTGGCCTCCACCTCCGCCATGAGGCCCACCATCGTCTCCATGCGGTCCTGGTCGAAGGCGAAGTTGCCCAGCGACTGCGCCATCAGCACGCCTTGGTGGCGCGCGAAGCCCTGCGGGATATGCGGGTGGTGCGCGATGACCAGCCCCGCGCCCGCGTCCACCAGGTCGCGCATCCGCTGCGCCGTCGGGGTGGAGGGCCGGACGCTGTACTCGACGCCGGTGTGCAGCACCGCCACCGGCACGCGCCCCTGCGCCCGCTCCGCGCCCAGGAGCGCGGACACCCGCGTCATGTTCCGAGCGTCCGCCGCGCCGCCCTGGTTGGGGCCCGCGACGTACTGCTGATCATGCGCGCTGCCGGTGATGGAGCACATGGAGACCAGGCTGTAGCTCGTGCCCGCCAGCGGCACGCGCGCCGGGACGAAGGCCTGGTCCTCGTTCTGGCCCGCGCCGCTGTAGGCCATGCCCGTGGCGGCCACGTGCGACAGCGTGTCCGCCAGGCCCGGCGCCAGGTAGTCGTAGACGTGGTTGTTGCCCAGGCTCACGTAGTCCACGCCCAGCCACGGCAGCGCGGGCATGGAGCCGGGCAGCGTGAAGAACGCGTAGGCCTTCTCGTCGTGGGGCGTGGACGGCTGGTCCGTCACCGGCGTCTCCAGGTTCACGGCGCGGAAGTCCGCCGCCTGGAAGTACGGCCGCACGTGCGTGAAGACGGCCTTCGTGCCCGGCAGCGGATCCGACACGCGGATGAGCGCCGCCGGGTCGTCCTGGGGCATCTGGTTGCGCGGCGTGGTGTCGTCCGGATCCAGGAAGCGCCGGCCCAGCGACACGTCACCCGCGAAGAGCATCCGCACGCCATCCTTCGGCGACAGGCGCACCGGAGGCAGCGTCACGCGCTTCTCCGTCAGGCCCCGGCGCAGCTCCACCGCGACCACCGCCGGACGGAAGCCCTCCGCCTCCACCGTGAGCAGCCGGTTGTGACGGGGCAGCACGGGGAAGCGGAAGTGGCCGGCCTTGTCCGTGCGCGCCTGCGCGTCCCCTACCTTCACCACGACGTCCGCGACCGGCGCGCCCGCGGTGGAGACCAGCGAGCCCTCCAGCGCGATGCCGGTGCACGCGTAGTCGCGCCGGGCGGAGCGCTCGGCGTCGGGGAGGGAGGCATCCGCCGCGGGCTCCGGCGCGCAGGCCGTCAGCACCGGGGACTCCTCCTCCGGGGGCGGCTCCTCGGCCGTCTCGTCGGGAGGGGGTTCCTCGCCGGGAGGCGGCTCCTCGTCGGGCGGGGGCGTCTCCTTGGGAGGTGTCTGGTCGTCCGGAGGCGTCACCGGCGTCTGGGGCTCATCGCCCGGCGTCACGGCGTCCTGTCCCTGCTTCGGCGTGGACGTGCCGGAACCACACGCCACGAGCAACGCCGCCACCCACCCCACGGGCCACCACCGCCGCCACGCCATCCACCCCTCCGCCGCGAACGTCCTCGCGACGAGATGGGGACGAGGGCAGACGGGCGCCAGGGAAGGCCTCGCACCCCAGGGCTGCTTGCCTGCCCCCGGGGGCCGGGCCGGTGTTCACCGGGGAACACCCGCCCTGTCCCTTCCGTCCACTACCAGGGGACTTCCGCGCCCTCGTAGTCGAAGAACCGGCCGGAGTGCTCCAGCGAGATGCTGTCGATGACCCTGAGCATCCCGCGCACGGACTCCTCCGGCGGCAGCGGCGCGTCCTGCCCGCCCATGTCCGTCTGCACCCAACCCGGATGCAGCAGCACGCACGCCAGCCCCTCGCGGCGCAGGTCGTTGGACATGGAGCGCACGCCCATGTTCAGCGCGGCCTTGGACATGCGGTAGGCGTACGCGCCGCCCTCCGTGTTGCTGGAGAGCGACCCCATGCGCGACGTGACGTGCGCCACCTTGCGCCCCGCGCCGGTCCGCAGCGCGGGCAAGAGCGCGGAGGTGATGCGCAGCGGCCCGAGCGCGTTCACCTCGATGGTGCGCGCCAGGTCCTCGAAGTCCAGCTCGTGCAGCCCCACCCACTGGCCGGACACGCCCGCGTTGTTGATGAGCACGTCCACCGGCTCGCGGGAGACACGCTCCGCGAACGCCTGGACGCTCGCCGCGGAGGTGACGTCCAGCGGGTGGATCCTCAGGCGGTTGCCTGCTTCCAGCAGCAGCGGCTCCAGACGGCGCGCCAGCTCCGGGGCCCGCACACCGGCGTCCACGGTTTCCCCCCGTCGCAGCAATTGCTGAACGAATTCGAAACCGATGCCACGGCTGGCACCTGTGATGACATAGCGCATGCCTTTATTAACGCGCCGGGTGGCGCTCCTTGGCAAAGGTCTTGCCTTCGCACCAAGGCGCCCAGGGGTGCTCAACCCAGGACAAGGGTAGGAGTCGCAACGTCATGACGGTCGCGGTCATTGGGGGAGGAATCACCGGGCTGGCCCTGGCCCACCGATTGCGGGCTCGCGGCACGGCTGCCGTGGTGCTGGAGTCGACTTCGCGCGTGGGTGGAAACGTTCAGACCCACGCCCGCACGGGCTACTTGTTGGAGGCCGGGCCCAACAGTTTCCTGGACCGGGAGCCGACGACCCGTGCGCTGGCGGAGACGCTCGGTGTGTCTTCGCGCATACGTCCGGCGGATGCGGCGGCAAAAAACCGTTACGTATACACACGCGGTGCGTTGAGGGCCCTGCCCGCGTCACCGCCGGCCTTCCTGAAATCGGACATCCTCCCCCTCGCGGCCCGCCTGCGGGTGGTGGGGGAGCTGTTCAGCGGACGCAACCCGACGGGTTCGGATGAGTCCCTGGCCCAGTTGGGCCGGCGCCACCTGGGACGTGAAGCGACCCAGGTGCTGCTGGACGCGATGCAGACGGGCACCTACGCGGGGGACCCGGAGCAACTGAGCGCGGAGGCCACGTTCCCGCAGCTCGTGAAGATGGAGCGGGAGCACCGCAGCCTCATCCTGGGCGCCATCCGGGCGCAGCGCGCGGCGCGACAGGCGAAGGCCTCGGGCGCGGCGGCGGCGGGCCCCGCGCTCACCGGGCAGATGAGCACGTTCGACGGCGGTCTGGGCGTGCTGGTGGACGCGCTGGCGAAGGCGCTGGGCGACGCGGTGCGCACGGACGCGAAGGTGGAGGGGCTGGAGCGCGCGGCGGACGGCTGGAAGGTGCGCTTCACGCAGCGCGGCCAGCCGGCGGAGCTGACCGCGTCGCACGTGGTGCTGGCGGTGCCCGCGCACGTGGCGGCGGGGCTCTTGCGCCCGCTGGACGCGGAGCTGGCGCGAAACGCGGACAGCATCCCGTACGCGCCCATCGCGGTGGTGCACCTGGGCTTCGCGCCGGGGACGGTGCCGAAGCCGGACGGGTTCGGGTTCCTGGTGCCGGCGGTGGAGGGCACGGCGATGCTGGGCACCATCCACGTCTCCACCACGTTCCCCTTCCGCGTGGAGGGCGGGCGGGTGCTGTTGACGTGCCTGATGGGTGGCGCGCGCCGGCCGGAGGTGGTGTCCCGGGACGAGGACGCGCTGGCGGCGCTGGCTCGCGAGGAGCTGAAGACGATGACGGGCCTCACCGCGACGCCGGAATTGACGGAGGTCATCCGCTGGCCGCGCGGGATTCCGCAGTACACCGTGGGCCACCTGGAGCGGATGGCGGCGATGGACGAGCGCCTGAAGCGCTGGCCCGGCCTGCACCTCACCGGCAACGCGTACCGGGGCGTGGGCGTCAACGACTGCCTCCGCGAGGCGGCGCGGCTGGCGGACGCGCTGGGACAGGAGGCGGCGGGAGCGGTCCGGAGCGCCTGAGCGACCGCTCACCCCGGACTCGCGACGGCCGGGGGCACCCCTCCCCGAAGGGTCCCTGGGGCGGTGTCACAGTGCGTGGGCATGTTTCACGGACACCGGAGAAAGCCCCCATGTTCTCACTGCGCTCGCCGCTCCTGTTCGTGCTCGCCGTCGTCTTCTTCCCCGCGGTCCTCGCCGGGACGCTCGTCCTGGACCTCATGCCCGCGCCCGTCCCCCAGCGCTAGCGGGCGGGACGGTGTAGCCTTCCGCTTCCGCATGCAGGAGACGTCGCCGGAAGGCTCCATCGTTCGCGCCACGCTGCGCGCGCTCGTCGCGCCGTGGCGGCTGGCGCCCATCGTCCTGGTGTCCCTCCCGCTGCTGGCGGCCCAGGTGCGCTGGAGCGTGGAGCCGCGCGCGTTCTGGATTGGCCTGCTGCTGTGCCTCCTGTGCGTCGTGGTGGCGCCCGTGTCGTACCGGGTGCTGTTCCCGGAGGGGCTGGACCTGAGCCACGGAGGCATCCGCCTGCTGCTCTACGCGGCGGTGGGCAGCGGCGTGGTGCTGTCGGTGGGCTACGCCCTGCCGCGCGTCACGCTGATGCAGGACATGTTCCTGTCGGAGCCGTACAACCTGGCCATCTGCGGCGGCTTGTTCCTCGTCGCGGGCTGGGGGCTGGGGCGCGACATCGGCTTTGAAGAGACGCTGGCGCGCGAGCGGGCCCGCGCCACCCGCTTCGCCTGGGAGGCCGAGCAGGCGCAGCTGCTGGCCCTGCGCAGCCACCTGGATCCGCACTTCCTCTTCAACACGCTCAACGCCATCGCGGAGTGGTGCCGCGAGGACGGCGCCGTCGCGGAGGCCGCCGTGCTGCGGCTGTCCACGATGCTGCGCTCGGTGCTCGCGGGCGTGCGCAGCGTCAGTTGGCCGCTGGCGCAGGAGCTGGAGTTGATGCGCACGCTCTTCGAGCTGCACCTGCTGCGCGACCCGGACCTGTTCCAGCTGCGCATGGACGTGGCGGACGGGCTGGCGGACGTGCCCGTGCCGCCGCTGGTGCTCTTGCCCCTTGCGGAGAACGCGGTGAAGCACGGCCCGGCGGCCGGCCACCGCGGCCTGCTGACCGTCGAGGTCACGGCGCGCGACGGGGCGGTGGTGGTGAGCATCGACAACCCGGGCGCATCCAAGGGCCCGCGCGAGGGCAGCGTGGGCCTGCCCACCGTGGAGCGGCGGCTGGCGCTGGCGTACGGCGGCCACGCCCTCTTGTCCCTGGAGAGCGCCGACGGGCGCACCCGTGTCACCGTCACCCTGCCCCGCCAGGGCCCCCAACCCGGAGTCCTCACGTGAGAGAGCCCCTGCGCGTCCTCATCGCCGACGATGAACTGCTGGCCAGGAAGCGCCTGTCGCGCCTGCTGGCCGCGCTGCCGGACGTGAGCGTTTGCGGCGAGGCGGTGGATGGGGACTCGGTGCTCGCGGCGGTGCGCGCGGGCGGCGTGGACGTGGTGCTGCTGGACATCCACATGCCGGGGCTGAGCGGGCTGGACGCGATGGCGCTGCTGCCCGAGGGCGGCCCCCACGTCATCTTCTGCACCGCCCACGCGGAGCACGCGGTGAACGCCTTCGAGCACGGCGCGGTGGACTACGTCCTCAAGCCCGTGGAGGCGGCGCGGCTTCAGAAGGCGCTGGAGCGCGCGCGGGCGCGGCTGCCGGCGCGGGTGAAGTCCGCGCCCGTGGCGCAGCCGGCGGTGCCCACCGGAGAGAAGCCCGCCTTCGCGCGGCTGCCCATCCCGACGCGGCAGGGACTGGTGCTGGTGTCACCGGACGCCATCTCCCACGCGTCGCTGGAGGACGAGCTGGTGACGGTGTTCACCGCGCAGGGCGACTTCCTCACCGACTTCACGCTGAACGAACTGGCGGACAAGCTGCCCCCGGAGCACTTCCACCGGGTGCACCGCCGCGCGCTGCTCAACCTGTCGCACGTGACACGGCTGGAGCCGCTGGAGACGGGCGGCTACCTGGCGCGCACGGCGCGGGGTCACGCGGTGGAGGTGAGCCGCCAGTCCGCGCGCGAGCTGCGCCGCATGCTGGGCCTGCGCAAGGGCGCGGAGGACGAGGGCTGAAGCCACGCGCCCTTCGCGCCGGGGCCGCGGGCCTTCAGTTCCAGACGAACAGCCGGTGCACCTGCGCCGCGTCGTCGCCCAGCGTGTCCATCAGGGCCTGCTTCGCGGGCGCGGGCAGCTCCGCGCCGCCACGCGCGCAGCGGGCCGCGTCCTCGAGGGCGAACGAGGGCGCGTCGCAGAACGACTCCTGCCAGCGCGACAGGAGCGACGCGAAGAAGGTCTGCTCGTAGCCGCGCAGCTGGCCGTCCAGCCAGCCCTCCTTGCTGGGGCGCTCGAACTTCTGCGGGCGCACGCCGCCGGGCTCGAAGGTGATGTTGTGCTCGATGCCGGTGGCCTCCAGGGACTGCTCCGCCTTCACTGCCAGCGGCGCGTGCCGCTCCTGGAGGATGCCCTGGGCCACCACCGCGAAGTGGTACTCCACGCCCCGGCGCTGCGCGCGGTAGTCGAAGGAGCGCGACACGTCGCGGTACTTCGTCACCTCCACCGTCGTCTTGTACTCCACCGTCTTCTTCTGCTGGACCAGGCGCTTCTTCATCACGCCCTTCTCCTCGTAGGACTCCTCCACCGTGTACGGCACCTCCGCCGTCGCGGTGCGGTCCTCGTGGTCCGTGTACGGCACGCGCTCCGTCCACGGCGCCGTCAACTGCACGGGCTCGCTGATGCGCCGCTCGCTCATGCTGCCGGCGATGGTGAGGGGCGCGTGGCGCTGGGACGCCTCCGAGTACCAGGGCGAGGCCTCGAACGCGCCCGACAGCCGCGTCATCAGGTACTGCACCACGTCGTTGCTGATGCCATCCACGGACACCTGCCACGTGGGTACGCCCAGCGCCTCCGGGAACATCTCCGCGCGGGGCGCCGGCTGCTGGTAGTGGCCGCAGTAGCGCGACACCAGCTCCGTCCAGTGCTGCGCGCCGCCGGACAGCGACTGCTTCAGCTTCGCGCACGTCGCCGCGCCGCCCTGCGCCACCGCCTCCTCCACGTCGCGGCGGATGGGCGCCATCTCCGGGTTCCCCAGCAGCGTGCGCTTGCGGTCCATGCGCGCCTCCGCCGTCAGCGCGTGGCCCTGCTTCGCCGGGTCGATGATGAGCTGGCGCAGGTGCCGGTGCGTGCCCGCCATCTCCTCCAGGAGCGAGCTCTCCATGCCGCCGTCCAGCTTGGAGTTCCACTTCGCCTTGTAGGTGAAGAACTGCTCCAGGTTCACTTCCGCGTCCTCGTCCCGCCCCTCCACGCGCGCCTGCCGCGCCTGGGTGAGCAGCTGCGACAGGCCGCGCCAGCGCAGGTCCTCCAGCGACGCGCGGTACTCCGGGTTGTTGGGCTCGTCGTTGACGAGCTTCACGTAGACCTCGGCCGCCTCCACGAAGCGGCCCTTCTCCGCCAGGTCATTGGCGTGGCCCCGGGTGGTCGAGCAGGCGGTGAGTGCGCCCGCGCACAGCAGCGCGGGCACGAGGAAGGACTTCCGGCGAGCGCCGGAGCGGAACGAAGCGAACAGGGAAGCAATCACGGGAACGGCACCCTTCAGCGCGAGGCGAGTGGCCCCGCAGGCTGACCGACAGGATGCCGCGATTATTCACCGCGACGGCCCCATCCCGACAAGGCCCCCCAGGGTGACCCGGGGCCCCCGAGGCTCCGGAGAACCCTCAGCGATCCACCGGCCAGGTGTGCACCGGCAGCCCCTCCTCGGACAGCTCCAGGTAGCGCTCCATCATGGCCGCCAGCGCGTCCTGGCGGGGCATGTGCGCCTCCAGCCGCTCCAGCACCGCCCGCTGCCAGCGCGCCCCGGTCCGCTGGAGCGCCACCCGCCGGGAGATGATGTCCAGGAGCGCATCCGCCTCCGCCGCGTCCACCCCGGCCTCCACCAGCCCGCGCCGCGCCACCGGCAAGAGCTGCTTCACCAGCTCCACCGCCGGCATCACCCGGGGGCTGGGCGCCGCCTCCGCCGGCCACAACAGCGTCGCGTCCAGGCCGTGGCGCGCCGCCTGCTTGAAGTTGCGCCGCGCCTGCCAGAAGGGCAGCGCCGGCAGCAGCGCGTCCACCCGCCCCGCGAGCCCCAGCGTCAGCCCCAGCAGGAACGCGCCGTTGGCCACCATGTCCACCGGCGTGGGACCCGACGGCAGCGCGCGGAACTCGATGCGCATGTGGCCTTCGCCCTGCGGATCATAGACGGCCCGGTTCCACGACCAGACCGTCCCGTGGTGCAGCCGCAGCTCCTCCAGCTTCGGCAGGCCTCCGGCGGCCACCACCTCCAGCGGGGACTCGTGCCCCATCACCGGCAACAGCGGCGGGTAGAGCGCGACGGCCTCCGCGAACAGCTCGTGCGGGCCCTCGCGCACCCAGCCATGGCCGAACGTCACGCGCGGGTGCAGGTGCGCGGCCTCGTCGCTGTCGCTGCGGTCGTCGGTGGCCTGCTGGAAGAGGGCCACGCGCGTCTCCTCCCACAGCCGCTTGCCCAGGAACACCGGCGAGTTGCCGCACGCGGCCAGCACCGGCGCGGTGGCGAGCTGCGCGGCGTTGTAGACGTGCGCGAAGTCCTCCAGGGCCACGCGCAGGTGGAACTGGAGCGACGTGTTGGCCCCCTCCAGCGTCACGTCCTCCCAGGTGAGGTTGAGCGTGTCGTCACCCGCGATGGCCACCTGGAAGGGCCCGTCGCGCCGCTTGCGGATGGCGGTGGACAGCGCCCGGTAGCGCGCCTGCGGGGTGAGCGCGTTCTTCCCCAGGTCCGCCTGCCGCAGCGTGGGCAGGATGCCCACCGCCGCCACGCGCGCGCCCTCCGTCGCCGCCGCGCGCTTGAGCTCCGCCAGCACGTCGTCCAATTGGGCCTGGAGCCCCGTGAACGGCCGTCCCGCCAGCGGCGAGGGACGCAGGTTCATCTCCATGTTGAAGCGGTTGAGCTCCAGCGTGAGCCGGTCGTCCTTCGACTTCGCCAGCACCTGCTGGTTCACCGGCAGCGGCGAGCCCGCGCCGTCCACCAGCGCCACCTCCAGCTCCGCGCCCATCGTCACGGGCCCCGCGCCGAAGCCGGGACGCCGCAGCACCTGCCGCAGCGCCTCCAGGCTCTCCGCGAGCCGCGCCACGAACCGCGCATGCTCCTCCGGGGTGAACTCCTCCTGCTGGATGGCCAGACCCATAGGCCCTGCACGATTGGCACGACGCGGCACGCTCGCACGCGAGGTGTCACCCGCTGGACGCGTGCGCGTGCTCCGAGGGCTGCTCCCCTGGCCGCTCCCCGGGCCGGCGACCCTGGGTGCGCCAGCGGCGGGTGTGTTATCCCAGGCCCCGTCATGCCGGATGCCACCCTCGACCTCCACGACCTGCCCCGCCCCGCGCTGGATGAGCGGCTCGCCGGCTGGGGCTTCAGCCCCCAGTACCGCGAGCGCGTGTGGACGGGCCTGTACCGCGACGGCGTGACGGCGCTGGACGACATGACGGGCCTGCGCCCGGACCTCCAGGCCGTGCTCAAGGAGCGCGCGCACCTGGGCGTGCTCGCCACGCACCATGAGAGCTTCAGCAGCGACGGGCTCACCCACAAGCTGCTCCTGCGCCTGCACGACGCGCAGACCATCGAGACGGTGCTGATGCGCTTCAAGGGCCGCGCCACCGTGTGCGTGAGCACGCAGGCCGGGTGCGCCATGGGCTGCGTCTTCTGCGCCACCGGACAGATGGGCCTGTCGCGCCACCTGACGCCGGGCGAAATCGTGGGCCAGGTGCTCCACGTCACCCGCGTGCTGCGCGCGCAGGGGGAGGCCTTGCGCAACATCGTGCTCATGGGCATGGGCGAGCCCCTGCACAACTACGAGCACACCATGGCCGCGGTGGACATCCTCGTGGACCCCAAGGGCCTGGCGCTGGCGCCGCGCTTCATCACCCTGTCCACCGTAGGCGTGGTGCCCGGCATCCTCCGGCTGGCGGACGAGGCGCGCCCGGTGCAGCTCGCGGTGAGCCTCCACGGCGCGACGGACGCCGAGCGCGCCGCGCTGGTGCCCGCGGGCCGCCGCTGGCCGCTCCAGGAGTTGATGGACGCGTGCCGCTACTACGTGGCGAAGCGCAAGCGCCGCATCTTCTTCGAGTGGACGCTCATCTCCGGCCGCAACGACACCGCGGAGCACGCGCACACGCTGGGGCAGCTCTTGCACGGGATGGACGCGCACGTGAACGTCATCCCGCTCAACCCCACGGTGGGCTACGACGGCGGGCCCAGCGTCCCCGACGCGGTGCGCGCGTTCCAGGACGTGCTCACGTCGCACGGTGTGCCCAGCACGGTGCGCCAGCGCCGCGGCATCGACATCGACGCGGGCTGTGGCCAGCTCAAGGCCGCCGTGGAGCGCAAGCCCCGCCGCTCCCTTCCCGTCGCGTCCTGAGCAACGTGCGGGGTCGCGCGGCACACCACCCGACCTGCCGTGTCACCCTGGAGCGCTAGTGTCCGCGCCGCCCGCACGTGCGTAACGAGGTGTGGGCGGGAAGCGGATGTTCATGGGCCCTTGCGTGGCATGGGCTCGTGGGCACATTCTTCAAGACGGCTTCCACGCAACCCCAACGGCTTCTCTGGCGGAGGTGGGCAATGCTTTCCATCCAGGAGCACGGCACGGTGGAAGAGGCGAGCAACAACCTGCTCGACTTCATCCTGATCCCCGACAACTGGCTCGAGCAGGCGCTCCCGCAGCCCGAGGGCTCCTCCACATGGCCGGCATCGGACACCCAGTACCAGCGCCGCGTGGGCCCGCTGCGCATCTGTGCGTCGGTGGACGTCGCGCCGTCGCTGGACGTGACGCTCCACATCGCGTTCCGCGCGCCGGGGCTCACGCCCCTCAAGGCGGCGGACCACCTGGAGAGCTTCCTCAAGCAGCGCCTGCCGCTCACGCCCAACAGCGAGTGGCAGGTGGAGGTGGACGAGCGGCGGTGGATCCACTTCTCGCGCCGCTACGCGGGCACGCACCTGCTGGCTTGAGGGTTACGGCGCCAGCCGGTAGTGCCGCAGCGGCTGCGCCACGTTCTTCACCGGCGTCTCCGTGAGGCCGCCGAAGTGGAGCTTCCGCACGAAGGGCTCCTGCGACTGCTTCAGCGCTTCGTGCACGCTCTCCATCACCAGCGTCTCCCGGTAGCCCGCCAGGGACTGCAGGCGCGCGGTCTGGTTCATGCCGCTGGAGAACGCGGTGTAGTTGCGGTTGGGCCCGAAGAGGCCGCAGTTCGCGGTGGCCAGGTTCACGCCCACCGCCACGCCCAGCCCCGGCAGCTTCACCCGCTGGCACAGCGCGGCCACCTCCTCGCGCGCGCCCAGCTCCGCGGTGAAGGCCTGGATGTCGATGGCGGCGCGCATGGCGGCCTCCGCGCGGCGCACGCGGTCCGTCTGGAAGAAGGGCGGACCGAAGAGGCCGATGACGCAGTCACCCACCATCTTGTCGAACACCCCGCCGCGCGCCCAGATGCAGTCCACGGCGCGCGCGCTCCACTCGTCCACGAAGCGGCCGATGCTGCGCGGGCTGTCGAAGCCCTGCTCGCAGATGCGGGTGAAGCCGTTGATGTCCGCGAACAGGATGCCCACCTCCTGCTCCTGCGCGCGCAGGTGCCGCGCGTAGTCCGGGTCCTCCAGCAGCGCGTCGATGGCGCCCGTGGGGAAGAACTGCGACAGGTGGATGCGCTCGCGGTTGTAGTCCAGGAGGCGCTGGCTCAGCGTGGAGGCCAGCACGCGGATGAGGTCCATCGCGTACGCGGAGAAGCCCTCGTTGCTCCAGACGACAATCTTGCCCAGCGGCTCGCTGCGCGTGGCCGCGGAGATGAGCACGGCCTCCGTGGTGCGCCCGTCGAACAGGCGCTTGAGCACGCCCGCGTCCCCGTGCAGCAGCCGCGTGCCGTGCTGGTGCAGCAGCGACTCCAGCGGGGCGCTGGGCTGCTCTCCGCTCTCGTACTCCAACTGCCCGTGCCGGTACGTGCGGTAGTGCAGCACGTGCGGCTGCACGGCGTCGCGGTACAGGAGGAGGAAGCCCGGCAGCCGCACCCGCTGCGCCAGCGTGCGCACCGCGTGGTCCATGCCCGCCTCGAAGACGGGGTTGGCCAGGTGCTCGTTGCACTGGAGGATGACCTGGTGCTTCTCCGACGCGGTGTGGACCAGCATCAGCACCGTGTCCAGCTCCTCCGCCACCACGTCCAGCGCGCGCAGGCGCCGCGCGGTGGTGTTCGCGTCGCCCGGCGGCCCCGCGTAGAGCACGCCCAGCGTGCCCACCGGTGAACCCGCCACGTCCAGCGTCTGCGTGAGCAGCGTGCCCGTGTCGTGGACGCTCTGGCCCGTGGGCCCCGCCAGCAGGCTCCCGGGGAAGCCGCCGCCCCAGTCGCCCTCGTGCCACGTCTGCTCCACCAGCTCCTCGTCGCGCGTGGTGACGGCGATGCCGCGCGCGCCCAGGTGCGACAGCAGCGTGGGGAAGCAGCGCCGGAAGCACTGGGTGAGCGTCTCACGCTCGCGGAGGCTCTCCTCCAGGAGGTCGTCCGTGACACGTCCCAACTGGCGCAGGAACCGGTACTCCTCCAGGGACAACTCAGCGGGTGGGGACGTAGGCGCCGGGGTCATGTGCGCCCCTTGTACCGCCGCCGGGAGGAACTGTCACAGCGCCGGCACGTGCTTCGTGCCGCCCACCACGACGCCGTCCTGGACCTCGATGAGCCAGTAGCCCTCCTTCCCCGCCTGGGTGGAGGAGCCCGCGCCGAACAGGTGGGGCCGCTCGGGGGTGGCCGGGTGGTGGTAGCGCTGGTGGATGTGGCCGTGGAGCACCGCGAAGCGCGGCCCCGGCAACAGCTTCAGCAGCGCGTCCGCGTCATGCAGCCCGTGGTGCCAGCCGTCCGCGTGGTTCGCGGAACTCCGGGGCGCGTGGTGCACCACCACCAGGATGGCGCGGCCGTCCAGGCGGGCGTCCTTCAGCAGGGCCGCCAGGCCTTCGAGCTGCGCGGGGCCCACGCTGCCGTAGGACAGGCCGGGCGTGGGCAGCGGGCGCGCGGAGCACAGCCCCACCACCGCGGCGCCCTCGCCCACCAGCCGCACGAAGGGGAACGCGCCCTCGCGGCGGTACTCGGGCAGGTCGCTCTCCAAGAGGTCCCCGAAGTGCTGGGCGAAGCGGCCCGAGCGGGCGGCGCCGGGGGTGAAGACGTCGTGGTTGCCGGGGATGACGGTGCAGCGCGCGGGCGTGGGGGCCAGGGGCGCCAGCGCGGCGCGGGCGGCGCGGAACTCGCCTTCGAGCGCGTAGGCGGTGAGGTCGCCGGACAGGATGAAGTGGTCCACGCCGTGCGTGCCCGCCTCGCGGGCGATGGTGGAGAGCGTGGCCTGCGCGTTCCGGTAGGCCTTCGCCCGGCCTCCCGCCGTCAGCTCCACGAGCGCCACCCAGCGGCGCCAGCCCAGCTTGCGCAGCGGCAGGGCGAAGTAGTCCTCGGTGATGTGGACGTCGGAGCAGTGCAGGAAGCGCATGGAGGCAGTCACATCCCACGGAACGGAAGGAAGCAACGGGGCATTCTCTCCCAGCCCGCCGGGCGGGGAAGTTATGGTTCTGGCCACGATGCGAGGACGCTTCGCCCCCAGCCCCACCGGCCGCATGCACCTGGGCAACGTGAGAAGCGCGCTCCTGGGCTGGCTCCAGGCCCGGGCCGCGGGCGGCGCGTTCCTCCTGCGCATCGAGGACCTGGACCGCGCGAGGTGCCGCCCCCAGTTCCTCCAGGACCTCTACGAGGACCTGCGCTGGCTGGGCCTGGACTGGGACGAGACGCCCCTCGTCCAGAGCGAGCGCGACGGCGTCTACCGCGAGGCCCAGGCGAAGCTCGAGCGCGAGGGGCTCATCTACCCGTGCTTCTGCACGCGCACGGAGATCGCCCGCGCGGCGAGCGCCCCCCACGGCCTGTCCGACGAGGGCCCGCGCTACCCGGGCACGTGCGCGAACCTCACCGCCGGGCAGATCTCCGAGCGCTCCCGCACGCGCGCCCCCGCGTACCGCTTCCGCGCGCGGCCCGGCGAGGTGCGCTTCGTGGACGCGTTGATGGGCCCCCAGGTCCAGGACGTCCAGGCGCTGGTGGGAGACTTCGTGGTGCGCCGCAACGACGGCGTGGCCAGCTACCAGCTCGCGGTGGTGGTGGACGACGCGGCCAGCGGCATCACCCACGTGCTGCGCGGGGACGACCTGCTGCCCTCCACGCCGCGGCAGCTCCAGCTCTACGCCGCGCTGGGCCTGGGCGCGCCCGCGTTCCTCCACGTGCCGCTGGTGCTGGGCGAGGACGGCAAGCGGCTGGCGAAGCGCGACGGGGCGTTCGCGCTCGCGGAGCTGCGCGCGCGCGGCCGGCCTCCCGAGCACGTCCTGGGGCTGCTCGCCGCCTGGAGCGGCCTGGGTGACGGCGGCCCGGTGACGCTGCCCGCGCTCGTCGCGCGCTACCGCACGGACGTGCTCCCGCGTGCGCCGGTGGTGGCGCGCGAGGCACTGCTCCTCGACGCGCTCGGCCTGCGCTGAGGCTCACCCGGCCGTCCGTCCCACCCTCCCGGACGGGGCGGCCGTGAGGCAGTGAAATGAAGCGGCGGCACTGGTGCACACCTTCATCCCAGACACGTACGTCCTGGCCGTGCCGCACGCGGCCAGGCGACTCACGGGAAGCGAGGGTGGAGTCCAATGGCAGCCATTGTCGAAAGCGAACGCGCCGGCGTCATCCCAGCGGTGCCGGGCAGTGCGTACAAGCTGAGCTGGGGGGCCATCTTCGGTGGCACCTTCGTCGCGCTCGGCGTCTGGATCTTGCTCTACACGCTGGGGCTCGCGCTGGGCCTGTCTTCAGTGGATCCCTCCAACGCGGGGAGCGCGAAGTCCGCGGGCATCTTCACCGGCATCTGGAGCGTCATCGTCCCGCTGGTCGCGCTCTTCGTGGGCGGCATGGTGGCCGCGCGCAGCGCCGGCATCGTGGACAAGGCGGGGGGCGCGCTGCACGGCGCGGTGCTCTGGGGCGTGACGACGCTCCTGGGCGTCTTCCTGGTGGGCATGCTGCTGTCGAACGTGCTGGGCGCGGTGTTCAACGTGGGCAAGACGGCGGTGAGCGCGGGCGGCTCCGCCGCGGCGGGCGCCGTGTCGGAGGGTGGCGGCGCGGCGAAGGCGTTCGGCCTGGACGCCAACGACGCGCTCGGGCCCGTGAACCAGCGGCTGAAGCAGGAGGGGAAGCCCACCATCACCGCGAACCAGCTGGAGGCGGCGACCAAGGACATCGTCACCGAGGGCGTGCGCCAGGGCCGCATGGACCGCGAGCTCCTGGTGAGCAACATCGCGCAGAACACCAACCTGTCGCGCCAGGACTCGGAGGACGTGGCCACCCGCGTGGAGCAGCAGGTGGACCAGGCCAAGAGCAAGGTCGGTCAGGTGGGCCAGCAGGTGCAGCAGGGCGCGCTGACGGTGGCGGACCGCTCCGGCCGCGTCTTCTGGGGCATCTTCGCGGGGCTCTTGCTGGGGCTCGTCGCGTCGGTGCTCGGCGCCACGCTGGGCGTCAGCCGCAAGCAGCGCATCCGCGCGGAAGGGGCGGTGGTGACGCCGCCCACGCCCACGCCCACGTCGCGGCGCGAGGTGTACCCGTAGCCTCGGGCGCTCGCGTGCATCCCCGCTTCACGGTCCACCGTGAGGCGGGTATGACACGCGGGCTCCCGGCCCATGGCGTCCTCGAACCGCACCCTCCTCCGCTGGCTCCTCATCCCCGCCGTGAGCCTGGGGCTGTTCCTGCTGCTCACGCTGGGGGCCGCGTGGGTGACGCGCTTCATGGACGCACCGGAGCCCTCTGGACCGGCCGCGCCACCGCCGGTCCTCCCGCCGCGCGTGGCCGTGCCCTCCGAGCCGTCCCGGCCCGAGCCCCCCACCGCGCCGCTCCCCCGCCCCGCCGCGCCGGTGCGCGAGCCCCCCCGGGCCCCCCCTCCCCGCGAGGATTGGGACGCCCCCGACCCGCGCCGCGTGGAGGCGGTGGAGCCGGTGGTGGAGGCCTCCTCCGGCCGCATCGACGCGGAGGACATCCGCCTGGCCGTCCAGGCGGTGACTCCGCTCGTGCAGCAATGTTTCCAGGACGCCGCACAACGCAACCGGGGCACACAAGAAGTGAAGCTGCGCTTCACCGTGGAGGGCGAGGGCTCCGAGGGGAAGATGAACCGGGGCGTGCTCGTCTCCAGCACCATCCCGGACCCCATGGTGCAGGCGTGCGTGCTGGACTCGCTCCTGGACGCGCGCTTCCCGGCGCCCCACCTGGGCGGGTCCGCGACGGTGCTCTACCCATTCCGTTTCACGGTGCCGGGGGACGCTGGCCCGTGAGGTCGGGTTGCGCGTAAGGTTCAGCCCCCTTCGCCCCCTCGACATGCCCGTCACCGTCGAACAGCTCGCGCCTTCCCACACGGACGCCCTGCGTTCGCTCCTGGCGAAGGATCCCGTCCACAACCTCTACCTCTTGGGGTTGCTGGAGGAGTTCGGCATCGCGGCGCCGGAGCGGCAGGCGGCCTTCGCCTTCCACGGCCGCTTCGACAGCGGCGTCCTCACCGCGGCCGTCTTCGTCGGCGGCGAGGGCGGGCTCGTGGTCCCCAGCGCCAGCGACGCCAGCGCCACGGGCGTCATCGCGGACGCGCTCGCGGCCAGCCTCAAGCTGCGCGCCACCGTGGGGGACAAGGCCGCCGTGGACGCGCTGGTGCGCAGCCTCTGCGAGGGCAAGCCGCGCCTGTCGCGCACCCAGCGGCTGTTCAGCGTCTCCGCGGACGACCTGGGCCCCTTCACCAACCCCACCCTGCGCCTGGCCCGCGAGGAGGACGTGCCCCGCCTGCTGCCCCTGGCCCAGGGCTACGTGCGCGAGCTGTTCGAGCGCGACCCGCTGGCGGAGGACCCCACGCACTACGAGGCCCGCGTCCTCCAGCGCGTGCGCCAGCGCCGCACCTACGTCCTGGAAGAGGGCGGCGAGCTCGTGTTCAAGGTGGACATCGGCTGCCGCTCGCAGTTCGGCGCGGAGCTGGAGGGCATGTACACGCCCCCGTCCCGCCGCCGCCAGGGCCACGCCACGCTGTGCCTGGGACAGATTTCCCGGCACCTGCTGTCGTCACTGCCCCGGCTGGCCCTGCGCGTGGACGAGCGCGACGAGAGCACCGCCCGCATCGCGCGCAAGGTGGGCTACCACGCCGGCCGCACCCAGCGGCTCGTGCTGGTGGAGTAGCCCCCGGAGCCACACAGGCAACACCTGTCCGTTGCTCCCGGGACAACAGGGATTGCCAAAAAGACGCGCAAGCAACTGAAACCACGTCATCCCTGGTGAGGGCATGGCGCTTGCTCCCATGCCTTGCGGCGCGCGCGTTCGCGAGCCCGGCGGCCCCAATCACCGCCGCATCCCACGGGAGCAGTTCAATGAAGCGTTTCCAGACGTTGGCGAAGGTGTGCGCGTTCGGTGTGGTGGCGTTGAGCGCGGGGACCGCGGCCGCGTGGCAGTACTACCCGGGCGCCGCGTTCAAGGCCGCGTATGCGTCCGACGCGTCGTGCTTCAACGTGAGCAGCTACTCCGGGCTGGTCAACAACTGTACGACGACGCGTCTGGCGATCGCCACGGTGCCCATGTGGACGGTCGGCTACCACCCGACGACGGTGCAGATCTACGGCAACAACAGCTGGTGCGAGACGACCACGGTCAACGGCGTGGGCAACGGCGCGCACCTGGGCGCGACCACGTACACGGTGGCCGGCCCCATGGCGTGGCAGACCATCAACACGGGCGACCGCTACGTGTGGGAGGACTTCGCCATCGTCTTCCGCTGCGGCCTGCAGTCGGGCGGCATCATCGGCGGCTTCACCATTGACTGACGCACGGGCCTGTCCCGTGTGACGCGGGCCGCGCGAAGGCTTCACCTTCCTCCCCTTCGCGCGGCCCGTTCCTCCTCTCCGCCTTCTGCCTTCCGTGAGCGCCCCATGTCCTCCCGGCTCCAGACCATCCTCGCCCTCGTCAACACCGCCGCCATCGCGGGCGTGCTGTTCGCGCTCGTGAGCCACCAGCAGTCGTCGGAACAGGAGCTGGAGGACCTGCGGGCCCAGGTGCGCAAGAGCGCGGCGAGCACCGACGCGAACCTGGCCGAGCGCCGCGCCGCCGCGCAGACCGCGATGCGCATGTGGGCGACCCAGGCCGCGCAACCCTCCGCCCCGCGCGCGCAGCCCCAGGCCCAGTCCCCTGGCGCCACGGAGGAGGACGGCGCGGAGGCTCCGGACGCAGTGCCTCCGCCGCCGCCCCTGCGCCCGCCGCCCCCGTCCTTCGAGCAGTCACACTCGCGCGTGATGACCGCCTTCGCCGAGGAGCCGGTGGACAACGACTGGAGCGGCCGGGCCACGCAGACGCTCAACGAGACCCTGCGCCAGCACCTGCCCTCCAGCTCGCGCGTGAAGGCGCTGGACTGCCGCGCCACGCTCTGCCGCGTGGAGCTGGTGCACCGGAGCGCGGCGGACAGCGCGCCGTTCCTGATGAACGGCCTGCGCGCGTGGCCGGGCTCCGTCTTCGTGGCCAGCGAGGCGCAGGAGGGCACGGACTACGTCGTCACCCTCATCGCCGCGAAGGAGGGCACGCGCCCGCCGCTGTAGCCCGCGCGCCGCCCGCACGTCCCGGGAGGAGGCAGGCCCGGCCCGCCGCGTGTGACTCCGGCGCGCACGGCGCCCGGCGGATGCCCTACAGTCCGCCCGCGATGAGCAGCCGCCCCACACCCTCCCGCCGCCCCCTCTCCGGAGCGGGCCCCGTCATCCTCCACGCGCCCACCGACCCCGGCTGGCTGCCGCTGGCGCTCGCGAACTTCGACGCGGTGCTGGTGGACCACGCCCACTGCGAGAAGAAGGCCGCCGCCAACGCGCTGTCCATGCTCCAGGCCTACCCGGACCTGCCGGGCCTGCCCTCGCAGATGGCCCGCCTGGCCCGCGAGGAGAGCGCCCACCTGGCGCGCGTGCTGGACCTGATGGCCGCGCGCGGCCTCACCCTCACCAAGGACGCCGGCGACCCGTACGCGCAGGGCCTGCAGAAGCACGTGCGCACGCCCGCACCCGAGCGGCGCGTGGACCGCCTGCTCGTCGCCGCCATCATCGAGGCGCGCTCGTGCGAGCGGCTGTCCCTGCTCGCGGAGGGGCTCACCGACCCGGCGCTCGCCCGCTTCTACGGAGAGCTGGCCCAGTCCGAGGACGGCCACCAGTCCCTCTTCCACCGCCTGGCCGTCACCGCGTCCAACGGCGACGAGGCGTCGGTGGACGCGCGCCTGCAGTACCTCCTCGCGCAGGAGTCGCGCGTGCTCGCGGACGTGGGGCTGCGCGCGGCCATCCACTAGAACGGCCACACCCCGGGGACGGCGAAGACGAGGAACACCACCAGCACCGCGGTCAGCGGCGTGCCCAGCCGGAAGAAGTCCGTGAAGCGGTAGTGCCCGGGCCCGTAGACGAGCACGCAGCTGGGCTCCAGCGGGGTGATGAACGAACAGCTCGCCGCCAGCGTGATGCCCATGGCGAAGGGGCGCACGTCCACGCCCAGCTGCGTCGCCGCGTTGAGGGCCACCGGCAGCACCACCAGCGCCGCGGCCTGGTTGCTCATGGGCGCGGACAGCACGATGGTCAGCACCATCAGCAGCGCCAGCACCGCGCGCGGCCCGCCGTACGCGCCCAGCCGCGCCACGTGCTCGCCGATGAACTTCCCCGCGCCGCTCACCTCCATGGCCAGCCCCAGCGCCATCATGCACCCGATGAGCAGCACCACCCGCCAGTCCACGCGGAACGCGGTGCGCGCATCCACGCACCCGGTGGCGATCATCAGCAGCATGCCGGTGAGCCCCGCCAGGGACAGCGGCACCAGGTCCAGCGACCCCGCCGCCAGCGCGCCCAGGAAGATGACCACCGCGAGCAGCGCCTTCGCGTAGCGCGGCGGCTCGTACTCGTGGCCCTCCAGCACCATCAGCGTGTGGCCCGGCGCCAGCTCCGCCACCTTCTGCCGCGGGCCGCGCAAGAGCAGCACGTCCCCCACGGACAGGGGCAGCGTGGACAGCGAGTGCTCCTCCCGCGCGCGTCCCAACAGCTGCAACTTCGTGAGCCGCTGGATGCCGGGCCGGCGGTGCAGCCCCAGCGCCACCAGCCCGAAGCGCTCCACGAACAGCGTCTCCCGCAGGCTGCGCCCCACCAGCGGACTGCCAGGGGGAACGCCCACCTCCGCGAGCATCGACTCCGGCCCCTCCAGCTCCGCGTCCGACAGCCGCACGTCCGGCCGCAGCGCCAGCCCCCGCAGATCCTTCACCCGCAGGATGTCCTCGCGCCGGCCCTCCACCAGCAGCCGCTCCTCGCCCGTCAGCACGTATGCCGGCTTCGCGTTGAGCGTCTCGCCGCCCAGCACCACGCCAATCACGCGCAGGCCCAGCCCTTCCGTCAGCTCCGCCAGGGGCTTGCCCACGTAGCTCGAGTCCCCGGGCACCACGGCCTCCGTGAGGTACTCGCGCAGCGCGAAGCCCTCCGTGCCCGGCTTGCCCTCGCGCGCGGGCAACAGCCGCCGCCCCAGCAGCACCACCACCGCGATGCCGATGAGCACCACCGGCAGCCCCACCGGGGCCAGCTCCGTCACGCCAATGGGCGCCATCCCCTGCCGCTTCAGCGCCGCGGACACCACCAGGTTCGTGGACGTGCCGAACAAGAGCACCGTGCCGCCCAGCATGGACGCGTACGCCAGCGGCAGCAGCACCTTGCTGCGCGGCACCTTCGCCCGCTGCGCGGCGCCAATGGCCACCGGCAGGAAGGCCGCCGTCGTCACCGTGTTGGAGATGAACGCGGAGAAGAACGCCACCACGCCCATCATCGCCAACACGAACACCTGGGGGCCGAAGCGCGCGAAGAACGCCATCCGCTGCCCCACCACCTGCACCACGCCCGTGGCGGCGAGCCCCTGCGTCATCGCCAGCAGGGTGAAGATGAAGATGACCGTGTCGTTGCTGAAACCCTCGAACGCCTGCGCCGGCGTCAGCACCCCGGACAGCGCCAGGAGGCACACCACCCCCAGCGAGGTGAACTCGATGGGGATTGAATCCAAGGAAAACAGGACCAACGCGACGACAATGACGGCCAGGACGAGGGCAATGGACATGGCGTAGGTGCGTCCCTCTCAAGTTGGGCACGCCATGACGCGTTGACAGTGCGTGCCGCACCGCGCCGTTTACTGATGGGCGACCGGGCGCTGATAAGTGGAATTAGGCCAGAGCGGTCGAAAGTCCGGTTGACTGCCCGACGTCGGTTGCTTTTGGGGCCCCGGTCCAGAAGGTTTGGTGTTCCTTCCGCTGTAGGGTTTCCCCCCCTCGCACAGAAGCGGGAACGCGGGACACCCCACGCATGAGACACCCCGAGGAGACCTCCATGGCTTCGACGCAAGCGGCCGCCGCCACCGAGCAGGCGCCCACGAAGAACCCCACGCTGCTGGCCTGGGTGGCCAAGATGGCCGCGATGACCCAGCCGGACCGCATCGTCTGGTGTGACGGCTCGGAGGCGGAGAAGCAGCGCCTCACGGAGCAGGCCGTGAAGGACGGCACGCTCATCCCGCTCAACCCCCAGAAGCGCCCCGGCTGCTATCTGCACCGCTCCAACCCCAACGACGTGGCGCGCGTCGAGCACCTCACGTTCATCTGTACGCCCAACAAGACGGACGCGGGCCCCACCAACAACTGGATGGAGCCGGAGGCCGCCTACACGAAGCTCTCCCAGTTGTTCGAGGGCTGCATGAAGGGCCGCACCATGTACGTGGTGCCCTACGCCATGGGCCCGCTGGGTGGCCCGTCCACGAAGATTGGCGTGGAGCTGACGGACAGCGACTACGTGGTCCTCAACATGCGGATCATGACCCGCATGGGGAAGGCCGCGCTGGACATGCTGGGCGACAGCGACGACTTCAACCGCGGCCTGCACTCCACGGGCGACGTGAACCCGGACCGCCGCTACATCTGCCACTTCCCCCAGGACAACACCATCTGGAGCTTCGGCTCCGGCTATGGCGGCAACGTGCTGCTGGGCAAGAAGTGCCTCGCGCTGCGCATCGGCAGCTACCTGGGCCGTGAGGAGGGCTGGCTCGCGGAGCACATGCTCATCCTGGGCGTCACCTCTCCCAAGGGTGAGACGACGTACATCGCCGCGGCCTTCCCGTCCGCGTGCGGCAAGACGAACTTCGCCATGATGATCCCGCCCAAGGAGTACGCGGGCTGGAAGATTGAAACCGTCGGCGACGACATCGCGTGGATGCGCCCGGGTCCGGATGGCCGCCTGTACGCCATCAACCCGGAGGCCGGCTACTTCGGCGTGGTGCCGGGCACCAACTACAAGACCAACCCCAACGCGATGGAGACCATCGCGAAGGACACGCTCTTCACGAACGTGGCGCTCACGCCCGACGGCGACGTCTGGTGGGAGGGCAAGGACGGCGAGGTCCCGGAAGAGCTCATCGACTGGCAGGGCAAGCCCTGGAAGAAGGGCAGCACGGAGAAGGCGGCGCACCCGAACAGCCGCTTCACCGCGCCCATGAGCAACAACCCGGTGCTGTCCGGCAAGGCGAACGACCCCCAGGGCGTTCCCATCAGCGCGCTCATCTTCGGCGGCCGCCGCTCCAACACGGTCCCGCTGGTCATCCAGGCCTTCAACTGGACCCACGGCGTGTTCCTGGGCGCCACCATGGGCTCGGAGACGACGGCGGCGGCCACCGGCAAGGTGGGCGTCGTGCGCCGCGACCCCATGGCCATGCTGCCCTTCTGCGGCTACCACATGGGTGACTACCTCCAGCACTGGCTGGACATGCAGAAGTCCATCCCGCAGCTGCCGAAGATCTTCCAGGTCAACTGGTTCCGCCAGGACAAGAACGGCAAGTTCATCTGGCCGGGCTTCGGTGAGAACATGCGCGTCCTCGAGTGGATCGTGAACCGCGTCCACGGCCGCGTCCCCACGCAGGAGACGCTGCTGGGCTGGGTGCCGCGCCAGGACAACGGCCTGAACCTCAAGGGCCTGGACCTGTCCGAAGAGGCCATCCAGGAGGCCACCTCCATCAAGGAGGACGAGTGGAAGTCCGAGCTCAAGAGCCAGGAGGTCTTCTTCGAGCAGCTGGGCACCAAGGCCCCCGAGGCCCTGATGCTCCAGCGCAAGCTGCTCATCGCGCGCCTGGACGGCTGATCGCCGGCTGACGCCTGGGAAGGCCTTCCGGGGCCGCTTCCTCCCCTGTCGCTGACGGGGGTGGGGGTGGCCCCGGTGCTTTTTTAGGGGGGCCAGCGCTTCGACGGCCGGAATGTTCGGCGCTAGGCTCCCCGCCCCATGAGACTGGTTTTCGTGTTGTCGCTGGCGCTTGCGTTGTCGCCGGGCTCCGCCCTGGCGCAGCGGGGTGGCTCCAAGGTCAACGTCCAGGCCCTGCTGAAGGAGGGCAAGCGCCTCTATGACGCGCGCAAGTACCGCGAGGCGGCGGAGGTGCTGAAGCAGGCCAACGAGGCCCAGCCGCACCCGCGGCTCGTCTACAACATCGCCGTGGCGCTGGAGTACGCGGGCGAGCCCCGCGAGGCGATGGACTTCTACCGTCAGTACGTCACGTCCAACAGCGAGGACACCGACCCCACCCTGCTGAAGAACAGCACGCGCGCCATCGACCGGCTGCGCGTGCAGCTGGACCGCGAGGACCAGGCGCAGGCGGCGGCGGACGCGGACCGGAAGCGCCTGGAGGCCGAGGCGGAGGCCGCGCGGCAGAAGGCGGACGAGGAGCAGGCCGCGGCCCGGCGCGCGCAGGATGAGAGCGAGCGCCAGCGGCAGGCGGAGCTGGACCGCGCCGTGAAGGCCTACCGCAACCAGCGCATCGCGGCGTTCGCCACGGGCGGCGTGGCGGTGGTGGGCG